>JBGTBQ010000235.1:0-7814 GCA_041749275.1 Pyrinomonadaceae bacterium | reverse complement strand
GCAATCGCCGCATGATTCTGTCTGAACCATTGTACTCTCACTTCTTCATAAAGTATTCTTGAAGCAAACAATTCTAGCCGTTATATTCTTCTTTGCATAACAGCTTTTCATAAATCGGGAAGTTGTTTTTTAACGACTCCTTAGCGACGTGAGTCGGAGCGCGACGGCAATGAGATGCGGAGATGAGCGGCGTGAGAAACAGCGAAAGCCGCCGCGCCTTATAGCGAAGGAGGCGCGGCGGCTTTCTGTTGCCCGGCGAAATATCAGGCGCTAAAAAATGCCTGTTCAATCGCCGGCAAAGTCGTGGCGGTCAGCCAAAGAGTTATGGGACGACTGTCGCCAACTCACTATCGGATTGCGCCGCGATTCTAATCTGTCTGGCAAACTTGAGCGGGTTCGACGCATCGAGTTCGACGGTCACCACGTCGCCCTGTCGCAGGTCTTTCAATGCTATAACCTTACCACCCATCAAGACCGTCGTGCTGGAATCGTTGATGGCGATCACGTGCTCGACGCCGGTGCGCGCCATCACAGAGATGCGATGCTCCGTGACCTCTAAAACTTTCGCATCCACCATACGTGTATCCGTATCATCGTCAACATCACCGGAAGCATGCGCCATTACCGGCACAGCAAACAGCAGTAGCGCTGCCGCAAAAAATGCTACGTGTCGTTGTCTCATCTTTAGTCCCCCTTCGCTCATGCCGGATGTTTTGGCAAGTTGTATGCCGCGCCGTGCCGCAAACGTGCGTATGTCGTTTATGGTTGATTCTCTAAAGAAAAGCGGGTGAAGCATCTTTTCAATCGTTAAGAGAGCGGCGTGAGATGGAGCAATCGTATGATGTGGGAACGTTTTGTATTGATACAAATGGAGTGGAGTAGCAAGCAATCCGCGGTGAACCGTTTATAGCGTTCTAAAAACTATGCGCCTTAGCTCCGTGAGAGGCGAAATGTTTGTAGCGCCGCGTCGTCAATAAAGAACAAGCTCCGGAGGAGCGGAATGATGATGACATTCCGCTCCTCCGGAGCTTAAAAAGAAATCATGCGAACAATCTACAAATAGTTCGCTCCGACGGAGGAGACTGTTTTGAACCGTCTCTCACTGCTTTACTATTTCTAGCCGAAGATGTCGCGCACCTTGTCCATCAGTCCCTTTTCGTCAATGTCCGTCTCCTCGATCTCGGCTAGTTGTTCGAGCAGGCGCCGTTGCTCGCGCGTCAGAGTGGTCGGCGTGACGACTGTGACGGAGACATAGAGGTCGCCACGACCGCGACCGCCCAGCGCCGGCATGCCGTTGCCTTTGAGGCGGAAGACCGTCCCGGTCTGCGTACCGGCGGGAACTTTTAACGACTGTTGACCTTCAAGCGTGAAGACGTTGATCTCGGCGCCGAGCGCCGCCTGCGCGAAGGTGACGGGCACGGAGGCGTAGAGATTGTTGCCCTGCCGCTCGAACAGCTCGTGTTCCTTGACGTGGATGACGACATAGAGGTCGCCCGCGGGGCCGCCCTGCGTCCCGGCCTCGCCCTCGCCCGCGAGCCGCAAGCGTGAACCCGTCTCGACGCCCGCCGGAATTTTGACCTCGATCTGCTTCTCTCGCTCGACGCGGCCCGCGCCCCGGCACTCGTCGCAGGGCGTGCGGATGATCCGGCCCGTCCCGCGACAACTGCCGCAGGTGCGCGCAACGGAGAAGAAGCCCTGCTGGTAACGCACCTGCCCCGTGCCGCCGCACGGCGCGCAGGATTCGGGCTGCGTGCCCGCCGCCGCACCCGTCCCCGCACATTTCTCACAACCTTCGAGACGCGGGATACGTAACTGCGCGGTCAGGCCCCCCGCGGCCTCTTCGAGCGTCATCTCAAGGTCGTAACGCAAGTCGGCTCCGCGCTGGGCTGCCGAGCGACGCCCGCCGCCGCCGGAGCGTCCGCCGAATATGTCGCCGAAGCCGAAGAGGTCGCCGAGAATGTCTTCGATCCCGCCGAACCCTTGCGCGCCCCAGCCCGCGCCCGCGGTGCTCGAAACGCCTGCGTGTCCGAAACGGTCGTAGCGCGCGCGCTGCTCCGCGTCCGAGAGGATGGAGTAAGCCTCCGCGGCCTCCTTAAATTTCTCCTCGGCCTCCGTGTCGCCGGGATTCTTGTCCGGGTGATAGCGCACGGCGAGTTTGCGGTAGGCGCTCTTGATCTCTACTTCGGTCGCGCCCCGGCTGACGCCGAGCACTTCATAGTAGTCGCGTTTACTCATTTCAAAAATAGTGATGAGTGATGAGTGGTGAGTGATGACTTGAAGACTATGGCCTTCTCATCACTCACCACTCATCACTCATCATTTCCGTCAAAGCCTTTCGTTATGATCGTCTAACTCTAAGCTCGTCGCGCTCTTCTGGTCGCCCCCCCCTTTCGGGTTGAGCATCAACATCGTCAGTAGACCGGCCACCTGCTCGACCTCTTGCATCGCTTGCTTTATCTCGTCGGGGTTTTCCGATTTGATGAACGCCTCGTTCTTCGTGAGTGTCTGATCGGCCTCTCGCCGCTCTTCCGCCGAGAGTGAGCTTTTGAACTCCTGTATCGTGCGCTGCGTGTTGCGAATCAGGCTTTCGAGCTTCGTGCGCTGACCGATGATCCCTTTCAGCTTGCGGTCTGAATCCGCCGAGTTTGTCGCCTCGGCGATCAGACGGTCTATCTCGTCGGACGACAACCCGGAGGTCGGCGTGACCTTCATCTGCTGCTTGCGCCCGCTCTCCTTGTCCTGAGCCGAGACGTTTAGAATGCCGTTCGCGTCAACCTCGAACGTGACTTCGATCTGCGGCGCACCGCGTGGCGCGGTCGGCAAACCGACCAGTTCAAACTTACCCAAGCTGCGGTTGCCCTGTGCGATCTCACGCTCGCCTTGCAGGACGTGTATCTCGACCGACGACTGGTTGTCCGCCACGGTCGTGAAGGTCTGGCTGTTGCGTAAGGGGATCGTGGAGTTGCGCTCGATGATCTTGTGATAGAGTCCGCCGCGCGTCTCAAGGCCAAGCGAGAGCGGCAGCACGTCCAGCAGCACGATGTCTTTCACGTCACCCGTGAGCACACCGCCCTGAATGGCCGCGCCCATCGCCACCACCTCGTCCGGGTTGATCTCGGCGGAAGGCTCCTTGCCGAAGATTTCGCGCACCGTGCGTGTGATGATTGGCGAGCGCGTCTGCCCACCCACGAGCAGCACTTTGTCTATGTCTTTCGGCTGAAGCTTTGCGTCCCAGAGAGCCTTCTGGCAAGGCTCGACCGTCTTCTCCACGAGGTCGCCCACCAGCGACTCGAATGTCTCACGCGTCAGCGTCTTGCTGAAGTGCTTTGGCCCCGAAGCGTCCGCCGCGATGAACGGCAGGTTGATGTTGACTTCGGCGAGCGAGGAGAGGTCGCACTTCGCGCGCTCGGCGGCCTCCTTCAGACGCTGGAGCGCGAGGCGATCCTGCCGGAGGTCAATCGAAGTCTCCTCGCGGAACTGATCAATCATCCAAGTGATGATGCGATCATCAAAGTCCTCACCGCCGAGGAAGGTGTTGCCGGAGGTCGAGAGCACCTCGAAGACGCCTTCGTTCAGCTCCAGAATCGAGATGTCGAACGTGCCGCCGCCGAGATCGTAGACGGCGATGCGCTCCGACACATTGCGGCCCAGACCGTAGGCCAGCGCGGCAGCCGTCGGCTCGTTGATGATGCGCTCGACGCGCAGACCCGCGATTCTTCCGGCGTCTTTCGTCGCCTGTCGCTGCGCGTCGTCGAAGTAGGCGGGGACGGTGACGATGGCCTCGGTGATGGTCTCGCCGAGAAAGTCCTCAGCGGCGGCCTTCAGACGCTGGAGGACAATCCCGGAAATCTCCTGCGGGCTATAGACGCGCCCCTGAATTTGTATGCGCGCGTCACCGTTCCCAGCCTCGGTGATCTCGAAGGGCGAAGTGCTCTTCGCGCGCTGCGCCTCCGGCTCGTCGAACTTGCGACCGATGAGTCGCTTGACGGCGTACACCGTGTTCGCGGCGTTGGTCACGGCCTGCCGCTTGGCGATTTGCCCGACAAGGCGCTCGCCCTTGTCCGTGAAGCCGACGACCGTCGGCGTCGTGCGCCCGCCCTCTTTGTTCGGGACGATCTGCACCGTGCCGCCCTCCAGCACGGCCACGCAACAGTTAGTCGTTCCCAGATCAATGCCTACAACCTTAGCCATAAAATGAGTGTTGAGTGATGAGTGTTGAGTGATGAGTGATTGAAGAAAGCGGCAGCTCTATCTTAAGACTTATCACTTATCATTCATCCCTATTTCGAAACTTTGACCATGGCGGGACGGATAAGCTTATCGCCGAGGCGATAACCGCGCCGCATCTCCTCTATCACAATGTCGGGTTCGAACTCGCCCGTCTCTTCGGTCACAACGGCATCATGGATGTGCGGGTCGAACTTTTCGCCGACGGTCGGCACCGGCTCGACACCGAAGCCTTCAAGCACGCCCGTGAGCTGTTTCTCGATCAACTCGACGCCACGCAAAAAGTGAGAGAACTCATCGGATTCCGCTGACTCGAACGTAGCTTCGGCGTCCAACGCGCGCCGCAAATTGTCGAGCACGGGGAGCAGGCGACCGATCACTTCGCCGACCGCGCGGTTATAGGTCTCCGTGCGCTCGCGCTCGGTGCGCTTCCGATAGTTCTCGAAATCCGCTTGGCGCCGCGCGAGACCCTCCGTCAGTTCTTGCTTCTCGCCGGAGAGCTTCGCCAACTCTGACTCGACCCTCCGCAATTCGGAGCGCGTCGCAATCAGTTCGGCCATCACGGGGCCAGAAGTCAGATTATCTTCTCGCGGCGCAGTGCCGGACGGATTGGCGCCACCCGCCGCATCCTCGCTCGCGGCAGCCTGCTGCCCGTCAACGTCGTGCGGGGCGTTCGTCTCAATGTCGGTGTGGCTGCGCGGCAGATCAGCAGGGTCGGGCGCGCCCGCCACGTCGGAGTCGTCCGCGCGCTCGCGCCCGCTTTCCGAGTCCTCCTCCTCGCCCCGTTCAATGCGCCGCTTCACTTCCGTCTCGTCCTCGTAGCTCGACTGGCGTCCGATCTCCTTCGGCGTCAACTCATCCCCCTGCCCCGTCTCCGGCGCATCCTCCCCGTCCTTTCCGTCAACAAAACGGATGGGTATGCGGTTCGGCGGCTGACTGTTCTTGTTAACCATGTCTGTTCTGTTCATCAGTTCGACCGATTCTAACAGCCCCGGCTCCCGTGGGCGCGGGAAAATCGCCGCACGAGGTTTCAGGCACGCGCGTCCTGTTCGCGCAGCACACGCTCGATCAAACGCGCGATGTAGTTAACCATCGCCATCATCCTCGCATACTCGATGCGTACCGGGCCAACCACGCCCACCGTTCCCGCCGCCGCTCCTTCGCCGACGCGATAGGGCGCGGTGATGAGCGCGCAGGATTGCAGCGACGGCGCGGTGTGCTCGCGCCCGATGACGACGTGCACCTCGCCGAAGACCGACTCGCGCGCGATGCACTCGTTCAGTATTTTTACCAGCCGCGACTTCGCTTCGAACGTGCGGAACAACTCGCGCAGCCGCTCTACGTCCGAGAAGTCGGGCTTGACGATGATGTTCGATGCCCCGTCAACGTAGACCTCGCTCTCCTCCGTCTCCTCGCCTTCGAGGCTCCGCTCGCACAACAGCACGGCATTCCGCAAGAGACGGTCGTAGAGCGCCTGTTCCTCGCGCATCATCGCCAGAATCTCGGAGCGAATCTCCTGAAGGCTCTTCCCGCTGAACTCCGCGTTCAGGTAGCGCGCCGTCCGGTCAAGCTCCTCCTGCCCGAAGGGGTCTTCGACTCGGATAATCTTATTTTGGATGACGTTCGACGGGAAGATGAGGACGACGAGAACCCGACCGTCGGCGAGTTGCATGAACTCGATGTGTTGGAGCCGGTTGTCCGCCAACAGCGGCGAAACGACAATGCCGACGTTCTCCGACAGCTCCGACAGTAGATGTGAGACCTTCTCCATCAGGCGGTGTGGCTGCGGTGCTCCCGCTTCACCCGCCGGGAAGCCAAGCGTGCGGTCAATCGCCGCCATGTCCGCGCGCGACAAACGCGCGTCGCCGACCATGTGGTCAACGTAAAACCGGTAGCCCTTGTCCGTCGGAACGCGGCCCGCCGAAGTGTGCGGCTGTTCGACCAGCCCGGCCTCTTCCAACTCGCCCATCACGTTGCGGATGGTCGCCGGACTCCACCCGGTCGAGTGCGCGAACCTGTCTGAGATGACACGCGAGCCGACCGGTTCGCCCGTCCGCAGGTGATCTTTAATGATGGCAGACAACACCGCCTGCCCGCGCGCGTCGGGCATCCAGTCTGTCTGCGTCTGCAAGATAGAGCTGCGAGTTGCCATCCAGTTTAGAAGCAAAGGCTTGCGGAGCAGCGGGGTCTTCGACGTTGGGGGCGCGCCTGAACGAAGCGCACTCGTCGTCCTTAACTTGTTTACAGCCGCCCTCACACCCTGTCAAGGTTTTATTTCTTGAGCAGCCGATGGAAACGGTAATTGCATCAGGCTAATAAACTTTGAAAGTATAACGGATTGAAAAAAAAGGGCGCAACCGACGGCAAAGCACCTAGCTTCGACGCACTGCTACCGACCCCCTCCCATCAGTAACCCGAAGTATTGACTAAGTTTAGCCTCCGCAATCCCCCCATTCACGAGGCAACTGACCTAAACCGTTGGACCTATGGGGTTTGGAGCCTCACTTTACACACCCTCCCAGCGTCCTATTTCAGTTCGCGCGCCCATTTGTGGCAAGTAAAGAGCTTAAAGCACGGCGCAAAACACTATTTGACGCCCCCGTCGGTTACTCGTAATATCAGGCGCATCAGACGCCGGACTCCAACGTTATTTTCCGAGGCGGAGTAGACCCACTGCCCGGCGACGATTTCGGACTTTATATCAGTGCGACATGCCTCGCAGGGGTTTTAATACTTTATGCCCGACGCTCAACCACTTATTGAGACCCTTTTCACCGACGCTTTTCGTCAACTCGCCCCGAAGCGTTCCGTCCCGGAAGTTGACGTTCGTTACTACCCATATGCCGGACTAAACCACACGATCCGTTCCCGTTCTGGCCGCGTCTACGTGCGGGTCTCGGACATCTTCCGTGAGGCGCCCATCAACATCCACCGCGCACTGGCGTTCGTCCTCGTCTCGAAACTGCTGCGCCGGCGCACGCCTCCTTTCTACGAAAGAGTCTATCGCGACTACGCCTGCACGCCCGAAGTACTGCGCGCCTCCGACATCGCGCGCCGCAACCGCGGTCGCAAGATGGTCACTTCAGCGCAGGGGCGCAGCTACGACCTTGAACGAATGTTCGCGCGTTTGAACCGCCGCTTCTTCGACGATCAGCTTGAAAAGCCAACGCTCACATGGTCGCAGCGCCGCACGCGCACCATCCTCGGTCATCACGACGGCGTACACGACACCATCGTTATCAGCAAGACGCTCGACTCGCCAGAAGTGCCCGAATGGTTTGTCGAGTACATCCTCTACCATGAGATGCTGCACATCAAACACCCCGCGCGCATCATCAACGGCAGGCGCTATTACCACACCAAGGCGTTTCGCTCCGAGGAGCAACGATTCCCGCACTATGCCGAAGCCCAGCAGTGGCTCGAACGCATCGTCCGCCAGCAACGCACGCTCCGTGCGCGTGCCGCATGAAGATGCTTTCCGGCTCCTAAAAATCATCTCGACAACCGACTCAGCGCCATCGCGGCGGAGAAACTCATGCGGCGCTGCCTCATAATGAATCTCTCTCTGTCGCCTTCTCTCGCCTCAC
>JBGTBQ010000234.1:0-9754 GCA_041749275.1 Pyrinomonadaceae bacterium | reverse complement strand
CGGCGCGCGTGCGTTCCGAGGCGCTGGGGCCGCTCGCGCGCGCCACCGAGCCGGAGTTCTGGCAGGTCGCGGCGCTGCCGCGCACGGCGCGCGGTCTTGCAGACAAAGACATCTTCCACCTCACGCTTCGATTGGAGCGCGAGCTGCCCGTCCACATCGCGTCGCTCAGTCCCAACAGCGTGATCTACAAGGTGCGCGGCGACGCGGAGACGCTCAAGCGCTATTTCCCGGAACTGTCGCACCCTGATTTCAAGTCGGCCATCACACTCGGCCACGGTCGCTACTCGACCAACACGGACTCTCGCGCCGAACGCGCGCAGATGTTCTCCACGCTCGGCCACAACGGCGAGATCAACTCGATTGACCGCTTGGGACGCGAGGCCATTGCGCTCGGCTTCCAGTTGCCGGAGCGCGCGAGCGATTCGCAGGTGCTCGACCGCGTCGTCGAGAGCTTCATGTTCGACTATGACCTGAGCCTGATGAACGCGCTGGAGATCGCCTTCCCGCCGGTGTGGAGCGAGATCGCGCGCTTCCCCTCGGAGCTTCAGGAGTTGTATCGCTACTGGCGGCGCGCGTTCGGCGCGCTCGCGCAGGGGCCGGCGGCGATTATCGCGCGGCAGGCCGATGAAATCGTCTTTAGCTCGGACGCGCTGGGTCTTCGCCCGCTCTGGTGCGGCGAGACCGAAAAGGAATTTTTCGCCTCGTCCGAAAAGGGCGTCGTCCCGCTCGAACAGATGGTGCGCGACCCGCGCCCGCTCGCGCCCGGCGAGAAGATGGGCTTCCTCTTGAGTCGCGGCGATGGCGACGACAAAAAAGGCGGCGTGGAGGTCTTCGAGTACCACGAGCTGCAACGCCGCGCGCTTGAAGACGTGCGGACGCGCATCCCACTCGCGCGACTGAACGGCCTCACGCATTGGTTCGACATGAAAAGGGATGAAGGCGGAGGGATGAGGGACGAAGCAAAAACTTCCGCGCTTCCTTCATCCCTCATCCCTCATCCCTCATCCCTTGACGAACGTCGTCTCATCGCGCACGGCTGGAACCGGCTCGACGCGGTGGACATCGAGGAGATGGCGGCGGCAGGCAAAGAGCCGATCAGCGGTCTCGGTTGGGATGGGCCGCTCGCCGCGCTCTCGAAGCAGCGCCGGAACATCGCCGACTATTTCCACGAGCGCGTGGCGGTGGTGACGAACCCCGCGATTGACCGCGAGCGCGAGGCCGACCATTTCTCGACGCGCGTCTTCTTAGGCGCGCGCCCCTGTCTCGCCCGGCCCGCGGAGAGTGGGCGGCAGATCGAATTACCGTCGCCGCTCCTGCTCGGCGGCGTCGAGGGTGATGAAGAGACGCACGCGGCGGTCGCCCGCGAGACGCGACGCCGCACGCTCGCGGAAGTCCGCGCGCTATGCGTGGCAAGCGACGAAGAGGTTGATGAAAAAACCGCTGACGCGCACGGAGCTTTGCGGTGCGCGACGGTGGACACGATATATGACGAGGGCGAGACACTCGAACAGGCTTTGATGCGCCTCGAAGAAGAGGCCGCGCGGCTCGTGCGGGAGTCCAAGATGTCCGTCCTCGTCCTCGACGACGCGCGTGCTTTTCAGGGCGCGCGTCTAGGGATTGACGCGCACCTCGCGCTCGTCGCCGTGGACACGCGGCTGCGCGCCGAGCGCGACGCGGAAGGCGTCAGCCTGCGTCGTCACGCGAGCTTGGTTCTTCGCAACGGCGGTTTGCGAAACGTGCATGACCTCGTCTTCGCGCTCGGCTGCGGCGCGGATGCGTTGAATCCTTACGTGCTTTACGAAGTGGCCGTGCGCGGCGCGGCGACCGGCGAAGAGCGCCGGAAGCGTCTGCGTAACTGCGTCGCGGCCCTCGATGTCGGCGTCGAGAAAGTTATCTCCACGATGGGCATCCACGAGTTGGACGGGTACGGTCGCCTGTTCGCGGCGGTCGGCCTCGCGCCCGACGTGGAAAGCTATTTCGGCGTGGTGAACTACTGCGGCTCCGAGTTGGCCGGTCTCTCGCTCGCGCGCCTCGACGCGGAGGCGCGCGAGCGTCTGAAAGTGGCGAGCGGCGCTGAAGCAGAGTCCGCGCCGAAGAAGAGGCCGCCGATGTTGCAGGGCGAGTTCCGCGAACAGCCTTCGATCTGGAACGTCGTCGGGCGCGTCTCGCGCGGCGAGCAACCCTACGAGAATTTCGCCGCGCGATTGCGCGAGATAGAAGAGACGAAGCCGGTCGCGCTGCGCCAGTTGCTCGACATCCGCGCGGGCGGCGGGCGTGAGTTTATCTCTCCCCCCGACGCACGCGGTGGTGACGAAGTAGACACGCGCGCGGGGCGGCACGGCGCGCCGTTCTACTTCGCCGCGATGAGCTTCGGCTCGCAGGGCGAGACCTCTTTCCGCGCCTACGCCGAGGCCGCGAAGCTCTTGGACATCGTCTGCATCAACGGCGAGGGCGGCGAGATTCCAGACATGCTCGGACGCTACCGCGAGCACCGCGGGCAACAGGTCGCTTCGGGGCGTTTCGGCGTCAACGCGCGCTTCCTCAACTCGTGCGACCTCATCGAAATCAAAATCGGGCAGGGCGCGAAGCCGGGCGAAGGCGGACTGTTGCCCGGCTTTAAAGTCACCGCGCGCATCGCCGAAACGCGCCACACGCCCGCCGGCATTGATCTAATCTCTCCCTCGAACAACCACGACATCTACTCCATCGAAGACCTCGCGCAGGTCATCGAGGAGTTGAAGACGGCCAACACGCGCGCGCGCATCTCGGTGAAGATTCCATCGGTGCCGCACCTCGGCCCGATTGCGACCGGCATCGCCAAAGCGCGCGCCGACATCATCGCCATCTCCGGCTACGACGGCGGCACGGGCGCGGCGCGCAAGCACAGTCTTCGTCACACTGGTTTGCCCGTCGAGATCGGTTTGCGCGAGGCGCACCGCGCGCTCGTGCGTTCGGGCCTGCGCCGGAACGTCGAGCTATGGGCGGACGGCGGCGTGAAGTCTGGCCGCGACGTGGTGAAGTTGATGCTGCTTGGCGCTGACCGCGTCGGCTTCGGGACGATGGCGATGGCGGCCATCGGCTGTACCAGTTGCCGCGAGTGCAACACGGGCACGTGCCACGTCGGCATCACGAGCCAGCTCAAGGACGCGGAGGAAGCGCTCCTCGCCGGGCAAAAACATTTCACACCGCGCGAGTATGAGCGCGCGGTCGAGCATCTCGTCCGCTTCTTTACGCAGGTCAAAGAAGAGATCAAGCGCGAGACGGCGCGCGCCGGACTCGCGGCGACGCGCGAGCTGGTGGGACGCGTCGAACTTCTCGAACAGGTGCGTTGTCAAGACCGGCTCGACCTCGCGTGGCTCTTACAGCCCGGCGAGCCATGCCCGCTCTGCTCCGCCGCGCAGGAGCCGCACGTCGGGCGCGCACGGCGCTCGCTCACGTCGCTGACGCGCGTCATCTCGCACTCGCTGGTCGAACTGGCCGAGGCCGGCAAAGAGGTCGTCTACTTCGATGACGCTTACGCTTCGAGCGGCGACCGCGCGCTCGGCACGCACCTCGCGGGCACGCTCGCCCGCACGCGATTCGACAACGGCAACGGGAACGGCGCTTTCAACCACGGCGACAGCAGCGGACACGCGCGGAAGATAAGACGCGCGGTGCTGAACTTTCTGGAAGGCTCCGTGCCGGGCAACGGTCTCGGCGCGTTCAATGCCGACGGCGTGGATATCATCGTCCACGGCGGCGTGCAGGACGGCGGGGCGAAGGGCGCTTCGGGCGGGCGCATCATCATCCTCAAAGGCGTCAATCACGACGGCGTGCAGGTGGACGGCGCGGTCGGTAAGTGTTTCGCCTACGGCGCGCAGGCGGGCCTGTTGATTGTGCAGGGCGACGCGGACTCGCGCGCGGGCATCCGTCTCTCCGGGGCCGACCTCGTCATCGGCGGTCGCCTGCGCGGGGTCGTCCGCGACGAACTCGGCAACATCGCCGCGCGCGCCAACATCAAGGGCTTCGCCTTCGAGTACATGACTTCGGGGCGCGGCCTCGTGCTCGGCGACCCCGGCCCGTGGCTCTGCTCAGGCATGACGGGCGGCGTCGTTTATCTGCGAGTTGATGAAGAACTCGGACTGACGACGGACGCGCTGCAACGTCGTCTCGCCACCGGCGCGCAGGTGCGTCTCGAACCCGTCGCCGACGCGGACGAAGGAAACCTCGAAGAACTACTGGGGCATTACAGAAGCGCCCTCGCCGAAGGCCAGCAACACGTCGAGGCCGAATGGGTCGCCGAGCTTGCGCGCGACTGGCGACACGGATTCGTCAAGGCAGTGCCGGCTCCCGCGAAGAAGCCGCTGCCAATCGTGACGAAATGATTTGAGGTAGAGAAAGTTGTGACCATGATCGCACAGCAGCACATCAAGCCGGCGAAAGCCACCTCGACAATACCGGAGCCGATACTAGCGAGCGAGAACCTGCCGCGCGGCGCTGAGATTCTGATCGAGGCGCTGCTGCACGAAGGCGTGGACTCGGTCTTCGGCTATCCCGGCGGCGCGGTGCTCCACATCTACGATGAGCTGTGGCGCTACCGCGAGCGCATCACGCACTATCTCGTCCGGCACGAGCAGGGCGCGGTGCACATGGCCGAAGGCTACGCGCGCTCTTCCGGCAAAGTCGGCGTGGCTCTCGTCACTTCGGGGCCGGGCGCGACCAACGCCGTGACGGGCATCGCCAACGCCTACATGGATTCGACGCCCATCGTCGTCATCACGGGACAAGTGCCGCTGCCGCTCATCGGCACGGATGCTTTTCAGGAGGTTGACACGGTCGGCATCACGCGCCCGTGCGTCAAACACAACTACCTCGTGCGCGACGTGCGCGATCTGGCGGGGGTCGTGCATGAAGCATTTTTTCTCGCGCGTTCGGGCCGGCCCGGCCCGGTCGTGATAGACATCCCGAAAGATGTCTCGGCGGCGCGCTGCTCTTACTCGCGGCTCAACCACCTCGCCTTCCCGTGCCGGGAGAAGAATGTTGCGCCCGACCCGCAAGCGATCAAACACGCGGCGACGGCGATTCTTGAGTCGGAGCGCCCCGTGCTCTACATGGGCGGCGGCATCGTCAACTCCGGCGCGGGCGAAGAATTGCTCGCCTTCGCCGAGACGCTGCGACTCCCGGTCACGCCGACGCTGATGGGACTCGGCGGCTTCCCCTCGGCGCACCCGCAGTGTCTCAACATGCTGGGGATGCATGGCACCTACGCGGCCAACATGGCGGTCGCCGAGAGCGACCTGCTCATCGCCGTCGGCGTGCGCTTCGACGACCGCGTGACGGGGAAACTCGCCACCTTCGCGCCGCACGCGCGCGTCATCCACATCGAGATTGACCCGGCCAACATCGGCAAGAACGTCGCGCCCACGCTCTCCATCGCGGCGGACGCGCGCGCGGCGCTCAAGTCTCTGCGCGAAGAGGTCGAAGCGCGCGGGAGCGACGAGACGAACGAGAGTATCGCGCGCCGCGCGCCGTGGTGGGAGCGGATACGCGATTGGCAGCGCGAGCAGCCCTTGCGCTTCAGCGGTTCCGCCGAACAGATCAAGCCGCAGACCGTCATCCGCGAGTTGCACCGCCTGACCAAAGGCGAGGCGATCATCACAACCGACGTGGGCCAGCATCAGATGTGGGCGGCGCAGTTCTACCCGTTCACGCGTGCGCGACAGTGGATTACGAGCGGCGGCTTGGGCACGATGGGCTTCGGCGTGCCGGCGGCCATCGGCGCGCAACTCGCCTTCCGCGATCAACTCGTCGTCGCGGTCGTGGGCGACGGCGGCTTTCAGATGACGAATCAGGAGTTGGCGACCGCCGTGCAGTACAACCTGCCGGTCAAAATTTTGATTATGAATAACGGCTACCTCGGCATGGTGCGCCAGTGGCAGGAGATGTTTTACGACCGCGCCTACTCGGAGGTGGACATCTCGGTCGCGCCCGATTTCGTCAAGCTCGCCGAGGCTTACGGCGCCGCCGGTTTCCGCGCCGCGACGCCCGAAGAGTTGCCCGCCGTGCTCGAAGCCGCGCTCGCGCACAAAGGCGTCGCCGTCATAGACGTGCTTGTCTCGAAGGAAGAGAACGTCTTCCCGATTGTGCCCGCCGGGTCGAACTCGCGCGACATGATCGTCCACAGCGAAGGAGTCTGACAGAATAAGGATGAAGGATGAGGGATGAAGGATGAATAGAGATCATCCAAGTTGAAACGGCATTCCTTCATCCTTTCGCCTTCATCCTTCATCCTTGCTTTTATGCGTCACACACTCTCCATCATCGTCGCCGACCAGCCGGGCGAACTGTCGCGCATCGTCGGGTTGTTCAGCGCGCGGGGCTTCAATATCGAGACCATCTCGGTCGGGGGCACGCTCGACCCGGAGTGGTCGCGCGTGACCATCGTGACGAGCGGCGAAGACCGCACCATCGAGCAGATCGTCAAACAGTGCGAGCGGCTCGCGCGCGTGCGCGAGGTGCGCGACGTGACGAGCCAGCCCCACATCGAGCGCGAAATGGCGCTCATTGACGTGGCGGCGTCGCCGGGCGCGGCCCGGCAGGAGGTCTTGAGTCTCGTCAAAGTTTTCCGCGCTAAGGTCGTGGACATCTCGCACACGCGGATGGTCATCGAGGCGTCGGGCAACCGCGAGAAGGTCGAAGCTTTCGTCGAGATGCTCCGCCCGCTCGGCATCAACGACATCACGCGCACGGGTTACATCGCTATTGGTCGCCTGTCGGCGACTGAAGAGCAGTCAACATGTAGCGGTCGGCAATCAGCGGAAGGGCTGATTGCGTTTCAGACCGACTAAGAAAAGCTGTCTGCTGAACGCTGAACGCTTTAAGAAAGGATTGAAAAGTTGAAAGTTTATTACGACAAGGATGCTAATTTGAACGCGCTGCGCGAGCGGCGCATCGCCGTGATCGGCTATGGTAGTCAGGGGTTCGCGCAGTCGAACAACCTGAAAGATTCGGGCTGCGACGTGACCATCGGCCTGCGCGCCGACAGCCCCACGCGCGCAAAGGCCGAGAAGGCTGGCCTCAAGGTATTGCCCGTCGCGCAGGCCGCCGCCGAAGCCGATCTGGTGATGATGCTCGTGCCGGACGAGCAGGCGGCGGACGTGTACGCGCGCGACATCGCCGAGTCCATGACGCCGGGCAAGTATCTGGCCTTCTCGCACGGCTTCTCGATTCATTACAAGTTCATCAAGCCGCCGGAGGACGTGAACGTCCTGATGGTCGCGCCGAAGGGGCCGGGCCATCTCGTCC
The DNA here is from genome assembly GCA_041749275.1 of Pyrinomonadaceae bacterium. Taxonomy (GTDB): domain Bacteria; phylum Acidobacteriota; class Blastocatellia; order Pyrinomonadales; family Pyrinomonadaceae; genus JBGTBQ01. The sequence continues at coordinate 2,470 of JBGTBQ010000234.1, read as the reverse complement.
GCTCCGAGTATGTGCGGGGCGCGGGCGTGCCGTGCCTGCTCGCCGTCAATCAAGACCCGACGGGCGACGCGCGCGAACTCGGCCTCGCCTACGCCTCGGCCATCGGCGGCGGTCGCGCCGGCATCATCGAGACCAACTTCAAAGAGGAGACCGAGACCGATCTCTTCGGCGAGCAGGCCGTCTTGTGCGGCGGCCTCACGTCGCTTATCAAGGCCGGCTTCGAGACGCTGGTCGAGGCCGGCTACGCGCCGGAGATGGCCTACTTCGAGTGCCTGCACGAGATGAAGCTGATCGTTGATCTCATCTACGAGGGCGGCATCTCAGAGATGCGCTACTCGGTCTCGAACACGGCGCAGTACGGCGACATGACGCGCGGCCCCGTCGTCGTCAACGATGAGACGAAAGAGCGGATGCGCGGCCTCTTAGCCGAGATTCAATCCGGCGCCTTCGCCAACGAGTGGATGCGCGAGAACCGCAACGGCAAGGAGCGCTTCCGCCGTCTCGAACGCAACACCAACGAACATCAGATCGAGCGCGTCGGCAAAGGTCTGCGCGAGATGATGCCGTGGCTCGCGGCCAACCGGCTCGTTGACGAGTCGTCAAACTAAAGAAAGTGGTGACGAGTGACAAGCCGCGCTCTGGCATTCGCTCGACCGCGTCTTCGTGTCGTCAAACTAAAGAAAGTGGTGACGAGTGACAAGTGCGAGGAAAAACGCGGTTCTTATTCCGTCTCTCATTGCCGAGAGTGTCTGTAGATAGAGTTGACGAAATATCAGCGCCGTCAGGCGCGGAATGTTTGTAGCCCGCAAACAGCCATTGACTCATTAGCTCCGTTAGGAGCGGAATGTCAGTTACATTTCGCTCCGACGGAGCTTTCAGAGAAAAGGGCGCTTCCGAAGCTACAAACATTAAGCTTCTAACGGAGCTAAGTCGGAAACACGTTTTGAGATTTGGATGGACGCGCACGATTTACAAACCGAGCGGCAAAGGCGTTTCCGCAACGCACGTCGCGCCGTCGTCAAGCTGGGGACGAGCGTGGTGACGGGCGCGGGGGGCGAGGTGTGCGTGGAGCGCGTCGCGCCGATTGTGCGCGCGTTGGCGGGGTTGCGTTGTGAGGGGCGCGGGGTCGTGCTGGTCTCGTCGGGCGCGGTCGGTTTGGGCGCGGGGCGTCTCGGTTTACCACGCGCGCGCCTCGCGGATGTCGTGATGCGGCAGGCGTGCGCGGCGGTCGGGCAGAGTTTGCTGATGCACGCATATAAACAGATGTTCGACGCGTGCGGCGTGAAGATCGCGCAGGTGCTCTTGACCGAGGATGACTTCACGGATCGGCGGCGTTACTCGAACCTGCAACGCACGATGGAGAAGCTGTTGAAGCTGGGCGTCGTGCCCATCGTCAACGAGAACGACACGGTCTCGACCGCCGAGCTTGAGCACTGGGCGCAGGCGCCGGGCCGCGTCTTCAGCGACAACGACCGGCTGGCCGCGCTCGTTATGAGCAAGCTCGAATCCGATGCTCTCGTCATGCTGTCTGATGTTGACGGTCTGCTCGTCCACCGTCCGCCCGACGTGCTGTCGGGCGTGGCGCGCGACGAGGAGATGATGGTCGTGCCGCTGGTCGCGGAGGTCACGCCGGAGTTGAAGGCTCTGGCGACGGGGCCATCGGCGACGGGGCGCGGAGGGATGTTGACGAAACTCGAAGCGGCGGAGATCGCCATGCGCGCGGGCGGCGTCGCTTGTATCGCCAACGGCACGCGGCCCGATACGCTCGACCGCGTCTTTGCGGGCGAAGCGGTCGGCACCGCCTTCGTCTCCACGTCGCGTATAGGCGGCAAGCGTCGCTGGATCGCCTACGCGGCGTGCGTGCGGGGGCGCATCATCGTCAACGCGGGTGCGCGCGCCGCCATCCTGCGCGGCAAGGCGAGCCTGCTCGCGTCGGGCGTCGTGCGCGTCGAACGCGAGTTCGAGCCGCACGATGTCGTGAGCATCGCCGGCCCGGAAGGGCGCGAGTTCGCGCGCGGCATCGCCAACTGCGCGAGCGCGGAGACGGTCGCTTTCATCACGAGCGGCGACAGCCTCGCGCATGGTGCAAAAGACCCGCGGAGAGCGGGCGTGCTCGTGACGCGCGACAACATCGTGGTCTTGGAGAGACAGACGGACGATCATCTTCAACCGACCGGCGGAGTCGAAAGTTGATGGCTGAATTTTCCAAAAGACAACACGCCAATCCGCCGCGACGCGGCGAAATCAGGTTTGATCTTCAAGCATTAGCATGACCAGCTTTGCCATCAGAACGGAACATGAATCGAGCGTGACGGACGTGGCCCGTCGCGCGCGGGCCGCGTCACGCCGTCTCGCGCTTCTCCCCGGCGAGCGGCGCAACGCGGCGCTACTGTCGGCGGCGCTTGCGATTGAAGAGCGGCGCGCGGAGATTCTCGCGGCCAACGGGCGCGACTGTCTCGACGCGGAGCGC
>JBGTBQ010000233.1:0-5484 GCA_041749275.1 Pyrinomonadaceae bacterium | reverse complement strand
GAGGTCGCGGCGGGGCGGATGTCGCCGGCGATGCTCAAGCGCCTGCGGACGGACGAAAATGGCGTGGAGGAGATGGCCGCGCGCGTGCGCGACGTGGCGGCGCTCGCGGACCCGCTGGGCCGGCGTCTCGCCACGACCGAGCTTGACGACGATCTGACTCTCTACAAAGTTTCGTGCCCGCTCGGTGTGGTCGCCGTCGTCTTTGAAGCGCGACCCGAAGTCGTGCCGCAGGTCGCCTCGCTCGCCTTGAAGTCGGGCAACGCCGTCATCCTCAAGGGCGGCGCGGAAGCGGCGCACACCAACGAGGCGCTCGTCTCGATCTGGCGCGACGCGCTCGCGCACTTCCCCGAAGTCCCGGCTGACGCCGTGGGCCTGCTTCGCACGCGCGAGGACGTGGCGGAGCTGCTCACGCTCGACGACGAGATTGATTTAATCATCCCGCGCGGCTCGCAGGAGTTCGTCCGGCACATCGCCGCCAACAGCCGCATCCCCGTCCTCGGCCACGGCGAAGGCGTCTGCCACGTCTACGTTGACCGCGTCGCTGATTTGCAAAAGGCGCTCGCCGTCTGCGTGGATTCAAAGACGCAATACCCGGCGGCCTGCAACGCGGCGGAAACCGTGCTCGTCCACGAAGACGTGGCGGCGCAACTGTTGCCCGAACTCGTCGCCGCGCTGCGTTCAGCCGGCGTCGAAGTGCGCGCCTGCCCACGCACCGCCGCGCTCGTTCCAACGCATGAACTTATCGCGGCGAATGATGAAGACTGGGCGACCGAGTATTCCGATCTCATCGTTTCAATCAAAACCATCGCCGGCTTTGACGAGGCCGTGCGGCACATCGAGCAGTACGGCTCGCGTCACACGGAATCAATCGTGACGGAAGACGGGGAAGCGGCGGCGCGCTTCATGGAGACGGTGGACGCGGCGGGCGTCTATCACAACGCCTCGACGCGCTTCGCCGATGGCTTCCGCTACGGACTCGGCGCGGAACTCGGCATCAGCACCGGCAAGCTCCACGCGCGCGGCCCCGTCGGTCTCGACGGCCTCACCACTTACAAATACAAGCTCGTCGGCGACGGCCACACGGTCGCCAGTTACAACAGCGGCAAGCGGACGTTCAAGCACCGGAAGCTAAGGGATGAGGGATGAGGGATGAGGGATGAAAGTAAGTAGCTCAAGTTGAGCGGTTTCTTTTTCATCCCTCATCCCTCATCCCTCATCCCTTCCAAAGTTATGAGTGACAACCACAGAAGCAGGGCAATCACACACGGCGTCGAGCGTGCGCCGAACCGCGCGATGCTGCGGGCGGTCGGTTTTGGCGATGGCGATTTCGAGAAGCCGATCATCGGCGTGGCGAACGGCTACAGCACTATCACGCCGTGCAACATGGGGCTGAACGTGCTGGCCGAGCGCGCCATCGAAGCCTTGCGCGAGGCGGGCGTGATGCCGCAAGTCTTCGGCACCATCACCGTGAGCGACGGCATTTCGATGGGGACGGAGGGGATGAAGTACAGCCTCGTCTCGCGCGAGGTGATCGCCGACGCCATTGAGACCGCGTGTCAGGCGCAGAGCATGGACGGCGTGCTCGCCGTCGGCGGCTGCGACAAGAATATGCCGGGCGCGCTCATCGCCATCGCGCGTATGAACATCCCCGCGATTTTCGTCTATGGCGGGACGATCAAGGCCGGCCATTACGAGGGGCGAGACCTGACGGTCGTCAGCGCGTTCGAGGCCGTCGGACAATTCTGCGCGAATCGAATTGGCGAGACGGAACTGCTCGAAGTCGAGCGCCGCGCCTGTCCGGGCGCGGGTTCGTGCGGCGGGATGTTCACGGCGAACACCATGTCCGCGGCCATCGAGGCGATGGGCATGAGCCTCCCATACTCTTCGACGATGGCCGCCGAGGATGAGGAGAAGGCCGAGAGCGCGACCCTCTCCGCCACAGTGCTGGCCGAGGCGGTGCGGCGCGAGATTCTGCCCCGGCAACTCCTCACGCGCAAAGCTTTCGAGAACGCGATGGCGGTGGTGATGGCCGTCGGCGGCTCGACGAACGCCGTGCTGCACCTGCTCGCCATCGCGCACGCGGCGGAAGTGCCGCTCGCACTCGACGACTTTGAGGCGATGCGTGCGCGCGTGCCGGTCTTCTGCGACTTGAAGCCATCGGGCCGTTACGTCGCCACGGATTTGCACAAGGCGGGTGGCATCCCGCGGGTGATGAAGATGCTGCTCGCGGCGGGACTGCTGCACGGTGATGCTCTCACGATCACGGGAGAAACGATTGCTGAAGTTCTCGCCGACGTGCCCGACACTCCGCGCGAAGATCAAGACGTGATTCGTCCATTCGACCAGCCGCTCTACGCGCAGGGGCATCTCGCCATCCTCAAAGGCAACCTTGCCACGGAAGGCGCCGTGGCGAAGATCAGCGGCGTCAAGCATCCGCAAATCACCGGCCCGGCGCGCGTCTTCGATTCGGAAGAAAAATGTCTCGCGGCGATTCTCTCAGGCTCCATCGAACCGGGCGATGTTCTCGTCATTCGTTACGAAGGGCCGAAGGGTGGCCCCGGTATGCGCGAGATGCTCGCGCCCACTTCCGCCATCATCGGCGCGGGATTGGGCGACGCCGTGGCGCTTATCACGGATGGGCGTTTTTCGGGCGGCACCTATGGCATGGTCGTCGGCCACGTCGCGCCGGAGGCGGCGACGGGCGGCACGATTGCGCTCGTCGAAGAGGGCGACTCGATCACGATTGACGCGGAGGCGCGTTTGTTGCAACTCAACATTGCGGATGAGGAATTGACGCGACGCCGCGCGGCGTGGACGCCGCCCACGGCGCGCTACACGCGCGGCGTGCTGGCGAAGTACGCGCGGCTCGTGTCTTCGAGCAGTCTCGGCGCGGTGACGGATTGAGGTCAGAACCGCCTGCGGTAGCGGGCGGGTGCTGGCGTGGGCAAAACCCGCCCGCTACCGCAGGCGGTTCTGACTTAAGACAAGCTATGAGCAATCGCATTGAGATATATGACACGACGTTGCGCGACGGGTCGCAGGGCGAGGGCGTGAACTTCTCGGTCGAGGACAAGCGCCGTATCGCCGAACACCTCGACGCGCTCGGCGTGGACTTCATCGAGGGCGGCTGGCCCGGCTCGAACCCGCGCGACGTGGAATTCTTCGAGCGCGCTCGCACGTTGAAGCTGGGACACGCGCGCCTCGCCGCCTTCGGCGCGACGCGGCGCAAGAGTTTTTCGTGTGAGAGTGATCCGAGCATACAGGCGTTGCTGAGGGCGGAGACGCCGGTCGTCACCGTCTTCGGTAAATCGTGGGGCCTGCACGTGACGGAGGCGCTGCGCCTCTCTCTCGAAGAGAATCTTGAGATTATTTCAGACACCGTCCGCTACCTCGCGGCGCGCGTGCCGTTTGTGATTTATGACGCCGAGCATTTCTTCGACGGTTACGCCGCCGACGCTGAATACGCTCTGGCGACGTTGCGCGCGGCGGCGGAGGGCGGCCCGGCGCGTATCGTGCTCTGCGACACGAACGGCGGGAGCCACCCGGAACAGATCGCGCGCGCCGTGCGCGTGGTCGCGGAAAACATCGCCACACCGCTCGGCGTCCACTGCCACAACGATGGAGAACTCGCGGTCGCCAACACGCTCGCCGCCGTTGTCGCGGGGGCCGTCCACGCGCAGGGCACGATCAACGGCTACGGCGAGCGTTGCGGCAACGCCAACCTGTGCTCGGTGATTCCGAATCTGGAATTGAAATCAGGGCGCGAGACGAGCGTCGGACGCGCGCGGCTGGGACGCTTGCGCGAGACGGCGCGTTTTGTCAGCGAGTTGGCAAACGTCGCTCTTGCATCGAGCGCGCCGTTCGTCGGCGACAGCGCGTTCGCGCACAAGGGCGGCGTCCACGTCTCGGCGGTCGAGCGCGACCCGCGCACCTACGAGCACATCGCGCCGGAAGCGGTCGGCAATCGTCGCCGCATCCTCGTCTCAGACCTCGCCGGTCGCTCGAACCTCGTTGCGAAGGCGCGCGAGTTAGGGCTGGAACTGCCGGAAGGCGGGCGCGTCCTCGAAGAGCTGAAGCGTTTGGAGAACGACGGCTACGAGTTTGAGGCGGCGGAGGCCAGCTTCGAGCTGCTCGCGCGGAGGATGGAGGGAAGGCACCGGCCTTATTTCGAGTTGCTCGGCTTTCGCGTCATAGACGAGCACCGGGGCGCGTTGATGCCGATGAGCGAGGCGACGATCAAAGTCAAAGTCGGCGAGCGCGTCGAACACACGGCGGCGAGCGGCACGGGGCCGGTCAACGCGCTCGACCACGCGCTGCGTCGCGCGCTCGAAAAATTCTACCCTTCGCTCGCCGAGGTGCGGCTCGTTGATTACAAGGTGCGTGTCATCACGGGCAGTTTGTCGGGCACGGCGAGCCTCGTGCGTGTGCTCATCTGCTCAAGCGACGGGGCGGCGCAGTGGGGCACGGTCGGCGTCTCGACAAATATCGTCGAAGCGAGCTGGCGTGCGCTGGTGGATGCGGTCGAATACAAGCTGGTGAAGGATGGAGAAGCGCCGAGGGCGGGGGACATGGGTGAAGAATTAGGTCGCGTCGCGGTTGAGTTTGGGGCGAGCGGTGATTCACCACAGAGACACAGAGAGCACAGAGATGGCACGGAGGCTTGAAGTTTTCTCTGTGCCATCTCCGTGTCCTCTGTGTCTCTGTGGTGAAATTCCGGCTTCCATGTATTCAAGATAAGACATACTCTTTACGAACACCATGAGAGAAGATTTGCAGGTGATGAAGTTCGGCGGCACGTCGGTGGGCGACGCCGACCGCATCCGCAATGCGGCCGAGTTCGTCGCCCGCGAGGTGCGGGGGGGGCATCGCGTGGTTGTAGTCACCTCGGCCATGACGGGCGTCACCAACAAGCTGGTCGCGCTGTGCGAGGCGGGCACCGATCCCGACGTGGACGAGAATCGCCGCATCACCGAATACTTCCGCTTTACCAAGCAGCTTGAGCAGGACCATCTGAAGGCGGCCAAGACCTGCATCCGCGATCCCAAGATCGTCGAGGAAGTGGCCAACATTCTCTATACGGAACGGCATGCTTTGGAGCGCGTGCTGATCGGCAGCCACTTCCTGGGTGAGTTGACCCCCATCGGCAATGATTTCGTCGTTTCCGAGGGGGAACGGCTGTGCGTGCCCATCCTGTCGGGCTGCCTGCGGGACTTGGGCATCGATTCGGCCGCCATCGGCCCGGAAGGCTGCGGCATCATGACCGACGCCAATTACGGCAATGCCCGGCCTTTGGAGGCCCAAACCCGCCAAGGCGTGCGGCAGACGTTGCTGCCCCTGTTGGATTCAGGCAAGACGCCGGTGGCGCCGGGCTTTTTTGGGCGCTCGCCCCAGGGGCGGTTCGCCGTGCTGGGCCGCGGCGGCAGCGACTATTCGGCCACCTTGGTCGGTTGCGCGCTCGATTGCGACGAGGTCTGGATTATGACC
>JBGTBQ010000232.1:0-38231 GCA_041749275.1 Pyrinomonadaceae bacterium | reverse complement strand
CGATCTTTCCTTCGCGATGATCAGAGACTCATGTAATCCGCCTTTGATCGGCGCATGGAATCCAATTCTGCGTTTTCTTTGGGCTGTAGTCTTCATGCGAAAAAACCACAAAGGCACGAAGACACAAAGTCATCAACAATCTTCTTTGTGGCTTTGTGCCTTAGTGGTGAAATCTATTTCCGCGCGACTTCTTCCATGACCCGCAGCATATTGCCGCCCAGAATCTTCTCAATATCACTTTCCGAATATCCGCGCTTCAGAAGCTCTTTCGTCAGATTTGGCAAGTCCGCGACCGACTGCATGTCCGCCGGCACTGCTTGCACGCCGTCGAAATCCGATCCCATGCCAACGTGCTCGACGCCCACCAGCTTCACGATGTGATCGATGTGGTCGGCAATCCGCGAGACGTGCACCGGCGGCAGGCGCTTCAGATACTCTTCAAAGCGCACGCGATCGCGAGCGAGTTTCTTTTGCGCGACATTTCCCTGCTCCTGTGCCGAGGCTCGCTGAACGAGCGGAGTGATCTCCGCATCAACTCTTTTCTTCTTCTCACTCCAGCCGGGTTCGATGTGCTCGGGATAAAAGATGACGTTCACCACGCCGCCGGTTTTTGCCAGCGCGCGAATCATTTCGTCCGTCAGGTTGCGCGGCACGTTGGCAATCGCGCGGCAACCAGAATGCGTCGCCACCACCGGCTTCGTCGAAGTGTTCACGATGTCCCAGAACGTTTTGTCGGATACGTGCGACACATCGATCATCATGCCGAGCCGATTCATCTCGCCGATCACTTGTTTGCCGAATTCGTTTAAGCCGCGCGTCGAGCCCGCTGCGTCACCCGAAGAGCCCGCCCAGCTCGTGCTGACACTCCACGCAGGCGACATGTAGCGCACGCCCATGTCGTAATAGCGCTTCACATTCTCGATCTTATTGTCGATCGCATAGCCGCCTTCCAACCCCATCAAGGCTGCGATCTTTCCGCTCGCGGCGACCCGGCGAACGTCATCAGGGGTAGTCGCCACTTCCCAGGTCTCGGGATGCGTGGCGGCAAGATTCCGGACGGCCTCGATCTGAATGTCCGCGCGCTTCATCGCGCCCGCGCCGCCGGCGCCGAACAATTGCGGCTCGACCCAAATCGAAAAGAACTGCGCGTCGAGTCCGCCCTCTTTCATCCTCACGGCGTCGAGATGCGTCGTCGAGAGACGTTGGTTGATGTCCGCGCCTTCGTCCAACATGAACTGCACGGTGTCGGCGTGCATGTCTATGGCGACGGCGCGGCGATGGATGGAGAGCGGGTCGGTGGTGTTGGCTATTGTGTCGGTGTTCTGTTGTTCCATCGAAACTTTGGGCGTCTCGCCGGTGCGAGAGGTCTCCGTGTTCAAGGACGTTCGGCACCCCGCGAGCATTAACGCCAGCGCGAGCGCGGCGACGGCGCGTGCTTTTACTCCGCTTCTCATCGGCGGAAAAGTTATAGGTTGTGGCGGCTTAAGCTCCGTCGGAGCGAAATGTTGGTAGCACGCCGATGGCAAATTAAATCGTCAGCTCCGTCGGAGCGAAATGTTGATACTCCGCTCCGACGGAGCTTTGGAAGTAAAGAAAACTCTCCGATGCTACAAACATTTCGCGCCTCACGGCGCTGCTCATCCACACACGAAATTCTCAAAGACACCCGCGCCGCTTCGCCCTGTCGCGGTTTAAAAAATACGCCCGCGATGGTACGCCGCGCGGGCGCGTCGAATCAAGTATGCCCTGCTTGCCAAGCCCCGCGCGTTTACGGTATGGTGCTTTCTACTTTCACGATTAGCAGCAGTTTCCGCACCTTTTAGCCGGCAAGACGTTTTGCCACCTCGCACAGCCCGGCGCCACGTGATTATTCGAAAAGGAGAAAAAACAATCATGTTCAATGACGACAGCAGGAAGAAAGACGTGAAGACGCCCGCCATCGTTCCGGAAATCTGGCACAACGGCGAGTTCATCAAGTGGGACGACGCGCGCGTCCACGTGATGACGCACGTTCTGCACTACGGCTCCAGCGTCTTCGAGGGTATCCGCTGCTATAAGACCGAGCGCGGCCCCTCCGTCTTCCGTCTGCGTGAACACATGCAGCGTCTCCTGAACTCCGCCAAGATTTACCGCATGGAGCACGAGTGGTCGCTCGACGAACTGTGCGAGGCCGTTATCCAACTCGTCGCGCGCAGCAGATTCGAGAAGTGTTATATCCGGCCCATCATGTTTCGCGGACTCGACGAAGAGCGCCCGTCGTTCGGCGTCAACCCGTTCCCCAATCCGATGGCCTGCTATATCGGCGCGTGGGACTGGGGCAAGTATCTCGGCGACGCGGCCATCGAGCAGGGCGTGGACGTGTGCGTCTCTTCGTGGAACCGGCTGACGCCGAACTCGATGCCCGCCATGGCGAAGGCCGGGGCAAACTACATGAACTCGCAGCTTATCAAGATGGAGGCCATCACCAACGGCTACGCCGAGGGCATCGCGCTCGACGACCGCGGCTACGTCTCGGAAGGGAGCGGCGAGAATATCTTTCTCGTCCACGAAGGCAAAGTGATTACGCCGCCGCTCGCCTCTTCGATTTTGCCCGGCATCACACGCGACAGCGTGATACAGATTTGTCGCGCGTTCGACATCCCGCTCGTCGAGTCGGCCATTCAGCGCGCCGCGCTCTACGTTTGCGACGAGCTGTTCTTCACGGGCACCGCCGCCGAGGTCACTCCCATCCGCTCGGTTGACCGCATCACGGTCGGGCAGGGCAGCCGCGGCCCCATCACCGAGCGCATCCAGCAAGCCTTCTTCGAGATCACCTCCGGCGAGCGCCCCGCGCCCGGCCCGTGGCTCTCATATATCCGCGAGCACAAGGCATCCGCGCGCGAAGAAACCACCGAACACCGCGCCGCGCCGCGCCGCGAGATCGGCAAGGCCGCCTCGAACGCGCAGGCCACCGACACGCGCGAGGCCATCCACGTGACGCTGACCGAGTAGCTTGAGCGAAGCGAGCACAGCGATCTAACACAGAGGGCACGGAGAGGACTTTGGTTTTCTCCGTGCCCTCTGTGTTAAAGGAACTCCCGCCGGAAACTCCACCCGACAAAAAAGCTGTGATTAAGGGCAGTATTGACGGGCTAAAAGTAAACCTGAGCCTTTCATAATCAGAGCCTTTGTGTATCTTGCATTTTCTGGCTATCACACCCGTTGTGTGATATAACGCCTGCTGTTTAACTGCTCCTCGTCTGGTAATTCACTCAGAGCGGACTTCACCCATGAAATGGAATCTCAAAAGATCAACCCCCCTCCAAAAGTTCTCAACGAAAGAAGCTCTTCAACGTAGGAGTTGCTTTCTGAAGTTTGAGTTGCTGCTGACTCTGTTAGCGCTTGCCAGCATCTCAGCTATTGAGGGAAATCTAACCCATGCCGCTACTAATCCCCGATCATTAGCACCCGCCGCATATTGGACTAATACCGGCAGCCTTAACACCCCGCGCTTTTTCAATGCGGCGACTCTACTCCCTGATGGGCAGGTGCTTGTCGTAGGAGGCGACAGCGCGGAGCTTTACAATCCGGCGACGGGAACATGGACATACACCAGTAGTCCGCAGAACGCACTCGGGACGGCAACTCTCCTTCCTGACGGCAGGGTGCTTTCTGTCGGAGGAACCAGCGCGCAGTTATATGACCCCATCTCGCACACGTGGAGCGTGACCGGCAGTTTAAATGAACCCAAATCGGGTGGAATATACTCGCGCCCTACTGCGGTCTTGTTACAGAACGGGAAAGTTTTGATGATAGGTCGCCAGAGTGCGGAAATTTATAACCCCGCTTCGGGAACATGGGCCATCACGGGAAGGCCACAGACTGACGGCACTACTGCGACGTTGTTGCAGGACGGTAGAGTATTACTTGTTGCAACACAGGGGCGCGCGGAGGTGTACGACCCGGTCTCCGAGCAGTGGAGCATGACCGGCAGTCTGAATCCTAATACTGATCACACTTATGAACCCACCCTTACCCTGCTGCCAAGCGGAAAAGTGTTGGCGGTTGGAGGCCAAGCCGCTGTTGCTCCGACCGGCGGAGAACTGTACGACCCGGTATCGGGAACTTGGACGGGTGCCTTCATTGGTGGTGGGCCTGTACGTCGTCAGTTTGGTCATACAGCCACTTTATTGAAAAATGGCGGGGTTTTAGTTGTAGGTGGAATAGGCTCTTCCGGGCCAGTGAATTCGGCCTCCTTCTACAATCCACGGTCAAAAATATGGAGCGGGGCTGGATCAGTAGATCGAATCAGCTATTTTCACACAGCTACATCACTACCGAATGGGCAGGTGCTTGTTGCAGGAGGCTCAGACGGCACACAACAATCGCCTTTAACTAATGCAGCTCTTTACACAGCTTACACAATTAGTGGTCGCATCTCGACGGGGTCGAGCGGATTGGGCGGCGTAACGATGACATTGAGTGGCGACTCAACTGCCTCGACCACTTCGGACGCGGACGGCGGGTATTGGTTTCCTAACCTCCAACCCCTCGGCAACTATACTGTTACCCCGTCACGGGTGAATTATAACTTCACGCCGCAAAACTTAGCCTTCACCAATCTGAATGCTGACCAAACATCAGCTAACTTCACGGCTACGCTGCTGACCTTCACGATTAGCGGAAGAGTAAGCGATTCGAGCGGTGGTCTGAGCGGCGTGACGATGACTCTTTCCGGGGGACAGTCTGCCACTGTGGCGACTGATGCGAATGGCAATTATTCATTTCCTAGTCTTCCGGCGGAACATGATTACACGATTACGCCCTCGAAGCTGAACTATGTCTTCACGCCTGCCCAGCTAACATTCAACAACCTAAGCGCACACCAGAGTGCGGCAAATTTCTCGGCTGAACTGGCCCGATATGCGATCAGCGGACGTGTCTTGGATGGCGTGAATGCATTGAGCGGCACAACCATTTCACTGAGCGGTAGCCAAAACGCTACCACAACAACCAATGCTAGCGGGAACTATTCTTTCACTAATTTACAGGCTACCGGCAACTACACGATAACTCCGTCTAAGGCCCATTACTCTTTCACTCCATCTCAACAGTCATTCTCAAATCTCAGCGACAATCGGATCGCCGACTTCACAGCCTCACTGCTGACTTATTCAATCAGCGGGCGCGTTTCAGTCGGAGCTAACGGCTTAAGTGGCGTGACAATGAGCTTAATGGGAGGACAGTCCACCTCGACGACGACCGACGCGAATGGGAATTATTCTTTTTCAGGTGTTCAGGCAACGGGCAATTACACGGTTACTCCTTCTAAGTCTGGTTTTATATTTTCGCCGTCTAGCCGCACCTTCACGAATCTAATCGCAGATAATCTCTCCGCCGACTTTGTCGGAACGCCGCTGTATAAAATCAGCGGACACATTAAAACCATAACCGACACGCCTCTCAGCGATGTCATAGTTCAATTAAGCGGGACGACGGTTTCAACAGCCGTGACTGACGCCAACGGGGATTTCTCCTTCGAGATTCTACAAGGGAGTAATTGCATAGTTACTCCGGCAAGAACAGACTATACATTCACTCCTGCCCTGAGAACTTTCGTGAATCTTAGCGCTGCTCAGACCGCTAACTTTACCGCAGTGCCAATTCCGACTTTGCAACTCTTACTGGAAGAGGGAACGTTCAACCGGGTAGCCGCATTGGATTCGGTATTATTCTTGAGAGATCACTTTTTACTCATCAACCCGATCAATCTACTTAATCCATTGGCCGACAAGAATACGCGGTTGCTGGTGTTCGTTACTAACTTGGAATTACAGCAAGGGGACGTGTCATCCAGTGTCATGATTAATGCCGTTGATAGTAACAACACTAGCTACGTCGTTTTTGCAGATGATGTGCGCCCCGTGCCTAACTTTGCCTTTAAGCAGGTAGCCTTCCGTTTACCAGACAATCTTCCGTCCGGGGAGCTAACCATTACGCTGACTTACGGCGGTCAGTCTTCAAATTCAGGGGTCATCCGGATTCAATGAGACAATTATCAAAGCCAAATTGGAAATAGTGCATTAGCAGATAAGTAATAACCCACGCACGCCACATAAACCCAAAAACACGAATTGTTGTTCGCGCACGTTGTAATCGAAACTGTTGACCACACGGAAGCGGCCAAGTTACAATGCTTTCGGTGCTCGTCGGGCTTTATAACTAACCGGCGACGCCGAAAACCCCGGCCCTGAGTCTCACCAAATTTTACAAGTTCCCGAAGAGCGTCCCGAAACAACTCCTCGATTCCGACACACGCACGTCGCCGTCCCCTGTTTCCAAGAGGCTTCAAAGCACACACATGTCCGTTAAGATTGACGAATATCTCCGCGCCGCCACGCAGCTCGGCGCGTCCGACCTGCACATCAAGGCCGGTTCGCAGCCCTTCATTCGGATCAGCGGCGATTTGCGGCCCCTGCCCGACACGCAGCGTCTCACGCAGGAGGACACGCTCGACTTGGCCTTCTCGATGATGTCGAACCGGCAGAAGCAGCGCTTCAAGGAGATGTCCGAAGCCGACATCGCATACGGCGTGCCGGGGCTGGGGCGCTACCGCGCCAACATCTTCCAGCAGCGAGGCACGGTCGGCATCGTCCTACGGGTCATCCCCGACGCCGTGCGCTCGATTCGGGGTCTCGGCCTCCCGTCCGTCATCGAGAAAATCGCCGAAGAGCAGCGCGGCCTCGTCCTCGTGACGGGCACCACCGGCAGCGGCAAGTCAACGACGCTCGCCTCGATCATTGACCTCATCAACGAGACGCGCGGCGGACACATCGTCACCATCGAAGACCCCATCGAGTTTCTCCACCGCGACAAGAAGTGCTTCATCACGCAGCGCGAGGTGGACGTGGATACGCGCTCGTTCGCGGAGGCGCTGCGCGGCGCGTTGCGACAAGACCCGGACGTGATCCTCGTCGGTGAAATGCGCGACTTCGACACCATCGAGACGGCGCTGGTCGCCGCCGAGACCGGCCACCTCGTCCTTTCGACCTTGCACACGCTCGACGCGACCGAGACCATCCGCCGCATCGTCTCCGCCTTCCCGCCGCACCTGCAAAAGTCCGTCCGCATCCAACTCGCCGGCATTCTGCGCGCGGTCGTCTCGATGCGCCTCGTGCGCTCCGCACACGGGCTGGGGCGCGTGCCGGCGTGCGAGGTGATGGTTACGACGGGCCTTATCCGCGACTACATCATCAACGAAGAGAAGACCTCGCTCATCCGCGACGCCATCGCCGCGGGCACCTCGCAGTACGGGATGCAGACCTTCGACCAATCGCTCTTCGACCTCTTTCAGACAGGCCGCATCACCATCGAGGAGGCGCTGCGCGGAGCATCGAACGCGGACGAGTTCCGTCTGCGCGTCGCCGGGGTGCGCTCCGCCTCCGATCAGGCCAAAGAAGATATGGAGCGCGTCGTCTCCGTCACGAGCACGCCGTCGCGCAGAAGATAGGCAAAAAAGAGAAGTTAGAGGCTGGGGCTGGAGGCCAGTGAAAGGCAATAATCTTTCGCTGGCCTCCAGCCTCTCTTTTGTTTTCCTTGCCTGCTCCTAACCGAGTTGTTAGAATTTTTCATACGAGTTGTTGGAATTTTTCACGCGCTATGTTTGCACTGGTGATTATGTCGCGCGGCCTGTCGGTCAACGTTCGTCGTCAATCGCATGATCTACCAGCCGTCTGTCTACCATAGAGCCTGCCGATGAAAGAGTGTAACGTCTGCTGCCGTTGCTACCCCGATGAGGTGAACCATTGTCCGGGCGACGGAGAGGTGTTGAAACAGACCCTCCGCGGCGAGACGGTGCTCGATGGTCGTTACCAGCTCGAGTCGCGGCTCGGACAGGGCGGCATGGGCATCGTCTACAAGGCCCGCCACATCTTCCTCAAGACGCAGCACGCGATCAAAGTTATCCTCCCCGATCTGGTCGGCAACGACCCGTCGCTCACCACGCGCTTCCGGCAGGAGGCGATGGCGGCGGCGGCCATTCAACACCAGAACACGGTCGGCGTCACCGACTACGGCATCATCAACGACACGGTGCCCTTCCTCGTCATGGAGTTCGTCGAGGGTCGCTCGCTCCACGACATCCTGCAACTCGAAGGGAAATTGCCGCCGGCGCGCGCCCTCGAAATCATGCTCGCCGTCTGTGCCGGCGTGGGCGCGGCGCATGAAGAGGAGATAGTCCACCGCGACTTGAAGCCGCTGAATATCCTGCTGAAGAACGGCGCGGCGCCGGAACATGGCGTCAAGGTGCTCGACTTCGGTCTGGCGAAGATCAAGTCGGGCGAACTGCTCGGCTCGTTCGTCGCGGCGCAGACGCAGGGCATGATGGGGTCGCCTTTCTACATGGCCCCGGAGCAGTGGGGCGACGAAGACGTTGACCGCCGCGCGGACATCTACTCGCTCGGAGTCATTCTCTACCAGATGCTCGCGGGTGAAGTGCCGTTCAAGGGGAACTCCGTCCCCTCGATTATGAACAAGCACCTCACGACGAGGCCCATGCCGCTGCATGAACGCGGCGTGTTCGTGCCGCCGGAACTGGAACGGGCCGTCCTTCACGCGCTCGAAAAAGAGGCGAGCGCCCGCCCACAGAACGTCAAGGAGTTCATCGCCGAGTTGGAGGAGGCCGCCGCCGCCGTGAGCGCCGCCGCCGCCGCCGCGCGGCAGTCCGGCGTCATCGGGATGCAGACCGTGCAAATCCCGCCGAGCGACACGATGAGCGAAGCCCTCGACAAGGAGACGGGGGCAAACGAGCGGGCGAAAGCGCGGGAGCCGGACGCGGGAGCAGGAAGCGGAAATCTCGTTAGCCCCGGAGCGGTCGCCGACGCGCAGGCCGGTCTTCAAACAGGCGTCGTCGAAGAAGAACCGTCCTCGCCCGTCGTCAACCCGGTCGTGCCGTCGCGGGGCACGACGCCGCTCATAGACACTCCGCCGCCGGACGGGATGCCGGGGCGCGGCGCGGAAACGGCGGGGCAGCGCGGCGACGCGACCGACTATCAGCAAGATTTGGTTGACGACGAAAGCGCGAAGACGAACCGCGACGAGGCTCCGACCGCGTTGCTCGACACGGCGGAGGAGTCGCGGCTCCGCGCCGAGATCGAGCGGCAGGCCGAAGAAGCGCGCGAGCGCGAAGCGGAAGAGGCGGCGCGGCGGCGCGAAGCGGAAGAGGCGCGCGTTCGTGAAGAAGAAGAGCAGCGGCGGCGCGAAGAGGACGAGCGACGCCGGAGACATGAAGAGAACGAACGAGCCGCCGCGTCAGCCTCCGGCGCGGTCGTCTCTCAGCCGCCGCCGGTCGGCGAAGACGTGGGGGCGCACGTCACGACCCCAGAGCCACCGCGTTCGCGCATGCTGCTCATCGTGGCCGGCGGCGTCGCCGCACTCATCTTGCTCGGCGGCGCCGTCCTCGCGTACTTCGTCGTCCCGCAAATCATCGCCTCTCTCCGCAACGCCAACACGAACGTCAACGCGAGCGCGAACACAAACGCGAACGGAGACGCAAATACAAATACGAATGCCAACACGAGCGCGAGTCCGACGCCCGAACTCTTCAAGCCCGACCTCGTCTCGCTCCCCGGCGGCACTTACCGGATGGGCCGCGCCGAAGTGCCTCCGGTCTCCCCACAGTTGAACAGAGGGTATCTCCTCTGGCTCTACAGCCAGTGGCCCGCGCATGAGGTGTCGGTCGGCGCGTTCTCGATTGACCGGACGGAGGTGACGAACGCCGAATACGCCTCCTTCATCCGCGAGACCGGACATCCCGCGCCGCCCGGCTGGGATGGCAACCAGCCGAAGGCCGGCGACGGCTCGCTTCCCGTCAACAACGTCTCTTACGAAGACGCGCAGCGATTTGCCGCGTGGCGCTCGCGGCGCGACTCCGTGACCTATCGCCTGCCGACCGAAGCGGAGTGGGAATATGCGGCGCGCGGCGGCGGCGTGGTGCGCGCGTACCCGTGGGGCGACGAATGGGCGACAGGCCGCGCCAACCTGAACAGCGACGCGCCGCAGCCGGTCGGCTCCTTCCCCGACGGGCGAACGGAGCAGGGCGCCGACGACCTGATCGGCAACGTGTGGGAGTGGACGAGTTCCACCGCCGCGATGTACGAAGGCAACGACCGGACGCGGCTGGCGGATGGCGACCGGGGCAAGCTCGTTGTACGCGGCGGGGCATACGCGAGCACGCACGCGGGCAACGAACCCGTTACGGTTACATCTCGTCGCTGGGTCGAGCGCGATCTGCGCGATCCGGTGCTCGGCTTCCGCCTCGTCCGCGTCGCGCCTTGAGGTGAAAGGGTCTCTGACGGGGCTTCCACGGCGACTGTCGTCCCGTGTGGCAGAGCCGGAATTCCACCGCACGAATACGAAGGCACAAAGGATAACGTTTTCCGACTTTGTGTCTTCGTTTCTTTGTGGTTATATCTGTCGCAGCATTATTTTGAAGGAACCTTGAACGAATGATTTTATTTCAACAACGGCAAGCGAGTCTCCGAACCTACACCCGTCGCGCGCTCGCGGCCTTGACCGCCTTCGTCGCGTTACTCGCCACGGGTTGCACGCCGCCGGAAGCGTCGAACAACACGCCGGGCGGGAAGCCCGACATCGTCAGCGGCGGCGCGAACACGGCGGGGAAGCCGGCGGTAACGATCACTCAAGGACGCCCGGCGCAGCAGGGGGCAACGCCGGCGCCCGCGCTCGAAAGCGTCCCGCCCGACGTGTGGGACGCCGAGATTCAAGCGCTCGACGGCAAGACCTTTCGCCTTTCGGACTACAAGGACAAAACCATCGTGCTCGACATCTGGGCGACGTGGTGCGGCCCGTGCCGGCTCGATGTCCCACACCTCGTCGAGCTGACCGATCAATACGAAAAGAAGGGCGTGCAGGTCATCGGCCTCACGACCGAACGCCCGGAGACGGATGAGGAGAAGGTGCGCGACTTCGTCAAGGAGTTCAAGATCAACTACAAGATCGGCTGGGCGACCGCCGCCGTGGCGCTTCCGCTGATGCAGGGCAGCAGCAGCATCCCGCAAACCCTCGTCATCGCGCCGGGCGGCAAGATTCTCGTCAAATACCGTGGCTACTCGCCGCAAAAACCGACGGCGATTCGCGCCATGATTGACAAGGCGCAGGCTCAGGAAAAGGCAGGAGACTGAAGCAAGCTCAAGGCCAAAAAAAGTGAAGGCGAATGACCGTTGTCAATTCGCCTTCACTTTTTTTGACCTTGTTAATTATCGCGCTGTTCGTCCAGTTCGCGCTCGCCCTCCTCTTTCAGCTCGCGCCCTTCGCGCTCGCGCTCCGCATCTTGCATCCCTTGCGCGACCGACTCGCGGGCGCTCCCTTCGATGCGCTTCATCTCGGCCTCGACGCGCCCTTCGACCTCGTCCATCGGAGCCTGCTCGCCGGTCTCTTCCTGTGTCACGACCTTGTCCTTGTCAATCTCCATCCCGTTTTACCCTTTCGTCTATTGATTTCCCGCATACGAACGAAGGGGAATCGTCGCACCGTCCGCCCCCCACGGTCAAATCTATTGCTCGCCGGGCGTCGTCCGGCGTATACTTCGGGCGCTTGTAGAAGGTTCGGCGACGCGCATTCCCCAAAGACAGTCGTCGCCTTCAATGATCCCTGAAATCAAGCAGAGGTTCCCCCAACATGGCAGAAGAGATCAGTCGTTTATTGCAGAACGGCCATGAGACCATCGTCCGCAACTGGACTGAGAAGGTCACCGCCGACCGGCGCATCAATTCCGACGAACGCCTCTCCTACATCCAACTCGTTGACCACATCCCGCAGATCGTCGAGGAGTTGCGCCGCGCGCTTCAGAACGAGCCGCGCGGCGGCGTGATGCTCGAACAGGGACGCGAGCACGGGCGGCAGCGCTGGCAGCAGGGGTACGAACTGAAAGAGGTTGTCCGTGAATTGACGCTGCTGCGCGCGACGCTGATGGAGTTTCTCGATACCTACCGCGGCGCGCTCGCCTCGCCCTCGTTCGACAGCCTCGCACGCTCCTACCAGAAGATCAACTGGTTTATGGACGACGAGATTTACAAGACGGTCGAGGCATACCTCGAAGCCCACCTTAACAGCCAGTCCGCTGTCGGCGGCGCCTCCGAATCGCTCAACAACTGAGACCCGGATTCCGTCGCAATAAGAATCCAACCCGACCGCGTCGGCGCGCGCGCGTCTTCTATCGCCGCGTGCTTGAAGCGCGCCCGGCGCCCGTTAGCGCGGACGGCACGAGACGTGTTAAATTCAAACCTGTTCGAGACAGCACGGCAATCGAGTTCAGGCATTCACGAAGCGCCAGAGTCGAAGCGGGAGCCGCGCGCTGTCCGATGCGGATGGAAGGGGGCGAAATTCGCCATCAGTTCCTCATGCTCAGAACCCTTTCATCATTTCTTTTTTCGAGGAGAATGCTTTCGATGAGATGTAAGGTTCTTTTGGTCGGACTCATCGCGCTGGCCGCCGTCATGGGGGGCGCCTGTACGGCGAAGGATGAGCGTCGAGCGCCCGTGGTTGATTCTAAAGCTCAGGTGGCCGCATCACACGGGCCGGCGAAGCAGGCCGCGAGTCGGCCTCGCGTGCAACCGGATGACCACGGCCATAGCCACGGCGCACCGGGCGAAGTGCCTGCGTTCGAGACCGACGTGGCGAGCCTGAAAAATCTGTCGCCCACGCTCTCGCCCGCCAAGTTCTTCGGCAAGCAGCGCGAAGGCTACGAAGCCGCGAAGGCGATCCCGCGCACGCTCGCGCAACTCCCGTGCTATTGCCATTGCGACAAGGGCTTCGGGCATAAGAGCCTCCACACCTGCTTCGTGGACGACCACGCCGCGCACTGCGCTATCTGCATAGACGAGGCGCTGCTGGCTTACAAGCTCGAAAAGGAAGAGAAGCTCACGCCCGCGCAAATACGCGAGCGCATCGTCGCCAAATATTCAGAAGAGCAGGCGGGGCATTGAGCCGGTCGAGACCGTAAGTCTGGACACCGTGAAGTGTGAAGGAATAGAATCTCCCGCGATGAACACGACGCCGACAGAGACCATGCGGAAGCGAGCGGGCGGAGTGATGCGACGCCTCGTCGCCCTCGCGCTCGTGCTCTGGCTCGGCGGCGTGATGTGTCTGGTCGGCTGCGAGAGAGATGTGTTCGCCGCGACCGCCGTTGAGTCGTCGGGAGCCGGCGCATTGCAAGACACCGGTGAAGGGGCATCATGTCCTTTATCCGCCGGGCATGATTGTTGCCGCGCGAAAGTATCTCGTGACGGTCAGCCGTCGGTCGAAACTCCGACGCGATCACTCCCGCTGACGCGCTGCTGCCCACTCGCGGGACAGACGGCTGAACAGGTTCGCAAAGCAGGAATCGTTGACGCGCCTGCCGCCATCACGTCACACGTTCTGCCGTTTATCTCAGGCGTCGAAACACTTCCCGCCTCCTTCCTCTCCGGTCAGCGGCGTGTGCCTGACCGGGGCGGAACCTATCTCCGCTGTTGTGTCTTCCTGATTTAAAAAGCGGTCGAAGCAGATGGTGAACCGTTCGCCGTCTTCGGACTCGACTGTTTTCACATTCAGGAGATACAAGAATGAAGAGAATCAAAGTTCTCGCGCTTACCTTTGCGCTCGGACTGGCCGGCGTCGTCTACGCCGCCAGCGGCAGCACTCAATCCACCACGCAAGATAACAACGCCAGTTGCTCGACCGGCGCGAGCTGTTGCACCGGCTCGTCGTGCTGCTCGGGCGGCTCCTGCTGCGCGGCGCGTAAGCAGTAAGGCGCTCGCGTAAGCGTGCGTGTCGGCGGGCGAAGGTCTTTTCGGCCTTCGCCCGCACACCCCGCGTGGATGTGGGTTTGCCGCCCTGTTCTTTCTTGGCGAGGATTGAGAGATGAAAAAACGATTCGTACTAGCGTTCACCGTTCTGGCGCTGCTCTTTGGCGGCGCGGGCGAGGGCCGC
Source organism: Pyrinomonadaceae bacterium (assembly GCA_041749275.1). Taxonomy (GTDB): domain Bacteria; phylum Acidobacteriota; class Blastocatellia; order Pyrinomonadales; family Pyrinomonadaceae; genus JBGTBQ01. Next base: position 24,263 of record JBGTBQ010000232.1, on the reverse strand, counting down.
GCGCAGGCGCGGCGCGTGAAGATGAAGATTGACGGCTACCTGTGCGGCAATTGAGTGTACAACATTCAGAAGGCCGTGAGCCGTCTCGAATTCGCACCGAAGCTGAAGGAAGTAGAAATCACCGACATCAAGCGTGGGGTCGGCGCGTTTACGCCGAGGCCGGAGAAATCCGTCTCGTTCGCCGCGCTGAAGCACGCGCTCAAGCAGGCCGGCTACACGCTCGCCTCCGCCGAGATCACCGTCGCCGGTACGCTTCGGCGCGAGGCGTCGGGCTGGGCGCTCGTCGCCGACGGCACGGCGCAAACGTTTGCGCTCGATACCGCCGCGCTGAAGCAGAGCGAGTTGAAAGAGGGGCAGCGCGCGGAAGTAAGCGGCGGCTGGACGACCGTGGGCACGGGACAGGAAACGCTTGAAAGGATTTCGGCGGTCACCACGGGCAAGCCCGCCGAAACGCCCGCGCCGGAAAAACCACGCGCCGCCGTAGGCCGCCTGCGCGGCAACTTATTCGAGTTGGCGTTGCCGCCGGTCGCACCGTCCGCGCCCGCAACACCGGACGCACGGGCGCTGTCGTTCTCGCCAATTCGCACGACGAGTCCGGGCCTGACGGTCTACAAGGGCGGGGCCATCACGCCGCGCATCTCCTTCACGCGCCAGCGCCTCGGCAGTCTCGAAGTCAATCGCCAGACGTTGAGCGTCAACGTGTCCTACACGCCGACGCCGCGTTTGCAGTTGGAGACGGAGGCGGCCTTCTCTCGCACTTCATTTGACGACGGCGTGAATGAAGGTTCGGGGGCGGGTTTCGGCAACTTCATCCTGTCGGGCAAGTACCGCTTTTATCGCGTCGTCGAGGAGTGGGGCGACCGACAGGCGGCGGCGCGGTTCGGGCTGGAACTTCCGACGGGTAGCACGGGCGCGCCCGACGCCGCGCGCTTGCCGGGCGTACCTGCCTTCGTGCGCGAGCAGTTGTCGCCCATCAACGGCGGTCTCGCGGCCCACATGGATATGGCTTATTCGCAGGCGCGCGGGCGGTTGATCTTTGGCGGGAACGTCGAGGGCGTCCTGCGCTCCGAGCGCGCGGGCTATCGCACGGGCCACGAACTGCGCCTCAACACAGACCTTGAGTTCGTCATCTTCCCCTTCAAATACCGGCGACCGACCGGGGAGATTTTTGCGATTCTTGAGACCAACTTCGTGCGGCGCGGCGCGGGGCACAGCGATGGGCGTGAGGTCGCGGAGAGCCGCGCGACGGAATTTTACGTTGCGCCCGCGCTTCAGTATGTGGCGACGCCGCGCGTCGTCTTCGAGGGGAGCGTGCAACTGCCGGTCGTGCGCCGGACGGGGGCGCTCGCGCTACGTTCGAGCGGCGGCCTGTTGTTGGGGATGCGTTATCTGTTTTAGAGGAGCGTGTGTGGGAACCGTCGCCCCTCAGAGCGTGTCTAAAAAGCCCCATTAGGGGCGGAATGTTTGTAGCCCGCTTGTTCTTTCAAGCCCCGGAGGGGCGGCAGCGCCTACCATGTCGCTCCTCACGGAGCTTCAGCGACCTCGTGGCACGCGATGGGCTATAAACATTCCGCTCCTCACGGAGCTTCGGCACATGGCTTTTTAGACATGCTCTCAGTTCACGGAGAGGGTTCCGCGCGTTCGCATTCTACTCCGGGCTTTACTCTGTCCGTCTGCTCCGCGGACTCTAAGCTGAAAGGTGTCCCGCCATTTCTAACATGACCATCATGCGTGCGACGATGAAAGCTGCGCTGTTGTTGCTCACGCTTTGTGCCGCGCCCTCTGTTACCGTCGCGCAGAACGGCGGAACGACGCCCCCGGTAAAAAGCTTCCGCGACATCAACGGGCGCTCCGTGCAACTCGACAAGTATCGCGGTCGCGTCGTGCTGTTGAACTTCTGGGCGACGTGGTGTCCTCCGTGTCGCGCGGAGATTCCAGAACTCGTCGCGCTGCAAAAGCAGTATGGCGCGTCGTTGCAAGTCATCGGCATCACGCACCCGCCTGAACAGAAAAAAAACGTGCGTGGACTCGCGCGACGTTTGAAAGTCAACTACCCCATCGTAATCGGCACGCGGAGGACTGCACGCGCGTTCGGCATCGGTGACATACTTCCCGCGACCGTCGTCATTGATCGCGCAGGTAAGATGCGAGAGATAATCAATGGCATCCTTCAGCCGGAAGAGTTCGAGGAGAAGATCAGACCGCTCCTCCGATAGTCGGTCTGTGGCATAATCACTCGTCTTCCCACAGGCATCAGCAGAAAGGGTGAGAGCATGAGAGGATCGCTGTATCGAATCGTCGTTTCCGTGTTGGGGATTGCGCTGTGCGCCGCGTTTGCCGCGGCGCAGACTACGGGCCGTGCGCCGCGCAAGCGTGCGAAGGACGCCGCGCGCCACGCGAACGAGGCGGCGCAGGTTTTGTTGAAGATTATGTCGGTGCCTGAACGCGGCATCCCGCGCGACCTGATCGAAGGCGCGGAGGCGGTCGCCGTCTGCCACGGCGTGCTGAAGGCCGCTTTCATCGTGGGCGGACGCAAAGGTGATTGCGTCATCAGTCGCCGGACGGCAAAGCGCGGGTGGGGCGCGCCCGTCTTCTACAATCTGGCCGGCGGGAGCGTCGGTTTTCAGGTCGGGGGCGCGAAGACCGATTACGTCTTGCTCTTTATGAATGAGGGCGCGCTGAAGGGGCTGATGGAGGACAAGTTCGAGATCGGGGGCGAGGCCGATATCGCCGCCGGGCCGGTCGGGAGGACGGTCGGCGCGAGCACCAACCTGACGCTCGACGCCGGCATCCTCACCTACTCGCGCAGCCAAGGCGCCTTTATCGGCGCGGCGCTCAAGGGCGTCGCCATCACGCCTGACAACGACCTCAACGAAGCTTTCTACGGGCGGAAGGCGAATGCCTTGCTGGCGAGCAGTGAGAATGCGACCGTGCCGACGAAGGTGCGCGCCTTCCCGCTCCAACTGAGTCGCTACTCTGTCCGGCGATAGACGCACTGATTGATTGTTGAAGATGAGAGAACGGCGCGGGCGGTGTGGAGTGCCGGTTCAAATTGCGGGCGGCTCCGCGTGCGGAAACGGCATCCTACAGCCGGACTCTAATATCCGTGCGGAACGCTTTTTTTGAAGGGGAGATGGAATGAAGCTTTCATTGCGAAAACTGTTTACGGCGGCGTGGGCGCTGGCGCTGGTGTCCACAACTTTCTCGACCGTGGGGTTCGCACAGGGCGAGCGGCAGCGGCGAGCGCAAACGCCCACGACGGCGGCCAGCCCGAAGCAGTTGAAGGAGGCGTCGAAGAAGGCCGCGAACGCCGCCAAGGTTTTTGACAAGGTGATGGAGGCGCCCGACCGCGCGATCCCGCGTGAGTTGCTCGATAAGGCGGAGGCGGTCGCCGTCTTCCCCGGCGTCCTCAAGGCGGGCTTCGTCGTCGGCGGGCGCGGCGGCAGCGGTGTCATCAGCCGCCGCGTGACGGGCGGGTGGAGTGTGCCCGTCTACTTCAAGTTGGGCGGCGCGAGCGTCGGCCTCCAGATCGGCGCGGCGAAGACGGACGTGGTGCTGCTGTTTATGAATGGCGACGCGCTGAAGGGTCTACTCGAAGACAAGTTCGAGATGGGCGGCGAGGCGAGCGCCGCCGCCGGCCCCGTCGGGCGCTCGGCGAGCGCCACGACGAACCTCACGCTCGACGCCGGCATCCTCTCTTATTCGCGCAGCAAGGGTCTCTTCGCCGGTCTCGAACTCAAAGGCGCGGTTATCAACCCGGACAACAACTTGAACGAGGCCGTCTACGGACACAAGGCCGCCGATATTTTGACCGGGAGCAACAAGGTGATGATGGCCGACGCGCCCGCCGGAGTTATCGTCTTCCCGAACGCGCTCGCGCGATACTCGATCAAATGAATTAGCCACGGAGCCACAGAGGCCCGGAGAGTAATCAGAAAGAGAGAGAAAAGTTTCGTTGTGCAGGAGAGTTGAATGATTCAACTCTCCCTTCTTACAGTGGTTTGCAATTGGGTGCGACCGTTTAGAGGCGGGCAATGCCCGCCGTCTCAAGTTGAACCGGCGGGCATTGCCCACCTCTAAACGGTCGTTGATGTGGTCGCATCCAATTGCAAATTGCCATATCAATACTGCTTTCCGGTCTTGCTCTCCGTGTCTTTGTGGCTCCGTGGCTAATCTCGTTTTTCTCAGGCTTGACGTTCCACCGGCGCGAACATAGAATCACGCCACAGCGCAGCAGGAGAAAGTCGCCGCACCCCTCCGCAGCGACCTTGCGGACTCTTCACCGAGCAAGGAGACATGTCTTTATGCACCCGCGCACACAGCGGCAGAAAGAGATTCTGGAATACATCACGCGCTTTATCGAGCGCCACGGCTACGAGCCTTCCTACGCGCAGATCGCGCGCCACTTCCGCGTTTCGTCGAAGGCGACTATCGCCAAACACATCGGCGCCCTTGAGCGTCAGGGTCTGCTCGCGCGTCGCCGGGCCGACGGCGCTTTCGGTCTGAGCGTCCAGCACGAGGAGATAGACGTGGAAGCCGTGTGCGAGGTGCCGCTCTTGGGCCGCATCGCGGCGGGCGCTCCGATTGACACGGTGGAAGACAGCGAGAAGGTCTTGATCCCGCGCTTTCTGCTGGGCCGGGTGCACCCGCATAAGGTTTATGCGCTGCGCGTCACCGGCGACTCGATGATTGACGAGCACATCTGCGACGGCGACATCGCGCTCATTGAGAACCGGACGGAGGCGCGCGACGGCGAGATCGTCGTCGCTCTCGTCGAAGGCGCGCGCGCCACCTTGAAGCGCCTCTTCCGCTTCGGCTCCGAAGTCGAGTTGCGCCCCGCCAACGCGCAGCACGCGCCGATCCGCTTGCACGCGTCGAAGGTCACGGTGCAGGGCATCTTTCGTGGTCTGTTGCGACCTGCTTCATAGCTGCTCAACCATCCCGCTTGGAGAGCGACGAAATTAACCCGGCGCTTTCGGCGCTGGGTTGAAAACAGACGGAACCGCTCGCGGCTTGTACGGGTTTGCGAGCGGTTTTCGCGTGTTCGGCGAGATTTTCCCCATCTTCGCGCTGGCACAAGCCTTGCCACCTTGTTCAGGGAAACCTATCCAGCCACAAAAAAATTGAAGGAGTAGAACTATGACGGAGAAGAAGAAAATCGCCATCCTCATCGAGAACCATGTCGAGGACAGTGAGTTCCAGATTCCATACGCGGCGCTGAGAGAAGCGGGCGCGGACGTGACCGTGCTCGGCTCGCGCATGAACGAGAAGTACACGGGTAAGAACATGAAAGTCTCCATCGAGGCCGATGCGACGACGACGGATGCGCGCGCCGGGGATTTTGACGCCGTGATTATTCCGGGGGGCGGCGCGCCCGACAAGATGCGAACAAACATGAAGACCGTGCGCTTCGTCGAGGACGCGATGAAGGCGGGGAAACTCGTCGCCGCCGTCTGCCACGGGCCGCAGGTTTTGATCGAGGGCGATTTACTGCGCGGCAGGCGCGCGACCGGCTTTCGCTCCATCCGCAAGGACATGCAGAACGCGGGCGCGAACTACGAGAACGCGCCGCTCGTCGTGGACGGCAATCTCATCACATCGCGGCGGCCCGCGGACCTGCCCGTCTTCACGTCGGCGATCCTGCGTCATCTCGGTCTGAGCGTGAAGGGAATTGACCTCCCCGACGTGAACGATCTGACGGTCGAGTGGTGGCCGCTTGCGGAGAAATGGGGCGGGCAGACGAAGGACGAGATCGTCGCCGGCATCAACACGGCCATCCGCGGCGAGCGCTATGCGCTGACGGCCTTTGAGCACTACGCTGAGAAGGCGACCGACCCGGAGATTAAAACGCTCTTCGACGAGATTGTCGTGAGCAAGCGACGGCACGTTCAGTCGCTCGAAGGGCGGTTGGCGACGCTCGGCGGCAAGGAGGACTTGCAGGCGGCGGGCAGCGGTGCGTGGGCGACTTTGAAGAGTTGGTTGCAGTCTTCAAACGATGTGGCGCTGCTGCGGCGCGCGATGGGCGACTTGCAGACCGGCGTCGTTGATGCCTTCAACCTGACGAACCAGTTCACCGACCCCGTGACGGCCTCGCTCTTCGACGAGATCGAAGTTGACCTCGCACGGAACGAACAGCGCGTCGCGGACTTCTATCACGCGCGCCTCGGCGATAACGAGTCGCAACCGGCGCAACCGACGACCAGCGCCGCCGTCAGCGGCTGATGAGCGGATGAGAAGAACAGGAGAACATGGGAAGGGGTGAAGGGGAGATGACTTTTATCTCCCCTTCCTCTTTTCTCTTCGTCTTATAGTTGAGAGGTGCAGTGCGCGCAGCGTGTGGCCTTGAGCGGGATGGTCGAGAGGCAGTGAGGACAATCTTTCGTCGTCGGCCCCTCGGCTTCCTCCCCTTGCTTGCTCCACAGTCGGTTGACCTGTCGGATGATGATGAAGATGACGAAGGCGATAATTAGAAAGCCAATCACATCGTTGAGGAACTGACCGTAGGCGATGATGGGAGTGGCCTTCTCCTTCGCGTCAACAAGCGAGACGGGGACGCCCTTCGACGAATCGAGCACTATGAAGAGGCTGGAGAAATCCACTTTGCCGAGCAGCATCCCGATGGGCGGCATGATGATGCCTTCGACCAGCGAGGTGACAATCTTGCCAAACGCGACGCCGATGATGATCGCCACGGCCAGATCAATGACGTTTCCACGCGCGATAAACTCTCTGAACTCTTTAAGCACTTTCGAATGGCCTCACGATAATGATTTTCTGGAACAGCGGGCTTTGTATTCCATAATTAGGCGACCCGTCAAGCTGGTGAACGGTGAATATTGAACGGTCAATGGTCAATGCCTGTCCGCATTGACGATTAACCGTCACCGTTTACCGGTTTTCCCTCAGCTTGACCGACGGAAACCTCTCAATCTGACCTGTCAACTGGATGCGTCACAACCCACGCCCGATCAGAAATCACTAAAAACCTCTGTAAAATCGCTGATATTTGTCGCTATAAGCCTTGAGGCACGGTCATTGCTAAAGAAGACGCGGACGCGCCTCCGTGTCTGTTCGATGTCAGACCGAGTTTCCCGCAAGTAAAGCAAAGCCAACATTAAAAGAATCTGCAAAATGAGTCGCGTTAATCGAATGAAAGCCCCCAACAAGAACCACACCACCCGCGGCGTGATCGCTATCCTCGTCGTTTTCTCGCTGTGCCTCGGCATTATGATGAGCGACTTCACCGGATTCGGCTTTCACGCGAAAGCCGGATCGAAGGGGCAGTTTCTCGGACGCGGAGAGAAGCTCAGCAAGGAACTGCGCGAGATGGCGCGGGGCAACAAGAAGAACAACCGCGTCAAAGTCATCGTGCAGCCCGAAGGCGATTGGAATCAAGACCTCGACGGAGAGCTGGTCAACAAGGCTTCCAAACTCGAAGGCAAGCTGCGCCACTTCAAAGCGCGCGTGGTCGAGATGAAAGCGCAGGACGTGGAGAAACTGTCAGAGCGCGACGACGTGTCCTTCGTTTCGTTGGATGCCGAGACCAAGTCGCTCGGCCACGTTACGCTCACCTCCGGCGTGGACGCCGCAGCGGCGATGAAGGGCGGCGGCGCGAAGTATGACGGCACCGGCATTGGCATCGTGGTGATGGACTCCGGTGTTGATCCCAACCACATCGCTTTCAAAGATTCCGCCGGCGCCTCGCGCATCCTCTTCAACAAAGACTTCACGGGCGAGAACCGCACCGACGACCCCAACGGACATGGCACGCACGTCGCCGCCACCGCCGCCGGCAACGGGCAAGTAGCGACGAGCGCCTACGCGGGTGTCGCGCCCAACGCCAAGATTATCAACCTGCGCGTCCTGAATTCGCAGGGCCGCGGTTCGACCTCGGCGCTACTCACCGCGCTCGATTGGATCATGGCGAACCGCACCAATGCGACCTACAACATGAAGGTCGTCAACCTGAGCCTCGGCACGACCGCCGTCAACTCCTACGTAAACGATCCGGTCTGCATGGCCGTGCGCGGCCTCGTCAATGCCGGGATCATCGTCGTCGCCGCCGCCGGCAACGAAGGCAAGGCCGCCGACGGCAGCAAGGTCTACGGACGCATCCACTCGCCCGGCAACGACCCCTCGGTCATCACGGTCGGCGCGACCAACACTTTTCAGACGAACGCGCGCAACGACGACGGCGTGGCGACCTTCAGCTCGCGCGGGCCGACCCGCAGCTTCTGGACGGACGCCTCCGGCCAGAGGCACTACGACAACCTCATCAAGCCCGACCTCGTCGCGCCCGGCAACAAGATCATCGCCGCGCAGTCGTCGCCCAACGCGCTGGTCACGGCGAACCCGCTGCTCGCCACGACCATCTCGCTGTTGGCGAACCAGAAGCACATGACGATGAGCGGCACCTCGATGGCGACGCCGGTCGTGGCGGGCGCGGCGGCGCTGCTGAAGCAGGCCGTCCCGTCTCTGACGCCAAACCTCGTCAAGATGGCGCTGATGTATACGGCGCAGCCGCTCACGGGCTTCAACAACTTCGAGCAGGGCGCGGGGCAGCTCAACATGGAAGGCGCGATGCGTCTTGCCAAACTCTTCCGCACAGACCTTTCGGCGAGCACCGCGCTGGGGACGCCGCTCCTCTGCACGGGCTGCGCCGCGCCGGCCACGAACACGAACATCGCTTCGTTCCAGTTCAACTGGGGTCAGGGTCTCGTGCTCGACCGCGCCTTCGCCACCGGGTCGAACCTGATGCTGAAGTATCAGAAGGTCTACGGCCTCGGCGTGCTGCTCGCGGATGGGACGATTGAGGCGGGCGGCGTGCTGCTCGCGGACGGCGTGCTGCTCTCGGACGGCGTGCTGTTGAGCGATAGCATTATCACCAGCAACGGCACGGCGCTCGGCTCCGGCTCGATCTTCGCTTCGACGGGTGTGTTGCTGGCAGACGGCGTACTGCTCGCGGATGGCGTGCTGTTGAGCGATGGCGGCGAGATCGGCGCCGATGGCGTGTTGCTCTCGGACAGTACGCTTTTCGGCGACGATTAAACGCCTCGTCGTGGTCGCCGCCGTCGCCTGCGGTTGAGAATGTAAGTTCCACGGGTAACCCTCGCCCCGAACTGAGTCCCCCAACATGCTCAGTTCGGGGTTGCCCGGCGCGAATCTCCTAAGCCCCTCCTCTCAACAGTCTGGTCAGCGAATCAGCATCCGGCACGGACGGGCGGCGCGCCGCCCCCGCCGTGTAGCCACGGGGCGAGCCGCGACAGCCGCATCTGAGGAGGTTTCCCATCAACATCGTGACCACGCAACGTCTCCCCAAGATGTACCAGTGGTTCGTCATCGCCCTCGGCGCGACGGCGGCGCTTGTGTGCGCTTACTACGTCGCGCAAAAGGGCATTGACCCGCGTTTTCTCATTCTTGCCCCGATTACCATCGCCATCGGCTCGCGCATTACGATCAGGATTCCGGGAGACAAGGGCAAAATCTCCGTCTCCGACACCTTCATCTTCCTCGCCATCCTCCTCTTCGGTCTCGAACTCGCCGTCCTGTTGGCGGCGGCGGAAGCCTTCTTTTCTTCGCGGCGCTTCTGCAAGAAAAAAGTCACGGTCTACTTCAACGCGGGCGTCATGGCTATCTCGACGCTCCTCACCGTGCTGGCCGTCCGCTTCATCGCGGGCGGCGCCGCCTCCAGCCTGCGCGAAGGGTACTCCGCCAACTACATCATCGGCATCTGCGTCATGGCGCTCGTCCAGTACATCGCCAACTCAAGCATGGTGGCGCTGGGCTACAGCCTCCTTAAAAACGAGGAATTTTGGCCGACGTGGCGTAAGCACTTCCTCTGGACTTCCATCTCCTACTTTGCGGGCGCCTCCGCCGCCGGCATCGTCGCCAAGCTGATTGACGGAGCCGGCATCTACGCGCTGTTGGCCGCCACGCCGATCATCGTCATCGTCTACTTCACCTACTCGACTTACCTCAAGAACGTCGAGTCGTCATCCGAGCAGGCCGCGCAGGCCGAGCGCCACATGATCGCCCTGCGCGAATCGGAAGAGCGTTTCCGTAGCGTGTTCGATCACGCCGCCGGGATGGGCCTCGTCGCCGAGGACGGGCGCTGGATCAAGGTCAACCGCTCGCTCTGTGAGATGCTCGGCTATTCCGAACGCGAGTTGCTGGCGAAAAGCTTCCACTCGATCACGCACGCGGACGACCTCGACGAGATGCTGGCGCAGACTTCAAAGCTGCTCACGGGCGAGATCATGACCTTCCAGATGGAGCAGCGCTACTTGCACCGGCGCGGGCACGAGATTTGGGTGCTGTTGAGCGTGACGCTGAACCGCGTCGCGCAGGGGGCTTCCACCAACCTCATCTTTCAGCTTCAGGACATCGGCGACCGCAAGAGCGCCGAGGAGCGTCTGGTCCACGACGCCTTCCACGACGCGCTGACGGGCCTGCCCAACCGCGCGCTCTTCATGGATCACCTCAAACTCTCGGTCGAACGCTCTAAGCGGCGCAACAATCGTCTCTTCGCCGTTCTCTTTCTCGACCTCGACCGCTTCAAGATCATCAACGACTCGCTCGGCCACATGGTCGGCGACCAACTCCTCGTCGGCATCGCGCGCCGCCTCGAAACCTGTCTCCGCCCCGGCGACACAGTGGCGCGGCTCGGGGGCGACGAGTTCACCGTGCTCCTCGAAGACATGAGCACGACGGACGAGGCGATTGAAGTGGCGGAGCGCTTGCAGGAGAAACTCTCGCTCCCCTTCAACCTGAACGGACACGAGGTCTTTACCACCGTGAGCACCGGCATCGCGCTTTCGACGACCGGGTATGAGCGCGCCGAAGACGTGCTGCGCGACGCCGACACGGCGATGTACCGCGCGAAGTCGGCGGGCAAAGCACGGCATGAGGTCTTCGACAAGGCGATGCACGCGCGCGCCCTCAACCTCTTACAGCTTGAGACGGACTTGCGCCGCGCCGTCGAACGCCGCGAGTTTTACCTCCAATATCAGCCCATCATCTCGATGAAGAGCGGGAACATCACGGGCTTCGAGGCGCTGGTGCGCTGGCAGCACCCGGAGCGCGGAGTCATCGCGCCTGACGAATTCATCCCGATGGCCGAGGAGACCGGGTTGATCGCGCCCATCGGCAGAGTGGTGCTCGAAGATGCGTGTCGCCAACTGCGCGCGTGGCAAGAGCGTTACCCGCAATACCCACCGCTTCAGGTCAGCGTCAACCTGTCGGGCAAGCAGTTCATGAAGGCTGACCTGATTAGGCACATCCGCGAGGTGCTGGCCGAGACCGGCATCGAGCCGCGCAGCCTAAAACTGGAAATCACCGAGAGCATTATGATGGAGAACATCGAGACCGCGCCGATGATGCTCGCCCAACTCCGCACTCTCGGTGTCGAACTCTCGATAGACGACTTCGGCACCGGCTACTCTTCGCTCTCCTACCTTCATCGCTTCCCGATCAACACGCTCAAGATTGACCGCTCGTTCGTCTCGCGCATGGACGGCAACAACGAGAACGCCGAGATCGTCCGCACGATCATCATGCTCGCGCGGAACCTCGAAATGGATGTCGTGGCCGAGGGCGTCGAGACACTTGAGCAGTTCGCACAACTCAAGGCGCTGAAGTGCGAGTTCGGTCAGGGCTTCTTCTTCTCGCGCCCGGTGGACGCCGCGGGAGCGGAGCGATTTCTGGCTTCGAGCGACATCTTCACGGTCGTCTCCGCCCCCTACGACCTGCCGCCGATTCATGTCCCGCACGACATGTAAGCCCGCTATGCCGATACCGTGAAGACGAAGGGAAAGCCAGACGGGGATGAAGGCGCGAAGTAAGAGCAACATCTCTTTCTTCGCGCCTTCGTCCCCGTCTGGTTTTTCCGGTCTTGTTGTGTCTTTGGCTTAACGAAACCTCGCCGCCAACTGGTCGAGCTTCTTCAGAACCTCGGCGCCCTTCGCATGACGTGCGCGCGTGACGGTCACGCCGAGTTCGGCGATTGCCGTGCGGAAACCGTTGCGGTCTTCGGCGGGGACTTCGTAGACGGGGTTGTTGCTTTTCAAATCTTCGAGCACACGGTCGAGAAACTTGGAGATGGCGTCGAGTGCTTCGCCGACGTGCGCGCCGCGCGGGTAGAGCTTCAGGTACTCGCCGTCGGTCAGGCCCGCCAAGCTCAGGTAGCAGGGCAGATAGCCCTCGCACTCGCCGGGGAGCGGCAGGCGCGAGGCTTCCCATGCAATACGCTCGGCCACGGCCAATCCGCGGTACTTCTTCTCCAACGCCCACAGCGCGTCCGCGCGCACGAACCACAGGCCCGCCGGCTCGCTGTAGACGATCAACTTCTCATGTTCCTTCGTCCAGTCCTTGTAAGGCGCTGCGTCCAACTTGTCGAAGGGCATCGCGGCGAGTGATTGGTGGAGCGCGAGCAGGCGCAGCAGCTCAAGCTCGGCGAGCGCGGCGCCCTCTTTGGCTTCCGGCGCGACGCGGTCGAGGAACTTGTAAAGGTCAGCGCGCTCGGCGAAACTCGCCTCTTCGATTTTGAGACGGTCGTTGGCGATTTTCAGATACGACTCGACGCGCCGTTGCGGGTCGAACGGCGCGGTCAGCCCGCCGAAAAGCCACCCTTCGGCTCCGCCCGGCGCGGCGACGCGATACCAATAGTCCTCCGCGGCGCCGATCTTCTCCCTCGCCGCCGTGCGTTCCAACACTTCGACGACAAGGCCGAGCTGTAGCTTCGTCACCTCTTGAGCCGTGGTCTGCGGAGCCGTGCGGACGCGCACCCCGGTCGCCGTCGTGATACGCGACTTGACGGGAGCATCCTGCCGGCTCCCCGGTGTCCCTGCACGAGCCGCGGCGTGCGACGCACAGAACGTGAGCAGGGCACAGACGACAAGGATCAGAAACCGAGGAGCGTTGACCGCGACGGCGCGCGACGACCGGGGAAAGTGTAGGGGGTGCATGTGGTGGATTCCTCGGACTCGAAAGAGGCTCAAAAACGGTCTCGCGGTTCACTTCGCACTTCGCACTTCGTTCATCGGCGAGCGCGTGCCCGCCGGTTCAACCTCTGTTGGAAGTTGAACCGGCGGGCACGCGCTCGCTGATGAATGTGGACGGATTGCTTACTGCTTCGACGATTCGGCTTTGGTCAATTCCCTGAGCTTGGCCGCCAGTTCAGACTTGAGCTTCTCAAGTTCCTTGATCTCGGCCTTGGTGCCGCGGTCGTCGTCGAGCATGTAGTGCATGAGGCCAAGCCTGTAGTGGGCTTCGGCGTTGTCGGGCTTCAGGCGGATGGCCTCTTTGAAAGCCGCGGCTGCTTCCTCGTACTGCTCGGCGGTGCCGTAGACGATGCCGAGATTGTAGTGCGCGTCGGCGAAATCGGCCTTGAGGCTGATTGAATGCTTGAAGGCGGCGATGGCTTCCTCGTTCTGCCCCGCCGCGGCGTGTGCCAGTCCGATGTTGTAGGGGACGACGTTCTCGGCGGGCGCGAGCGCGGCCACCTTCTGATAGGCGGCGATGGCCTCCGCGTAGTGCTTCTCGGTGGCGTAGACATTGCCGAGATTGTAGTACGCAACCGCCGACCGGGGACTCAACTCGACCGACTTCTTATATGCCTCAATCGCTTCCTTGTTCTGCCCGGCTGCTTCGTGCGAGGCGCCCAGACTGAAATAAGCTTCGGAGAGCGAGTACATCGCTTGCGCGTCATGCTTCCCAATGGCTGTCTTAAACCATTTGATGGCTTCAACGTAATTGCCTTCAATATAGCTGGTCTTGCCGGAAGTCATGGGGTCTGTGAGATTGCGTGTGGCTCCGCCCGCGATGAGGCGGTTGGACGAGTCACGGGCAGCGTACTCGGCGAAATTGGAGTTGGCCTGAAGTTTCTTCTTCGGGGGGCGCGGCGTCGGTTGCTGCTGCGGCGGCTGAGCCTGCACCGAGAAAGTGGCGTCGCCGATGAGCGGCGCAAACATCAAGGCCGCGAAGACAAGAGCGGCGCGGATCGTAAACTTGGTCATAGCTCTATTCCCTCTTTCCTGAAACAAAACCTGTCATAAAGGTGTTCGATCTCAACCGACAGACGATACGTCTGTGCTGGACAGATCAGATGCGACGGGCAGTCGAAATCTTTGCCTGTAAGCGTGCCCGCCATTCTCAATGCGAATCACACCGGCACGGCGGCGCTCACCGGCGCCGACACCCCGCGCTTTTGCACGGTGTAGACGGAGGTGCTTTCGGTCTTACCCTTCACGGTCACGTCGCCGAGCGGGCTTGTCTCGTAACCCTCGCCGAGCAGTTCAGCGGTGGCGTTGCTGATGAGCATCGGGACGCCCGCTTCCTTGGTCGTGGATTCCAGCCGCGCCGAGAGGTTCACCGTATCGCCGATGAGCGTGTATTCAAGGCGGCCCGGTGCGCCGACGACGCCGCACGTCGCCTCGCCCGTGTGGATGCCGACACCGATGGCGATGTGCGGGCGGCCCATGCCCTTCCAGTCCTCATTGATGCGCGCGATCTCTTCGAGCATCCCCAGCCCGCACGCGACCGCCGCGCGCGCTTCAATCTTCGCGCCGCGGTTGACGGGAGCGCCGAAGACGATCATCAGGCCGTCGCCGATATATTTGTTGATGTGGCCGCCGTAGAAGCTGATGACCTTGTGCATCCGGCTAAAGTATTCGTTGAGCCATTCGACCACTTCCTTCGACGAGGTGGCCGCTTCGGTGAGCGTCGTAAAGCCGCGAATGTCGGTGAAGATGAGCGTCACGACGCGCAGCTCGCCGCCGAGGACGACCTCGCCCTTGCTGTACAACTCGTCGGCCACTTCGGGCGAGACGCAGCGCGAGAAGATGTCCATGATCTGCGCGCGCTCGGCCTCTTTCGCCTCGCGTTCGGCGCGCTCGTGCGCGTAGCGCAGGACGAAGCCGAACGGCGCGAGCAGTCCCACGCCGAGCCATGCGGTCGCCAACGGCAGCACTATCGTGTATGAGTTGAAGACCCATGACGAGAGGGCCAACACGCCGCCGGAGACGAGCGTGACGCCTATGAACGCCCAGAACGCACGCAGCAGGAAGACCGCCACGCCCACCAGCGCCAGCGGCACGAGCAACATCAGAATAGACTGCGCGAAACCGGGCCGGGTCGGGCTTTTGCCGAAGAGAATGGTCGCCGCCGCGTTGGCGTGAATCTCGACGCCGGGCATCTGCGCGGGCGTAATGGGCAGCGTCTTGTCGAAGAGGCGCGGCAGCGCCATGGATTCGTAATAGGGCGTCAGGAAGAGGTCGGGCGCGTCGTTGTTGGTCGCGCCGATGAGGACGATGCGGTCGCGGAACAACTCGTCCGAGGGGCGACTCGCCTCGTCGCACGGCGTCGCGCGCGTAGAGCTTTTGACGAACTCCTCGCACAGGATGTCGCGCGCCGAGACATATGTGAAGGCGGGCGTCCTGCCGCGAAAGTCGAGTTGGAGGTTCGTGTCGGGGCGGAGCGGCAACACACGGCTTCCCAGTCGGAAGGTGTCTTCCGATTCCGCCTTCAGCGCCTCGCCCGTGTAGAGTTGCGCGAGCGCCGCGCCGAAGCTGAACGCGGCCTGCTCGCCGGGTTTGTTCGAGCTACGCACGAGGAGCGACGAGCGGACGGCGTTGTCCGTGTCGTGCGGGAGGTCTGCGAAGCCGACGGCGGTCGCGCCCTCGGCGAAGACCGGCAGCGGCACGATGGACGGGATGCCGCCGGCTTCGAGTTTCTGCACGAGAACGATGTTCTCCGTATTGTAGATAGTCTCGGCCAACAGTTGGTCGGTGGCCTTGTCCTCGGCGGACCGGCCTCCCTCTTCGCTGAGATAAAGATCAAGGCCGACGACCTTGGCCCCACCCTCGCGCGCGCGATCAACCAGACGGGAGTAGTAATCGCGCGGCCACTTCTGAAGGCGGATGTTCGATTCGCTGATGGATCGTTCGTCTACCGCGATGATCGTGATCGGCTCTTGCCGCCCCCGCTGTCTGGTTTCGGGGTGCATCGCGTCGCGCAATTGGAAGAGCATGTCGAGGGCGCGGTTCTCTAGTGAGGTCACAATGCCGAACGGGTTCTTGCCATAGCGACCGTCCGGCTCGCGCAAGGGGCGCATCGCCATCGCAAGGCTCAACCACACCACGAGCGAGAGGAGCACGGCCAGCGCCAGATACCATCGGCGCAGAATCTGCTGGATGATGTTGCGCTTTTTGCCTTTCGCCATAATGACCGTCGTCGGAGTGCGCGGCTCGATTGGCCGTCTGTAAAATCAAGCTGTGGACATTCCAGTTACTCTGCCTTCGGCGAGGCCGCGCAACCGTGGGCGCTCATTTCTAAGGAAAGACCGGCGTCTCGCGCGGAACTTCGACCGTGGGAGCACTGCTGTAGCTGATAGATTGTATCGTCGTGTGCCGTCTGACGCAATCGAAGGCTGTGCGTCGTCGCAAACCGAATGGAGAGGGCGCCGCCGTAAATAAACAAAGACGATGTTACTGGCATCACTTCGCGGTAATTGTCATTTACAGTATCATCATTGTAACAACCCGTCGCGCGTCCGCCGATTTGTCCGCTTCGCCGCCGGATTTAACAAAAAGGAAATCTATGATGCAGCAGAGACGAAAGAGTGTTGATGAAACGTTGATGAGCAAAGTGTGGCACATGCGCGTGTGTGTCGCCGCTCTCTTGCTGGTGCTGCTGGTGCTGGCGGCGCTGGCGCCGGCGGGGCCGCACGTCGTTTCGTCTCCGAGAGGCACGGAGGTCGTCGGCGTCCAAACGACGGTGCGCCCGGAGCTGGTCCTGCAAACCGGACACGCCTTTCGCGTGGACGCCGTCGCCTTCAGCCCCGACGGCCAACTCATCGCGTCGGCGAGCGCTGATAACACTCTCCGGCTGTGGGATGTCTTGACCGCGCGCGAGCTACGCAAGCTGGCGGGTCACACCAACTACGTCAAGGCGGTCGCGTTCAGCCCGGACGGTCAGACCGTCGCCTCCGGGTCGGTGGACGGCAGCGTCAAGCTCTGGGAGGTCTCGACGGGGCGTGAAATGCGGAGCCTCACCGGGAACGGGAGCGTGCTCTGCGTTGCTTACAGTCCGGACGGGCGTTTGATTGCGGTGGGCAACATGGCGGGCGCGATCAAGGTTTGGGATGCGGCGGCGGGGCGCGAATTGTCGGCGATAGCGCCGGCGCACACGAACCAGACGACGGCGCTCGGCTTTAGCGCGGACGGGCGGCTGCTTGCTTCGGGCGGCAAGGACAACGCGGTGAAAATCTGGGACGCGGCGACGGGCGCCAACGTGAAGACGCTCGCGGGCCACGCCGGTCTGGTCAAAGCGGTCGCCTTCAGCACGGATGGTAAGTGGCTCGCTTCGGCGAGCTTCGACAAGACCGTGAAGGTGTGGAACGTCGAGCAGGGGAAGGAAGCGCGCACGCTCGCGGGGCACGCCGGCAAGTCCGTCGCCGTCGCTTTCGGCGCGGACGGTCGCACGTTGCTCTCCGCCGACTCGACGAAGACGGTCAAGGTCTGGAACCTGAGCGATGGGCGCGAGGCGCGCTCGGTCGCGGGCACGGCGACGGCGGAGTCGGGCGAGCCGCCCTCCGAGGTGATCGCCTTCAGCCGCGACGCGGCGCTCATCGCGACGAGCAACGGCGACAAGTCCGTGCAGGTACGCGACATTCGCACGGGCGAGCCGGAGCGTCTGTTTCCAAGTTTTTCGAGCGGCGTCTACGCGACCGCCTTCAGCCCCGACCGGCGCTGGTTCGCCACGGGAAGCAAAGATCGCACGCTTCGCATCTGGGAGGTTTCGACGGGGCGCAAGGTGCGAACGCTCACGGGCCACACCGGCTGGGTGACGCATCTCGCGTTTAGCCCGGATGGGCAATGGCTCGTGTCGGGGAGTCTGAGCGGCGCGGCGAAAATCTGGAACGTCAACACCGGGCGCGAGGAGCGCACACTCACGGGCCACACCGAGAGCATCAACAGCGTCGGCTTCAGCGCCGACAACAAGCTCGTCGTGACGGGGAGCGGCGACGCGACCGTCCGGCTCTGGGATTTGGAGACGGGGCGCGAGCTGCGCGTCTTCACAGGTCACACGGCGGAGGTCAATACGGTCGCCCTCAGCCCTGATAATAAGTGGCTGGCTTCGGGCGGCGCGGATAAATCCGTCAGGTTGTGGGACGCCGCGACCGGCCAGCCGGCGCGCACGCTCCCCGCGCACGAAAGCGAAGTCTTTGCCGTCGCCTTTAGTCCAGACGGTCGCCAACTCGCGGTCGGGAGTAAAGACGGCACGCTCAAGCTCTGGAGCGTCAGCGGCGAAGAGGTGCGCGCACTCGCGGGCCACGCTGGTGGAGTGCGCGCCGTTGCCTTCAGTGCCAACGGTCGCCGTCTCGCGTCCGGCGCGTCTGACGCGAGCGTTAAATTATGGGACGTGGGCAGTGGAGCCGAAACGCGCGCGATGCTTGGGCACGCCGACAGCGTCAACAGCGTCGCCTTCAGCCCCGACGGGCGCTGGCTCTCTACGGGAAGCGAGGACGCGAGCACGCGCATCTGGGAGGCCGCGACCGGCGAGCTTCAGGCGACGCTCGTCACGATGACGGACACGGCGGACTGGCTCGTCGTCACGCCCGACGGATTGTTCGATGGCTCGCCGTCCGCGTGGAACCAAATCCTCTGGCGCTTCGCCGGCGACACGCGCACGGTCGCTTCCGTCGAAGTTTTCTTCAACGAGTATTTCTACCCTGATTTGCTCTCCGATATTCTCGCCGGAAAACGCCCGCGCGCCGCACGCGACATCGCGCAGATAGACCGTCGCCAACCGGCTCTCAAGATGACGCTCGCGGGCGGCGTCGCGGCCAACACGGTGACTGCCGCGCGCACCGTTAATGTCAAGATCGAAGTCACGGATGCGCCGGCGGGAGCGCGGGACATGCGCCTCTTTCGCAACGGAACACTCGTTAAAGTCTGGCGCGGCGACGTGCCCGGCGCAGGCGCGGGCCGCGCGTCCGTCGAGGCCACCGTGCCCATCGTCGCGGGCGAGAACTATCTGACCGCTTACGCCTTCAACCGCGCCAACGTCAAGAGCCGCGACGCCACGCTCGAAATCCGCGGCGCCGACAGCCTGCGCCGCCACGGCACGACCTACATCCTCGCCGTCGGCGTCAACGCTTACGCCAACTCGCAGTACAATCTCAAATTCGCGGTCGCCGACGCGCAGGACTTCGCCGACGAGGTGCGCCGCCAGCGCGCGAAGGTGGAACCGGAAGCGCGCGCCGAAACAGCCTTCCTGTTCGACGGCGAGGCGACGAAAGCCAACATCCTGACGGCGTTGAAGCGTCTGTCCGGCGTCGAGAAGACGTTGCCCGCCGGCGCGCCTGCATCGCTTCAACAGCTCAAGCCGGTAGAGCCGGAGGACGTAGTAGTCATCTTCTTCGCCGGTCACGGGACGGCACAGGCCGAGCGCTTCTACCTTCTCCCGCACGACCTCGGTTACATGGGCGAGCGCAGGTTGTCGGACGAGTTTAGCCTGAAGACGATCCTCGACCACAGCATCTCCGATCAGGAGCTGGAGAAGGTGCTCGAACCTTTGAGCGCGAGCCAACTCGCGCTCGTGATAGACGCCTGCAATTCGGGGCAGGCGCTTGAAGCCGAGGAGAAACGACGCGGGCCGATGAACTCGAAGGGGCTGGCGCAACTCGCTTACGAAAAAGGAATGTATGTGCTGACCGCCGCGCAGAGTTATCAGGCGGCGCTCGAAGCCGCGCAGCTCGGCCATGGTTATTTGACTTACGCGCTTGTCGAAGAAGGGTTGAAGAAGGGCGAGGCCGACGTGGCCGCTTCGCGCGACGGGAACGTGCTGGTGCGCGAGTGGTTCGACTACGCGACCGAGCGCGTGCCGCAGATGCAGCTCAACACGATGCGGGAGAAGCGCGGCGTAGGTCTCACCCTCGCCTTCGCCGGCGACGGCTCGCAGGACGTGCAGCGCCCGCGCGTCTTCTACCGCCGCGAGATGGACGTGCGCCCCCTCATCGTCGCGCGACTCGGCGCGACGCCCCCTTCGGAGAAGTAGCCGGCGAGGCGCTTCGCCCGCTATGAGAAAGAGGCCACGGGCGCGCGATCCCTTGTCGCGCGCCCGTGGCCTCTTGTTACCGGGAGTTGGCTCCGTCTTTAGACACGCTTTCGCGGAACTGCTTAACGAGGCGGTCGCTCAGGCGGCTGATGGTCGGCAGGTTGAGCGGCCCCGCCATGTAGCGCCCGTAGGCCGCGTCGCGCAGGGCGTCAGTGTCATACTTCTCTTTGTAATGCTTGGTGTAGGCGTCGAACGGAATAGCCAGCCCCTCGATTGAGTTGTCTTCGAGGTTGACGAGAAAGACAAAATCGGCCTCGCTCGGCTTATCCACAACGCGGAAGAATCTCCACTCTTCGATTTTCTGCCTGACTTTCCTTTCGGCGTCGAGATCATTGTCGAAGTGATCCGTGTGGGTTAGGTTCCCGCCTGTCGAATCCATCGTGGTTATTAGCAACCGGCGGAAGGCGACGATGTACATTGACTGCCCGGCGCGGAAGCTGAAACGCGAGTTGGCCGTCTGCGCGTTGGCGTGATGGCTCGCTGGAAGAACAAACAGAGTCAATGTCAGGGCTGACAAGAGAGGGGCGCAAAGTTTTCTCTTCATCATGTGTTTTCCTTATCCGCGGCGCATGGAAGGCCGAAGGCAGACACGATTTTGCGCGCGGCGGTTTCGGGGGAGAGAGTTCCGTGTTCGCAAGTTTAAAATAATTCTTCTCGTAATAGAAGCCCCATCCGTGTTGAGCTTGTGCGCTCGCGGTCATCCTGTATCAGCTTTCTCTCCTCGCCCGCCACGATGTCGCGCGTCTGGCGACATCGTGGCGGGCGAGGAGAGAAAGACTCTCAAAGAGGACTTGACCCGACGCTCAGAAGGAGTATTTCAACTGGAACTGGATGCGGCGGCCCGGCGTGATGGTCTGCGTGGCCTGCCCGAAGCCGGGCGCTTCGAGGAAGCGGACGGGGACGCCGAAGTTGTCGCGGTTGATAAAGTTGAAGACCTCCGTGCGGAAGATGATGCTCTGCTGGTCGTTGAGACGGAAGGTCTTGGTAACGGCCAGATTCATATCGAGGATGCCGCCGGCGCGGAAGGTGTTGCGTCCCACGGCGCCGTCTTGCCCGATGGGCGCGCGCAGCGTGTCGAAGTCGTCCGCTGTCAGGATGAGCGGCTGGCGCCGGTCGCCCGTGATGGTGAGACCGTTGGTCGTGTTGAGGCGGTCGGAGAGGTTGCCGTCAAGGTTTACGTCGAAGATGCTGTTGACGGTGAAGGGCTGGCCCGTCTGGTACTGGCCGGCGCCGGCGACCTGCATGTTGCGGAAAATGAAATCGAACGCACGGTTATCGAGACGCGGCAGGTCGTAGACGAAGTGATAGGCGAAGCGGTGGCGCGCGTCGAAGTTGGAGGGGCCGCGCTCGCCCGCGAAGGTCAGGCTGTTCTGCGGGAGCGCGGGCGCGCCGGCGAGGTCGAAGACATCCGACACGTCGTCGGTCGTCTTCGAGAGCGTGTAGCCAACGCGGAATTGCAGCCTGCTCGACAAGCGCCCGCGCACTTGCAGTTGCAGCGCGTCGTAGCGCGAAGAGGCCGTCGTCTCGAAGAACTGAATGCCGCCGACGCCGGGGACGGGGCGACCACCGGAGAAAAACGGATTGTCGCCGCCGCCCTCGCCGGCGTTGAGCCGCGTGCCCGGCGCGACGGCGATGCCGAAGAACTGCGGCTCGAACCGGCGGTTGCCGCGGAAGTCCACGCGGAACTCATCCAGCAGCGAGACGGCGTTCGTGCCCAGATTCGGCGTCGAGAAGCGAATCAGGTCATGCCCCTGCGTGCCGATATAAGTGGCGGAGACGATGAGGTCCGAGCCGAAGCGCTGCTCGAAGCTGAAGGCATACTGGTGCGCGCCGGGCGTCTCGAGTCGGCGGGCCGGGAGTGTGGCTTCGACGCCGCTTGCGCCCGGCAACACGCCGGCGGCGCTCGCCAGAAGGTTGATGAGCGCCACGCGCTCGGCAGGCGAGAGCGAAGGGTCGAGCTGGTTGAGCGTGCCCGGCGTCACCAGACCCAGTTCCGGGGCGGAGGGGTTGAGCAGGCTGAGGGGCAGTTGGGGGAAGAAGAGGTTGCCCAAGCCGCCCGCGGTGTTGACCGTCAGGAAGGTCGGGAAGACGTTGCGCGACTGGCTGACGACCGCGCCGAGAACGATGTCGTTGTAATGCCCGTAGCCGAGGCGGAAGAGCGTCGTGCCGGGCTTGCCGAAGAGGTTCGGCGAGTAGGCCAACCCGAAGCGCGGGCTGAGGTTGTTCTTGTCCGGCTCGAAGATGCGGGAGCGACCGCCGATGAAGGTGTTGAGGCCGGGGACGGCAGCGTTTGCCGGATCGCCGAAAGTGCTCTCGATGCGTCGGTTCGTTTCGCGCGCGGGCGTGTTGTACTCGTATCGCAGCCCGTAAGAGAGCGAAAGGTTAGGGCGGATGCGCCACTCGTCCTGCCCGTAGAAATTGTACTGGTAGAAGCGCAGGTTGATGCCGCCGTCGCTGCCCGTGGTGAGCGTCTGGAAGAAGCCGCTGGGGGCGGAGGCGGCGGCGAGGTTGAGCGGCGAGACGAAGAAGTCCGTCAACTGGAAATCGGTCGTCACACCGGGCGCTCCCTGAAAGGTGATGAGCGGGCGGAAGTTGCGCGGCAGGATGCTGTTCAGTTCCGTGCGGCGATTGTCGGTGCCGAAGATGAGTGCGTGGCTGCCGGTGCGAATCGTCACTTGATCGGCGAACTGGTAGGTGTTGTTGACGCGCTTCTGCGGGAAGTTGAACACGTCCACGCCGATGGGACTGAGACCCGCCACCCGCACCTGTCCGACGGGGCCGAGCGTGTCCTCGACCGTCGAACCGTCGCGGAAGTAGATGACGGGGCCGGTATTGGGGAGGAAGCGGTCGTTGACGGCGTCGTAATTCGGCAGCGTGAAGTTTTGCAGCAGCGGCGCGTTCAGGAGGAACGGCACGTTGGGGAAGCGTCGGCTCGGAATCTGCGTCACGGGGTCGCGCACCTCGTCGAAATTGAGCCGCGTGCGCCCGTAGGAGAGTCGCACCTGATTGAAGACGAGCGTCGAGGCGCTCGGCCCGGACAACTCGCTGTTGAAGAAGAAGGAAAAGTTCTGCGTCCGCACGCGCGGTTTGAGGGTCGAAGAGATCGCGCCGCCCGTGACGGGGAGGAAGCGGAAGTCGTCGGTGAAGTTGTAGCGCTCGGTGATGGACTGTGGACGACCGCCGAGCTTGAAGTTGTAATCAATCTTGCCGGAAACGATGCGGCCCCGCGCGCTGGCCGGCAGCGTCTGCGTGAAGGTGTTCTCGCCGTAGATGCCGGCGGGATCGTTGGCGAACGGGAAGAGACTGAAGATGGCGTCGCCGCCGGTCGTCGAAGGGAGCGCGAAGGTCGCGGCTTGTGTAAACGGGTCGAGGAAGATGCCGGACGCGCCCGACGCGAACGCGCCGCGCTGCTCGACCGTGGGAACGACGAAGCTCGCCTCTTTCGTCGCGTTCAATGTCTGCCCCTCGAACGAGACGAAGTAGAAGACTTTGGTTTTGACGACCGGCCCGCCGAGAACGAAGCCGCCCTGTCCGAGCGTGAAAGAGTCTTCGCCGCCGCTGCCGTTCTGGATGTTGATTCGTGAACCGCCGACCGCTTCGAAGTTGAGCGTGGTCGGGTTGAAGTTGAGAGCCGGCGCGGAGACGACGGGTTGATTGCCGACCGAGAGCGGCGAGACGGCGCTGCCGTTCGTCGTGTCGAAGAAGTTACGCGCGTTGAGTTGGCTCGAATTGAAGAGACCGTAGAGCGTGCCGTGGTGTTGGCTCCCGCCGGAGCGCGAAATGGCGTTGACCTGTCCGCCGATGTTGCGGCCAAACTGCGCCGGCGCGAGCAGCGTGATGATTTGAAACTCCTTGACCGACTCGATGGACTGCGGGACGAGCGAGAAGAAGCCCTGACGACGGACGCCGATGTCCTCATCGTTGTTGTCCGAGCCGTCAACGGTGAAGTTGTTGGCGCGCGAGCGGAGGCCGTTGACCGAGAACTGGCCGGAGGTGCCGACGCCCGCGCCGACGCCGGGGCCGGAACCGCCGCCGAGCGTCTGCGGCGGCAGGGCCACGTCGTAGAGGAAGAGCGCCAGCTCGTCGAAGGTGCGCGTCAGCGTCGTCGCGCCGAGCGGCAGGCGCTCGACCTCGACTTCAGTGAATGC
>JBGTBQ010000231.1:0-7936 GCA_041749275.1 Pyrinomonadaceae bacterium | reverse complement strand
TCGACGCCGTCAATCTTGAGGAGACCGCCGACGAGAAAGGGGAGTCCAATCCGTTCTGGCAGAAGGGCGCCGAGTTGGACGAGGATTTAAAAGTCACGCTCTTCACCAAAGCCGCCAATCAGGCGGTCGGGAAGGCGGTCGTACAACTCAACAAACTGATTCAGGAGAAGCGTCATACCTCCTCTCCCCCCACTTCCGCGTCGCCGACCGCGAAGCCTATCGAATTTTCCGGCTCTTTGTATCCGGCCAGCGCGGCTCCGACCAAACAACCCAAAGTGGCGGTGGTGGAAGGGACTGTCATCACGCTCAATGTCGGCAAGGCGCATGGCGTGGCCGTGGGTGCCGTCTACCGCGTCATGCGGCAAGGCAAAGTCACGAAAGACCCCAACACGGGAGAAGTTCTGGATGTGGAAGAGACGGAGGTCGGGAAGATTAAAATCACCGAGGTGAGAGACAACATCTCGATTGGCACTCTTCTTTCCGGGAGCGGCGTGAAGATGGGCGATCTGGTGAAGCCACAATGGGGGAATACAAAGCCTTAAATTACCCATTGTTGCTAGTAGTCCGTCATGCTGATTTTGAGGTTCTGAGTTCAAGCTTTAGCTTGCTGGTTTGCCAGAACAGCAAGCTAAAGCTTGAACTCAGAACTCCTCACCTTCTCCGTAATGGACTACTAGATTGACTTTAGTGCGTGATGGGATTTTTGTAACGCTTGATAAATGTGTCCTGCTTAAAACCGTGACGAGTGACAGAAAAGATATGTCTTCTTCTCATCACTTGTTACTCAACACTTACCCTTGCTTTCGGAGGTGAGCCATGCCGCTATCATTCATCGAAGAGTACAAGGCCAAGCACCAGCATCCTTTGAACCACCTGACGCACGCCATCGGTATCCCGATGATCGTCGTTAGTTTGCCGCTCTTCTTCTTCAACTGGCGCTGGGCGCTCGCGCTCTTCGTGGTCGGCTGGGTTTTCCAGTTCATCGGCCACGCCATCGAGGGCAACCGGCCCGCCTTCTTCAGCAATCCGGTCTATCTGCTTGTCGGCCCCATGTGGCTCGCGCGCCGCGCCCTCGCCGCCCTCGGACTCGCGCGCCCTGCCGGTAAGTCCGTTGACCCCCGTGCGCACTGAACAGGATGGGCGACCCGGCTCATCCTGAAAACCTCACGCGGGCGCTTGCACGCATCCTTTGCGACGGCGACCTCGCCGCACTCGCCACCGTCATCCACGCTCCGCGCGCCGTCGGCGCGAAAATCCTGATCGAAGAGGCGGGCCAGCGAGCCGGGACGACCGGCGACGCCGCGCTCGATGACGCAATCACCTCACGCGCCGAAGCCTTTTTGTCTTCGCGCGCCGAGGCGCGCACCTTCCGCGTCGAGGAGTTCGCGCCCACGCTGGCGGAGTGGCGCGGGGCGCGCATCCTGTTCGAGCGCATCGCGCCGGAGCCGCATGTCGTCGTGTGCGGCGCGGGACACGTCGGCGCTTCTTTGGCGCGGCTCGCGCGGCAGGTCGGCTATCGCGTCACACTCATTGACGACCGCGCGGAATTCGTCGCGCGCGAGCGCTTCCCCGAAGAGGGGATCGAACTTGTCGCCGCGCCGAATTGGACGGAGCCGGTCAGAGAGGTCGTCGGCACGGGCCGCGGCGTCGCGGTCGCGGTCGTGACGCGCGGGCACAACGAGGACGAAGAGTGCATGAGAGCCGTGCTTCAGGCGCGTCCCGATTATGTCGGCATGATTGGGAGCAAGCGGCGGACGAACATCGTGCTCGCGCGGCTACGCGAGTCCGGCGTGCCGGAAGATGTTTTAAGCGAAGTGCGCGCGCCCGTCGGTCTCGACATCGGCGCCGTCGCGCCCGAAGAGGTCGCCCTCGCCATCCTCGCCGAGATCGTCGCCCACCGGCGCGGCGGCACGGGTGAGCCGCTTTCGGCGTGGCGACGCGAGTAACGGTAAGTTTAGTTGCGAAGCTAAACTGTCCGGCTTGACGTTGTAACGGGTGAAGCGCAACTGCGACTCTTTTCCGTCGGCGCCAACCGAAACCATCTCGACGGTCAGCCTCTTTTCATTTACGTAAAACAGAACTCCGGCGCGTTGTTACATCGCCAGTCGCCAGATTGAAGTCGAACAGCCCAAACCTCACTTGCTGACTCGTCGGGATATTTATAAACGGAGCTTAATCTCGTTCAGTCGCCGTCGCCGTCGCGTAAGAGACACGACCATCACGGCGCGGGTCGGCTGCGCCGCGCCACCCGGACGCATCTCGCGCGATGGCGTGGACGCCGCCGAAGTAAGGGTCTAGCCCTTCTTCCGTCAGTCCGAAGTTCGGCTCGACAAATTTAAAGCCGCGTCTTTTCAGTTCAGCTATTAACGCATCGGGAAGCGACTTCGTTTCGACATAGAGATTGTTATCCGGGACGACGTGAAGTCGCGGCGCGACGACGGCGGCCTCGACGCCTTGCCCGGCATCCACCCAATGACTCGCCACCTGTGCCACGGCGGAGATGATGCGCGCGCTGCCCGGACTGCCGAGCACCAAGCCGACCTCGCCCCGACGTGAAAGCACCGTCGCGCTCATCGAGGAATAGGGCGGCGCTTGTGGCCGCAATGCAAATGGATGATCCGCGCGCCCGATCTCGAACTCCTTCATGTAGTCGTTGTACAAAAAGCCGAGCGCGGGGCTGGCGACTTTGGCGCCGAAGTAGGCATTGAGGCTTTGCGTCACGCCGACGGCCATGCCTGTTTTATCAACGACGGAAAAATGCGTCGTCTCGCCGGAGCCGGGATGCTCGAACGTGGCGGCCAACTGCTTCGCTCTGGCCTTGCCGATCTTCTCAAGGAGTTCGGCTTTCTCGCTGCTGTAACCGGCCACGGGGTCGGCCCGCCGGTTCCTGTGCGCGATGCGTAAGGCTTCGGCCAACCAGACCGCACGGCGCGGATTGCCGGGCGCGAGCGCGCCGGCGGGCGCGTGTTCGAGGATGTTGAGAATTTGCAGCACCGCCCAGCCGCCCGCCGGGGGCGGCAGAGTGTAAACGTCCCAACCGCGATACGTCCCTTTGAGCGCCGGCAGGATTTGCGGCGGCGGCACGCGCTTCAAGTCTTCCAGCGTGACCCAGCCGCCGTTGGCTTTCATATCCGCGACAATCTCCGCGGCGATCTGCCCGCGATAAAAATCATCCGCGCCGGCACGGGCCAGACGCTTCAACGTCTCGGCGAGGACGGGCTGTTTGAAGACGCTGTTCAAAACAGGAACCGACCCGTCCGCGTTGAGGAAGAGCTTTGCCGCCGAGGGGTTGGCGCGCAGTTTCTCCGCTTCACGCATGAGCGAACGATGTCGAAAGGGGCCGAGGGGAAATCCGTCCTCCGCGTAGCGAATCGCGGGCGCGAGAAGTTGCGCCCACGTGACGCGCCCGCTGCCGTGGCGTCGCCATGCATATTCGAGCACGCGGACGGTGCTTGGCACGGTCGTCGCCCTGTGGCCCGCAATGTCTCCGGCCTTCGCGTCGCGCGGCGTGCTTCGGGGCGAGAAGGAGGTACCGTTGATGGCGAACGGTCTTCCTTTGTGCGGGTGGACGATGAAAGAGGACTGCCCGCCGAGGCCAGAACCGGCAGGCTCCGTCACGCCTAGCGCCAGTGAGACTGCAACGGCGGCGTCAACGGCGTTCCCGCCGGCTTCGAGAATTTCACGCCCCGCGGCGGCAGCCTCCGGCGTGGACGCGGACACCGCCCCGGCAAACGCCGCCCCGGTCGCGTGCGATTTAACTTGCGCTGGTGCAAGCGCCGGGAGCCGAACGCAACTCAGAATCAGCGCCGCGCAGAGAAAATTTCTCAAACCGCGTTTCATAATGAACTCCCCTCGATTTTGCAGCCGTTTGCGTTCGTGCGCGGCTCTTTCCCGGTGGGCGCAGGCAGAACTTCAAACGAGTATCACACGCACGTCAATCGCCGTCGCTCCGTCGCTGTCCGCAAAGACCGGATTCAACTCGATCTCCTTGATGTCGGGATTGACGAGCGCGCACAGGCAGACCGCTTCGATGACGCGCACCAACGCCTCGCGGTCAACGCCCTTGCCCCCGCGCAAGCCCCGCAAAATCTTCGCCGCTTTCAACTCGTCCAGCATGGCGAACATCTCGTCGCGTGCAATCGGCAGCACGCGGAGAGAAATATCGCGCCAGACTTCGACGGCTGTCCCGCCCATCCCGACGGTCAAAACCGGGCCGAACTGCTCATCGCGTTTCACTCCGACGAGCATCTCCGCGACCGGCGGCGGCAACATGGAAGTCACGAGGACGCCGCGAAAATCGTCGGCGAGTTTGCGCGAAGTTGTGTACTCGGACGCCGATTGGCGAATCCGTTGATACGCCGCGCGTGCGCCGTCGCCGTCGCGCACATTGAGGATGACGCCGCCCGCGTCCGTCTTGTGCGGAATCGCGGGCGACACCACTTTGATGGCGAACGGGCCATGCCGTGCGGCGACGGCGGCAACGGCCTCAGATTCCGATTCGCAAAAACGGCCCGGCACAAGCGGCACGCCGTATTGCGCCGCCAGTTCGCGCGCTTCGTTTTCCAAGAGGAGTTCGCGCGCTTCGCGCCGCGCGGCGGCGAAACCCGGCCATGCGGGCGCTGTTTGAAGTGCGATGACAGGCGCGCTTCTGTTGAGCAACTCCCCGTGCTGTGAGGATGCGGCGATGCAGCGGCAGGCGACTTCCAGAGATTCGACGACCGGAATGCCGGCCTCTCTTAAAATCCGCAGCGGCTCGCTCGGCGTGCGCGCGTAAAGGCTGTGCGCGATGAGCGGCTTGCCGGAACGCGCCGCGCAGTGCGCCAGCCCCCCGGCGGCTTCCGCTTCGCTTGGCGCGAGAGACGCCGCGAAGCGGATGGCATAGCCGCCGAACAAACCAGTGAGCAACACGCCGCCGACGGATGGGGCGGCCATGAGCGTCTCAAGACAGCGAACGAAGATCGAAGGGTCCGAGTCGCACGCGCCCGCGACATCAACGGGATTGGCGACGCTCGCCGCCGAACCGAGCACGGCGCGCAATGCGTCCTGAGTGGTTTTGGCAAGCCGCGCGAGCGGAACGTGCGACTCGTGCAAGGCGTCGGCGGCGAGCGTGGCGTGTCCGCCGCCGTCGGACAGAATGGCGACTCCCGCCCGCGCGCTCGCCCGCGGTTGGTTGGCGAGGCTTTCGCCGACGTGAAACAACTCGTCCGTTCGTCTCACTTCAATGACGCCCGCCTGCTTCAGTGCCGCGCGTAGAGTCGCATAAGAACCGGCCATCGCGCCCGTGTGCGATTTAGCCGACGCGCGCCCCGCATCTGATCGTCCGCCCTTCAACAACACTATCGGTTTTACGCGCGCGACGCGCCGCGCCGTCTCAAGAAAACTTCTTCCGTCTCTGAAGCCTTCGACGTGCATCAGCACGGCGGCGGTGTGTGGGTCGTGTTCGAGATAGTCGAGATATTCGTGGAAGGCGATGTCGGTTTCATTGCCGACGCCGACGCAGATAGAAAAGCCAGACCCGGAATTCATCATCGCTTCGTTCAACAGGGCTAAGGCCAGATTCCCCGACTGCACCAGCAGAGCCAGACGACCGGGACGAATGTTTTTCACCCCGATGAGATTCAGGCGATAGGGCAGATTGAGTATCCCCGACGTGTTCGGCCCGACGACACGGATTCCGGTGCGCCGCGCGACCTCGGAGATTTGAGCTTCAAGCGCCGTCCCCGCCGCGCCCGATTCACGAAAGCCCAGCGCGAGGACGACCGCGCCGCGGATACCTTTCTCGGCGCACTCCGCGAGCATCGTGGGGACGGTCTGCGCGGGTGTGCAGACGAGCGCCAACTCAGGCTCGCCCTCGATGCGCGCGAGCGACGTGGCGACCGGCAATCCCAACAGTTCGCCGCCCTTCGGGTTGACCGGATAAATGTCGCCGGGAAAGCCCGCTTCGAGCAGAGCTTGAACGGCTTGATAGCCGCGCTTCGTTTGCTCCCGCGAAGCGCCGACGATGGCGATGCTTTTCGGTTTGAAGATGCAATCGAGGGAATCACTCATGCTCTGTCCTACTCGCCTGCAAAACGCGGCTCCCGCTTTTCGGCGAAGGCCCGGACGCCCTCTTTCCAATCCCGCGTTCGCATACAGGCCAGCAGAGCTTCGGCTTCGAGCGCGAGGGCTGCGTCGGGTTCCAGATGGCGCGCGCCGTTGAGTAGACGTTTGGCGTACCGGAGCGACACCGGGGCCATTTTGGAGAGGCGCTCCGCGAGATTGAGCGACTCCGGCAAGACCTCCGCGGCGGGCGTCGCGCGATTCGCCAGACCGAAAGCGACCGCCTCCGCGCCGCTAAAGAATTCGCAGAGCATGACCAACTCTTTCGCCTTAGACAGCCCGACGCGCGCGGCGAGCGTGTAGATTGCGCCTCCGCCGATGAAGGTGCCGAGCGAGATTTCGGGGAAACGCAGTTTGGCTTCGGCGGCGACGACCACAAGGTCGCAGGCCAAAGCCAGTTCAAGTCCCGCGCCGATGGCGTGGCCGTTGACCGCCGCCACACACGGCTTGCCGCAACTTTGTATCAACTTCGACGCGCGCTGGCCGGCCTCCACGTATTCGCGCCGCTCGTCTTCGCTCAATTCACTGCCGCCGTGAGCTTTCAAATCCGCGCCGACGCAAAAAGCCCGCCCCGCGCCGGTCAGCACGATGCAGCGCACCGAGCCGTCCGACTCGATCTCCTTCAGTGCTTTTTCCAGAGCTTGATACAAAGACAGGCTCACGGCGTTCAAACGTTCGGGGCGGTTGAGCGTGAGCACGGCTATCGCTCCTCTTCTGTCATCGAGGAGCGGAGTGTCGGTGTTGGGTTGTTGCTTGTTCACAAAGGTTGCGCGTGGGAATAGACCTCTTGCAAAGTCACGGTCGGAGTCAGACAGGTCAGTACCGCCTGCGGTAGCGGGCGGGTGGTTACGTGGCTAGAACCCGCCCGCTACCGCAGGCGGTACTGACTTGTCTCGCTTTTTCAGCGTCTAATAAAATCATCCGTCTCTCCTTGCGGGCCGCACACGGTAGAGGGCAATCTTAGATGGAAGTAAGCGGTGAGCGTTGAGCGGCGATAAAAAGAGGGGCCGTTCGTCGCGGATCGCCTGCTTCCTCCTGCTTACCGCGCACCGCTTGCTTAATTAACGGTGCGGTATTATTGATTCTTCCGTTATTAATCTCAAGGTATATGGAAACGGCACGGGGCGAAGCGGCGGTCGAAGGAGAAGCGCGACGCGCGGGCGGGATGTTCAGCGCGCTCGCGCACCGCAACTTTCGTCTGTTCTGGGCGGGCGCGTTTTTGTCGAACACGGGGACGTGGACGCAGACGGTCGCGCAAGGCTGGCTCGTCCTGCAACTGACGGACTCGGCCTTCTGGCTCGGCGTGGACAGCTTCATGGCGACAGTGCCGGCGCTGCTGCTCACACTGCTCGGCGGCGTCTTCGCGGACCTCGTTGACCGCAAGCGGCTGCTCATCATGGCGCAGGTGGGCGCGGGCGCGTCGGCGCTCACGCTCGCGGCGCTGCTCGCGGCGGGCGTGGTGGACGGCCCTCAGGACGTGTGGATCATTCTCCTGTTGACGTTCACGACGGGCTGCTGCTGGGCGATTGCGGGGCCTTCTTATCAGGCTTTCGCATACGATTTGGTGGGGCGTGAAGACCTCGCCAACGCCGTCGCGCTCAACTCGGCGCAGTTCCAACTCGCGCGCGTCGTCGGCCCCGTCCTCGCCGCGCTGACAATCCAATTCTTCGGCCTCGTCGGGTGCTTCTTGGTCAACGGCGTCTCTTACGCGGCGATTGTGTGGGCGCTCTCGCGCGTGCGTTTCGGCGACGAGGCCGAAGGGAAGAAGTCCGCGGCGCGGTCGCACCCGCTGCGCGACGCGCGCGCGTTGTGGCGCGACTTGGTCGAGGGCGTGCGC
>JBGTBQ010000230.1:0-6759 GCA_041749275.1 Pyrinomonadaceae bacterium | reverse complement strand
GCGACCGAGCGCCCGACGCCGCGCGAGCCGCCCGTGACGACCGCCACGCGGTCGCGCAATAGGTCGCGCGGGAGCGCGGTGTTGATTCGATAATTTTCAGACATGATGTCTCTAACCTCCGAAAGTTTTCAGGCGACGCTCAACGCCGCCGCACGCGCGAAGTCAATCGTTCTACTCTCATCAATCGCCGCGCCTTCATCATCGAGCGCCGCGCGCAGCAGCGGCGCGAGCAAGTCGGCGTCCGCGAGAAAACCGTCGTGCCCGTGCGACGACGGAAGTTCTTCGTAACGGCACTCGACACCAGCGGACTGCATTCTCCCCGCCAGCGCGCGGATGGAGTCCGCCGGAAAAAGCCAGTCCGAAGAGATGCCGACCAGCAGCACGCGCGCGCTCACCCGCCGCAACGCCGCTGCCTCGGACTCGTAGCCGCGCGCGAGGTCGAAGGTGTCCATCGCCTTCGACAGAACGAGGTAAGAGTTGGCGTCGAAGCGCTGTGTGAACACGCGGCCCTGATGATCCAGATAACCGGCGACATCGAAACGCTCTTCAAGCGAGCGGTGCGGGTCTTCGCCCGCGCGGTCGGGGTTGCGCGCGAAGCGCTCGTCGAACAGCTCCGCCGACTTGTAAGAGCACATGGCGATGGAGCGCGCGAGCGCGAGGCCCGCGACCGGCTGCGCGTCCGGCTCATAAAGACCGCCGCGCCACGCCGGGTCGTGCATGATGGCCCGGCGCTGTAGATGATTGAGCGCGAGTCCCAACGCCGCGAGCGGCGCGGCTCCGACGGCGATGCAGTTCTCAACCCGTGCGGGAAAATCAACCGCCCATTGCAACGCCTGCATCCCCCCGATGGAACCGCCGACGACGGCCCGCAGACGCTCGACTCCGAGATGGTCGAGCAGCCGCGCCTCCGCGCGCACCATGTCGCCGATGCTCACCAGCGGGAAGCCGCCGCCGTAAGCCTCGCCCGTCTCCGGATTGATCGAGCGCGGCCCCGTCGAGCCATAGCACGAGCCGATCACGTTCACGCCGATCACGCAGTGGCGCTTGAGGTCAAAGACGCCGCCCACGCCGAACAACTCCGGCCACCAATCGGCGACGCGCGCCGAGCCGGACAACGCATGACAGACCAGAATCGCGTTGTCGCGCCGCTCGTTCAATTCGCCGTAGAGCGCATAGCGCAGCGTCACGTCCCGCAACTCGCCGCCGCTCACGCGGAACGCCGCGTCACGCGCGAAAGTACAGTCAGCTTCGATGGTCGGTTCGAGAGTTAAACTCATCTATGACACCAAAGATTCCGCCGCGTAGCGGCGAGATGATGGCTCGGTCGAATCATCCCGTGTTCCGCAACCCCGCCGAGACGCCGTTGATGGTCGCCGCCAGCGTGTAGTTGAGTTCGTCGCTTTCCTCGCCCGCGCGCTCGCGGCGCAGCAGTTCGACCTGAATCAGACTGAGCGAGTCAACGTAAGGGTTTCGCAGACGAATCGAGCGGGCGAGCACCTGATTGTTTTCCAGTAGCCGCGATTGGCGGCTGACACGCAGGATCATCCTTCGCGTCCGTTGAAACTCCTCCGTGATGAGGGCGAAGACGCGCTCGCGCAGAGCCTCGTCCGAAACGAGACCCGCGTAGAGCGCGGCGATGGAGAGGTCTGCTTTCGCCATGCCGATCTCGACGTTCGAGATTAAACTCTCAAAGAGCGGAAAGTCCTTCCCCATCTCTTGCAGCAGATGCTCGTGGCTTGCGTCCATGTCGGCGAATTTTTCGAGCGCGTAGCCGACGCCGAACCATGCGGGCAGCACGTGACGGCTCTGCATCCAGCCGAAGACCCACGGGATGGCGCGCAAATCATCGAGACCGCGCCGTTCGCCGCGCCGCGCCGGGCGCGAACCGATGCGCGCGTGTTCCAGTTCCAGAACCGGCGTCGCCTCTTCAAAGTAGGGCAGGATGTCCGGGTTCTCCGCGACGTGCGTGCGGTAGAAGTCGAAGGCATCGCTCGACATCTCGTCGAGCGCGGCTTCCCATTCCGAGAGCCGTTCGCGCGAGGGCGTTCCGGCGGAACGCGAGAGCGCTTCGAGCGAGGCGGCAATCATCAGCTCAAGCGTGCGCTCGGCCAGCACCGGCTCGGCGTATTTCCAGTTGAGCACCTCGCCCTGCTCCGTAATCTTCAGGCTCCCGCCGAACGCATTGACGGGCTGCGCGACAATCGCCCGATGCGTCGGGCCGCCGCCGCGTCCGACTGTCCCGCCGCGCCCGTGGAAAAGTCGCAGACGCACGTCGCACTCATCGGCGACGCCGTGGAGCGCGCGGTGCGCCTTGTAAATCTCCCACGTGCTCGTGAGCATCCCGCCATCCTTGTTCGAGTCCGAATAGCCGAGCATCACTTCCTGCATGCGGCCCCACGATTCGAGCAGAGGCGCGTACTCGCGCGAAGTCCACAACTCGCGGCAGACTTCGGGGCAGCGGCGCAGGTCTTCGATAGATTCAAAGAGCGGCACGGGCATCAGACCGGGGTCGCGCCCGTCCGCCGCCGCGGCGACCGAAACTCCGCCGAGATGCGCGAGCCAGACCAGCGAGGTCACGTCAGCCGCCGTCCGCGCGCCGCTGATGACGTAGGTGCGAATCGCCTCCGGCGGGAAGCTCCGTTTTAATTCCGCGACAGTCCGCAAGGTGTCGAGCAGTTCTGTGGTCGCGTCCGAAGGCGCGTTGATGGGCACGCCGCCCGCACCCGCGTCCGCGCCGCCTGACAACTCGGCGACGGCGCGCGCATGAACGCGCGCGTGCTGCCGTATGTCGAGCGTGTGCAGGTAAAAGCCAAACGTCTCGACCTGTCTGAGCAGAGGGTCGAGCCACAGCCGCGCGGGGCGCTCGCCGCCGTTCTCCACCAAACTCGCGCGTAGGAGTTCGAGGTCGGCGGCGAAATCTTTCGCCTCTTGGTAAGCGACCGCGCCGGCCCGCCCTTCGCGCGTGTGCTCAAGCCGGTACGCGATGTAGTCGAGATGGCGCCGGTACAGTTCATGCGGCGCGCGCGTCGCGTTTTTCAGCGCGACCACGGGGAAGCTTTCGGCGTAAAGGTTCAACGCCTCGACGAGCGAAGGCGCAGCCGCCGTCTGGCGCACGGAGGAGCTGAGACGATCCATCAAGTCGGCGGTCGCCGCGATGTAATGATTGAGGATCAGCCGGCGCGCGAGGTCGAGCGCCGCGCGGGTCGTCTCCGGCAAGACGTTGGGGTTGCCATCGCGGTCGCCGCCGATCCATGAGCCGAAGCGAATGCAGGTCGGAAGCTCCGTCGCGTGCGCCGGCGAGCCGTAGACTTCGGCGAACACGCCGGCCATCTCGCGGTAGACGCGCGGCAGAGAATCAATCAGACAGGTGTCGTAATAATCGAGGCCGAGTTTGATCTCGTCGCCTACGGTCGGCTGGCGGCGGTGAACTTCGTCGGTCTGCCAGAGCGCGGTGATCTCGGCGAAGATGACCGACTGGCCCCGCGCCGCCTGTTCTTCGGTGAGCGGCAGACGGTCGAGCGCTTCCAACTCCTGCGCGATGCGACGCCGTTTGAAGAGCACCGTGCGGCGCGCGACCTCGGTCGGGTGCGCGGTGAACACCGGAATGATTTCGACGCGGCGCAAAAGTTCGAGCGCCGCTTCCGCGCTGAGGCCGGCCTCTTTCATGCGCCGGAGCGTGCCGGGAAAGGTGCCGGGCTGGTGTGCTCGCTCCGGCCTCAGTTGCGCGGCCACGCGCCGCCGCTTGCGGTGGTTAGTTTCGGCGAGGTTGGTCAACTCGAAGTAGATGGCGAAGGCTTTCGTCAACTTGTAAGCTTCGGCGTTGGACATCTCCCGGATGAGCCGCCCGGCGCTCTTCATCAACTCTTGCTCATCGAGCGCGCCCGTGTCGTGCCGGCTCACGCGCGCCTGCGCGTCTCGTTGCCTGATGGTGAGTTGTCGCAACTCTTCGACCGCTTCATACAACGCCACGCCGGCCTGTTCTTTGAGCACTTCGCCGAGGAGCCGTCCGAGCAGGCGCACGTCGCGGCGCAGCGGCTGCTCTTTCAAGTCCCTGTCGTCGCTCGTCAACTCGGCCAGCCTCGCCGTCTGATCGGGAGTCCGCCAGAGTGGTTCGGGTTGCGCCTTACCTGTCATCTTCGCTCCTGCCGTCAATTCACGCCCAAAAACAAAAAGCCCCCGCGCTAAGGAAAGCGCGGGAGCGAGAACACCTGACCGATTCCTTAGCAGTTTTTTACGTGGAGCAAGTCTCTCGAAATCGCCACGATTGCTTTTAAAACAACAGCCCCGCGAAGGGAACCCCGTATATCCGAACAGGACGGTCGAATTCTACTCCGACATCTCGACCCGTGCAATGTATGGGATGGAGAGCGGGAGAGTCAAAGAAATTATTTTTATCGGCGGATAAATACGAGCATGAGCGGCGCGTCAATCCTGCTGCGTAGAAGACAGGACTGACGCGCGCGCTTCTCCGTGGGGACGACCGGCACACGCAATGTTCAGCCGCCCCTACGAAACCGCGACGGCAAGCCGCGCCGTCTCCAATAATGAACCGTTCGCTTCTTCGACATGGGCCACAAAGATCAGGCCGCGCCTCTCAAGCTCAAGGATGATTCTGGCGGCGCTCGTCTCGATAGTCTCCGCGTCCGTCCGCACGACCACCTCCGGCGCGTGCGGCTCCTCGTAAGGATCGGAGACGCCCGTAAACTCCCTGATCTCGCCCGCGAGCGCCTTCTTGTACAACCCCTTCACGTCGCGCTCGGCCAACACTTGCAGCGGGCACTCGACATAGACTTCGACGAAGCCCGCGCCTTCATCTTCAACCGCGCGCCGCACCTCTTCGCGCACGTCGCGGTAAGGCGAGATGGCCGCCGTAATCGCCGCCACGCCGTTGCGCGCGAGCAGCCGCGCGACGTACCCGATGCGCCGGATGTTCGTGTCGCGGTCTTCACGCGAAAAGCCGAGGCCCTTCGACAAATTCGTCCGCACCTCATCCCCATCCAGCACCTCCACGCGCAGCCCGCGCGCGCGCAGCTCCGGCGCGAGCCTCGCCGCCAGCGTCGTCTTCCCCGCGCCCGAAAGCCCGGTCAGCCACAATACGAATCCTTGCTCTTTACTCACTGAAATCTCCTTTGACCGCCTGTAACGAACCGTGTCGGAACCGCCTGCTATTTACTGCCTGCTTGCCTCAATCAGCACGCGCGCCACTTCGGGGCGCGTGAACTCGACGGGCGGTATCTCGCCCGCGCCGAGCATCTCGCGCACGCGCGTGCCCGACAGCGTGACGTGATTGTCCGTATCGTGCGGGCAGGTCTTGACCGACGCCATCGCGCCGCACGCGCGGCAGTAGAAAGTATGGTCGAAAAAGAGCGGCGTGACCCCTAACTCTTCGGGCGCGAACTCGTCGAAGATGTGGTGCGCGTCGTAAGTGCCGTAGTAGTTGCCGACGCCGGCGTGGTCGCGCCCGACGATGAAGTGCGAGCAGCCGTAGTTCTTCCGCACGAGCGCGTGAAAGACCGCCTCGCGCGGCCCCGCGTAGCGCATCGCCGCCGGCAGCACCGACAGCACTGTGCGCGCCGCCGGGTAGTAGTGCGCGAGAATCGCCTCGTAGGAGAGCACGCGCACGTCCGCCGGGATGTCGTCCGATTTCGTCTCACCGACGATGGGATGCAGGAGCAGACCATCGGCGATTTCCAGCGCGCACTTCTGGATGTACTCGTGCGCGCGGTGGACGGGGTTGCGCGTCTGAAAGGCGACGACGCGACGCCAGCCGCGCTCACGAAAGAGCGCGCGCGTCTGTGCCGGGTCTTTTTGGTAGGCGCCGAAAGGCTGGTCGAGTGAGCGGTTCAGCAAACTGATGCGCCCACCGAGCAACCACTCGCCCTCGCTGTAAATCGCGCGCACGCCCGGATGGGCCGCGTCCGTCGTGCGGTAGACCTGTTCGGCCTCGCGTTCTCGGTCGCGCACGTACTTCTCCGCGAGATGCAATATGCCAAGCAGATGTTCGCCTTGATAGAGCGCCACGTCGCGCCCCACGCGAAGCACGTCCGCCTGCTCTTTCGTGACGGAGAGCGTGATGGGCAGCGGCCACGCCACGCCGTTCGTAAGCTGCATCCAGTCGCGCACCGAGAGGTAGTCGGCCTCGCCTAAAAAACCTTCGAGCGGCGAGTAACCGCCCGTGGCGATCAGTTCAAGATCAGCGACGGCGCGCGCGCTGAGACGCAACGCGGGAAATTTCTTCGCGGCTTCGAGCAGTTGCTCGCGTTCAGTTCCGGCGACTTCCCGGTTGACGAGAGCGCCGCCGTGGGGACTAATCAATCTCATATTTTCCTTTCGATGATTGCTGTTAGCTTCACTGATGCAACCCGCATTCGGTCTTGGCCTTACCGCGCCAGCGTCCGGCGCGTGGGTCTTCGCCAATCCTGACGAGCGTCGTGCATGGGGCGCAGCCGATGGACGGATAGCCGAGGTCGTGGAGCGGGTTGTATGGCACGTCGTTCTCGAAGACATAGCTCCACACGTCGCGCGACGACCATGCGGCGAGCGGGTTGATTTTGACGAGACCGAACTTCGCGTCTCTTTCGACTATCCGCGCGCCGTCCCGCGCCGGTGTCTGTTCGCGGCGGATGGCCGTGATCCATGCACGAAGGCCCGCGAGCATCTCGCGCAGCGGCTCGACTTTCCGCAAGCGGCAGCACTCCGCCGGGTCGCGCTCCCACAGCTTCTCGCCGTGGCGGGCGGCCTGCGCCGCGAGCGAGAGCG
>JBGTBQ010000229.1:0-3407 GCA_041749275.1 Pyrinomonadaceae bacterium | reverse complement strand
GCGGGCCATGCCCGCCGTTTCAACTTACCCGGCGCTTGAAACGGCGGGCATGGCCCGCCTCTAAACGGTTGGTAAAGTGATTCGCAACTCGCTCTAAGTTTCGGATTTACTCTTTGCGAGCGTCTTCGCGCGCGCCGCCCCTTCTCAAGAGTCCGCCTGCCCCGCGTACTGCGCCGTCGAGGCGTTCGAGATGAAGGGCGCATCGGTGGTGAGCGCGTGGTCTACGAGTTGGCGCTGCTCAAGCTCGTGGATGGCGTAGGAGCCGGTGGCGGGGCTGGCCGAAGCCGTGCGGCCCGCGTAGTAGGGGCGCGCGCCCTTCGGCATGAGGCCGACGAGTCGCGGCTCGACGAACGTCCAGCCGCCCATGTTCTTCGGCTCCTCCTGCGCCCAGACGAGTTGCGTCGCGTTCGGGTACGCGGCGAACGTCTCGCGCAGGGCGCGTTCGGGGAATGGATAGAACTGTTCGAGACGGACGATAGCCACGCGCGCGTCGCCCGTTTTTTTGCGCGCCGCCGCGAGATCGTAGTAGAGCTTGCCGCTGCACAAAACGATGCGGAGCACGGCGTCTTTGTCCTGCACTTCGGCGTCGTCAATGACGGGGCGGAAACCGCCCGTCGTCAGCTCTTCAATCGTCGAGACGGCGGCGGGCAGGCGCAGCAGGCTCTTCGGCGTCATAACGATGAGCGGACGCGCGTCACTTTGTTTCACCTGACGGCGGAGCAGGTGAAAATGCTGCGCCGGGGTGGTGGGGTAGCAGACCTGCATATTGTTCTCGGCGCAGAGTTGGAGATAACGTTCGAGCCGCGCGGACGAATGTTCCGGCCCCTGCCCTTCGTAGCCGTGCGGCAGCAGCAGCACGAGGCGCGAGGGCTGTTGCCACTTGTCCACGCCGGGCGCGATGAACTGGTCAATGATGACCTGCGCGCCGTTCCCGAAGTCGCCGAACTGCGCCTCCCACGCGACGAGCGCATCGCGCGCGACGACCGAGTAGCCATACTCAAAACCCATCACGCCCTGCTCCGACAGAGAGCTATCGAAGACCTCGACGCGCGAGCGTCCTTCGCCCACCGCCGTCAATTCGGTGAGCGGCGTCCACGGCTGGCCCGTCCGCGTGTCATACATGATGGCGTGGCGCTGCGAGAAGGTGCCGCGCCCCGAATCCTGTCCCGACAGACGCACGCGCACTCCTTCCAAGCCGAGCGAGCCGAAGGCCGCCAGTTCGGCGAAGGCCCAGTCCATCGGAGCCTCGCCGTCGCCCATCTTGACGCGGCGCGCGAGCTGGCTGACCATCTTCGGGTTGATCTGAAAACCTTCGGGCACGACCGCGATCTTGTGCGCGATTTGGCTTATCACGTCCGCCGCCACGGGCGTTTCGATGATGTCCGAACCGTCCTCTTCCTCAACCGGCGGCGGCAAAGCTTCTCGCGCGGGCTTCCCCTGTGCGATCTCTTTGGCGCGGGCGAGCTTCTCCTCGTAGCCGGCGGTCACATCCTTAATCATCTGCTCGACTTCTTCTACGTTGAGCACGCCCTCGGCCATGAGGCGCGCGGCGTACTTGGCGCGCACGCCGGGATGCGCCTTGACGCGCGCGTACATGAGCGGCTGCGTGTAGCTCGGCTCGTCGCCCTCGTTGTGGCCGTACTTGCGGTAGCAGATCAGGTCGATGACCACGTCCTTGTTGAAGACCTGCCGGAAGTCGAGCGCAAGACGCGCCACGCGGATGGCCGCCTCGGGGTCGTCGCCGTTGACGTGGAAGATGGGCGCCTGGATCATGCGCGCCACGTCCGTCGCATAAGCCGACGAGCGGCTGTGCATCGGCAGCGTCGTGAACCCGATCTGGTTGTTGACGACAAGGTGGATGGTGCCGCCGGTGCGGTAGCCGTCGAGCTGCGAGAGGTTGAGGGTCTCTGTCACAACGCCCTGCCCCGCGAAGGCGGCATCGCCGTGGAGGAGGATCGGGAGCACGCGGTCGCGGAGTTCCTTCTCGGGCATCGTCGGATGCTCCTCCACGAGGCGCTGCTGCTTCGCGCGCACCATGCCTTCCACGACCGGGTTGACCGCTTCGAGGTGGCTCGGATTGGAGGCCAACGTCAGTTTCGTCGTGGCCCCGCTCGGCGCAGTGTAGGTGCCCTGTTCGCCGAGGTGGTATTTCACATCACCGGAGCCGTGAATCGAGTTGGGATCGATCGTGCCTTCGAACTCGTCGAAGACCTTGTGGTAGGGCTTCCCGATGATGTTGGTGAGGACGTTGAGCCGCCCCCGGTGCGCCATCCCCATCACGACTTCCTTCGTCTCCTGATCGGCGGCGTCGGAGATGATGGCGTCGAGAATGGGGATCATCGTCTCGGCTCCTTCGAGCGAGAACCGCTTGTGGCCGATGTACTTGGTGTGGATGAACTGCTCCAGCGCCTCGGCGGCGTTGAGCTTCTCGAACATCCGCTTCTTGCGCGACGGCGCAATCGGGTCGCGGAACTGCTGCGGCTCGATGCGCTCGACCAGCCACGCTTTCTCCTCGGGCGAGGAGATGTGCATGAACTCGACGCCGATGTGGCCCGTGTAGGCGTCCCACAGGATGTCGAGGATGTCGCGGAGCGGAAGCTTGTCTTTACCCGCAAGGCGCCCGGTGATGAACACACGATCGAGGTCCCACACGGTCAGGCCGTAGCTGGCCGGATCGAGTTCGGTGTGGAGACGCGGCTCGTAGCCAAGCGGGTTGGTGTCGGCGAGGAGGTGGCCGCGCACGCGGTAGGCGCGGATGAGCTGGAGCACGCGCGCCTGCTTCTCGACCTTCCCGGAGCGGTCCATCGCCATACCGCGCTGGCCGAGGCTGGGCGTCGAGTCGGCCTCGCCACGGAAGGGCGGGATGTGCAGACCCAGGCTTTCGAATACGGCATCGTAGAAGCCTTGGTGTCCGGTCAGTTGCTCCGCGATGATGCGGAGGAACTCGCCGCTCTCAGCACCCTGAATGACACGGTGGTCGTAGGTCGAGGTGAGCGTCATCACCTCCGAGAGGCCGAGCCGCGAGAGTTGGTCCTTCGACATCCCCGCGTAATGCGTCGGGTAGTCGATGGAGCCGACGCCGATGATGACGCCCTGCCCCGGCATCAGGCGCGGCACGCTCATCGCCGTGCCGATCATGCCGGGGTTGGTGAGCGTCGCTGTCGTGTGCTGGAAGTCCGAGACCTCCAGATTGCCGCCGTACGCGCGCTTAACGAGGTCGTTGTAGGCCCCGAGGAATTCGGCGAACGACATGCCCTGCGCCTGCTTGACGCTCGGCACGAGCAACTGCCGCTTGCCCTTCTTCTCGATATCGATGGCGAGGCCGAGGTTAGCACCTGCCGGATCGATGCGCTCGGGCTTGCCCTTGTCGTTGAGCCGGTAGGTGGCGTTCATCGCCGGGATCTGCT
>JBGTBQ010000228.1:0-23512 GCA_041749275.1 Pyrinomonadaceae bacterium | reverse complement strand
AACAACGGCATGCACCCGTCCGCGAATAGCATAGCTTTCATCCGCAAGACTTGGCCGTAGTCACGTCTCGTCGCGGCGGGTGATGCCGGGCGTTAGACGCTTCGTGGTGCGCGTCCTGCGCAATCGTTAGAATTCCTCACTGAGGCCCATCAAACACCTAACT
This sequence comes from Pyrinomonadaceae bacterium, assembly GCA_041749275.1. Classification (GTDB taxonomy): domain Bacteria; phylum Acidobacteriota; class Blastocatellia; order Pyrinomonadales; family Pyrinomonadaceae; genus JBGTBQ01. Next base: position 23,349 of record JBGTBQ010000228.1, on the reverse strand, counting down.
GGGGGATATCTCGCACTATTCGAGTTTGAAATTTGAGAAGGGTATCAGAACCAAAGGATACAAACTATGAAATCTGTATTTGCATTCGTGGCTTTCATATTCTTCTTGCTCCTTCCAGCGGCACCCGCCCTTTCGGCGGGTAAGGAAAACAAGTTTCAAGTTTCTGTTTACGCCAATGTCAATACAACATCACCACAAAGCATTCCATATGAGCGGATTGATGGACTCATTTTAGCTTTCATCAATCCGGTAGACGATTGTCGCGGATTTTCAGAGACCGAGTTTCCTTGGGTCCAAGAAATCGTTCGGAGGGCGAGAGCACAAGAGGCCAATGGACGTAAGATCACGGTTACGTTTTCAATTGGTGGCGGTGATAACGAAATTACTAACCAGCGTCTCGAATCCATTGCCTCGCGCGAGGAGTGCCGAAAGCAGTTCGCTGGTCAGGTAGCTGAAATCCTGTCTAAGAATGATCTCAACGGCGTGGATATCGACTGGGAATTTCCAAAATCTTCTTCTCTCGGCAATTACACTCTTCTTATTAAAGCGCTACGGGAGTCCATTGGCGCCAACCTTCTCAGCATTGCTATTTATGATGATTCCGGTAAAGAAGACGCCTCCGGTCGCTTGACTAGGGATGTGTTTCCTTTCGTGGACTACTACATGGTCATGGCCTATCTTGGGCCGCGAAACGACGCCATCCGGGGCTGGATTAATCCTCCGTGGAATTTGCCCAAGAGCAAACTACGGTTGGGTCTGGCGTTTTTCGGTAATCCCGATAATAGTGGTCCCAGCATGGGTTACAAACAGTTCTTAGGATCTGTTCCCGCTGCACAAGTCAATCCTTGTGGAGATCAAGTGGGAATTTACAAATTCAATGGGCTGCGTTCGACGCGTGAACTCACCCGGTTTGCGATGACTGAGAAGTTAGGCGGCATCACCGCATGGGAACTGGGACAGGATCGAGCTGATAGTATTTCCCTCTTGAACGCCGCGAGCGAAACATCTCGAATGTGGGAGAATTTTGCAGAGTGGCAGCCAAGCACGACTTATTCCGTAGGCACGGTTATTCGGAATCGAGGTAATCTTTGGCTAGTCAAATCATCTGCTCCACCGACCCGACCTGAGCCAGGTCTGGCAAATCCAGCATTTCAGCAAATCGAGGTAATGAAAGAATGGTCGGCGCGGAAGTATTACTGTGGAGGTGATGAAGTTTGGTTTGGTGATACCGTATATCGTGCGGTCCAAGACCCTATGCTCAACATGGTCAATTTATCTCCAACGGGCGATCTCTCGCTCTGGAAGAAGCTGTACACGGCGTCTCGATATGACACCTCTAAAACTTATAAAAAAGGCGAACGCGTTTTCTTCAACAGTTCTGTCTACATCGCGAATAAAAAAACTCAAGGTCAAAGCCCGGCCAAAGTATTTGCAAGCTGGTCGCCCTTTGTCGATACGGAGGCATTTGATATTGGCAAATCCTATCCCCCTGATGCGATGGTTCGGTACATGGGTAACAAATATATTTCCACTAAGTCGAGCCGAGGATTAAATCCAGTCGTGGCTACAGATTTTTGGGAACCCCTAAGAAAGTAGTGCGCCTTAAGCTTCATTGGACAATTCCGAGTATGAATATCTTTCCGACATCAAGTAATCCGCAAGTCACCCTTCAATTCAAGAAGACTTACCGTTCAAAAGCTTCACGTCCTGCCCGACTTTGATGATTCCCGTTTGCAGGATTCGCGCGTAAAGCCGCGAGTCGCCGGGGCTGACCTTCTGGTCTATGCGCCGGAAGTTTCTTTCGATAAACGAGTCGCCGATAGTGTTGCAGGGCGAAGTATATCTGGTGATCTCAATCACGACCTCGTCGCCGAGCGCGAGCCTCTTGCCCGGCACGACGGCCTCCCAAGTGAGACCGATGATGGTCACGTTCTCTCCGACCGAGCCGGGGAAGATCGGATGCCCTTCAGCCTGTAGCGCCAGAATGCGTTCGAGCGAAAAGAGACATAGCGCGCGCTCCGGGCCGCCGTGAATCTGTGGGTGCGCCTGCCGGTCGCACTGAAGGCCGGTGGCGGTCACGAACGCCTCGCGCACCGCCAGTTTCGGCACGCCGCCGTCCGAGCAGTTGAGTTGAAATATGCGACCGTTCATCATCTTCGTTTTTCAAGTTATTTGAAGAAAGAGTTGTCGGCGTAGCCAACACATGCGAATTCCCGTCAGCGAAGATTCGCTAACGCTGCTTCGCTCAACGGTTCACCCTGACCACAGTGTGTGCCCCGGATGCGCGTGATGAGTTGTGCGATGGTCGCCGGTGTGTAGACGGGAATATCCGTCGCCGAGTTGATTGACCTGTCGTCACTTGGCAAACCTTCACCAACATCTTCCGCCGGGAAAGGTTCCGCGCCGCTCAGATACAGCGCAGTGGTTTTTGCCAGCACGCGCCGCGCCGTAGGTTTGATCTTTTGCCGGCGGTCACGGGCGACCATCACCGTAAAGTCAACGTCAACGTATTGCAGATAGCTGTTGCCTTCGAGGAAGACGCCGGGCGACTCCACACGCGAAAGCGCCCGCGCGATGCCGTCTTCAATCTGGCCGTCGGTGGCGATTACCCAGTGGACGTTGGCGGCGCCCGCGTCCCAGTAGCGTCCGGTGTCTTTGCCCGGCGAATAGGTCTCCGCGCGTCCGGAGCGGACAAGCGGCGCGTCGCCGAGTAGATGACTGACGCAGCAAGCTTCCGGGTCTTTCCCGCAGGAGCGGTAGTGCCCGCGCGTCACCTTGATCGCCTCCCAGCCGGGGAACGATCTCAACAACTCACATAACAAGGTGGTCTTCCCGGAATTCGACGCAAAGCCCCCGACGGCCACGATGGTCAACCCCGATTTTTGCCGCTCGATAGTCATGAGTTTGAGCGCCCGGCGGAATAGCGCCGAACGGCGTCATTGTTTTACCCCGTCTCACGCCGCGAGACAACTGCGTTCGCGGCCTTCAACTTGGCTCTCAACGAATACGTTTCTCAGCAATTCTCGGTTTAGAGCATGTCTAAAAAGCCCCGTGAGGGGCGCAATGTTTGTCGCTCGTCGGGTGCGCCGAAGTCTCCAAGCTCCGTGAGGAGCGGCATATAAATGTCTGTCGCCCCTCCGGGGCTTGAAAGAGAAAGGGGGCGGCACGGGCTATAAACATTCCGCTCCTCACGGAGCTACGGAGCATGGCTTTGTAGACACGCTCTGAGAAATGGACGATGCGGATTAGCTCCTTGACTGGCCTGAAACTGTTGAAAGTATGGTCCACCTGCCGGAGCGCTTCAGCCACCGTCGGTGCGATTCCGACGCCATCAGGCCAAACCGAGAATTGCTGTACGTTTCCCCTCCCTCGATTCATCCATAACTTCCCTGTCGAGCTGACCGCCTTTCGCGCCGCCATAAAAAAGTACTTGACATCACAAAGTGCTTGTCGTATACATTATGCGTCCGCCGCTAGTGGCGGACGCGAAGGAAGATAAATTCGATGTTGACGAACTCTAAAAATCCGCACAGCGCGAAAGCCGGGGCGGTCGTCCAGACGCCAGTCACCCCGCATTGGGGCGGGATGGCGCGGCACGGTTATCTCCCGAGTTCGTTACCCTTCTGCCTGATTGGCGGCGGACTCGCGCAGGCCCAGAGAACCGAAGACCCGCGGCAAGCAGGTCGTCGTCACCTCAAAATTTAGTTTTAGCGGGAGCGGCTTCCCGCTCCCAAATCTCGAAGAAATTTCCGGCGAGAATTGAACGGAGCGGGTCGGCTTCCTGTGGGGAAGCTACTAAGACCCGCTCCGTTCGTTGTTTGATAATTGAAGTGTCTGGTGAGTGTTGAAGGCAGTGCGTCGGCGATGCGAGTCCCGTGGCTTGATGAAGAATCCTGTCGCCGGTCTTTCTAACGATGGTTTCATGTCGTCGCGGGCTGTGCCCTGCCGTCCTCTGCCTTCAACCATTCTTTTCAAATCCATCAATCACAATTTTTTTATCTTACGCATCAGACGCCGAACCGGTCAGGCAGCAGCCTGTAAAGCTGTGGCTCGAAGATGAGCGTGGAGGTTCGAATCCTTCCTGATGCATTCCGAAGGGGCGTAGGCTAACGGCAAACCGGCGGTCTCCAACATCGCCTTTCCCGGTTCAAATCCGGGCGCCCCTGCCAGACTCCGGAAGGTTGGGCACACGGCACGCCAAGCAGTCCCGAAAACTGTCGGAGCTTAAACGCTTCTGCGAGTTCGACTCTCGCACCTTCCTTTTTTTTCACTTCGGAGGCGTCGCCTAAACGGTCATGGCAGCGGCGTGCTAAGTCGCCGGGAGCGATCCCGTGTGAGTTCGAGTCTCACCGCCTCCTTCTTTTATTTTGGACCCGTAGCTCAGCGGACAAGAGAGCGCAACCGTGCGAAGGTTGAGGACGCGCGTTCGAATCGCGCCGGGTTCATTTTATCGAGAGATATTTTCCGGGATCGTCTAACCGGGCAGGACTCCTGATTTTGGCTCAGGCGATGAGGGTTCGAATCCTTCTCCCGGATTTCTGACGCACACGCTCCGGTGGCCGAGTGGATGAAAGGCGCGGGTCTCCTAAACCTGTCAACGCAAGTTCGAGTCTTGCCCGGAGCATCAAAATCTTTTCCCGGCGTAGCCCAACGGCATGAGGCGCTCGCCTTAGGAGCGAGAGGTTGAGAGTTCGAATCTCTCCGCCGGGATCAAGCCCTTTGCTGGAGTGGCGTAACAGGAAAACGCGCAGCGCCGAGGCCGCTGTGAGCAACGTCTCGTTGAGGGTTCGATTCCCTCCTCCAGCATCTTTCCGCCGCGCACACCGAGAAGTGGATGGCGGTCAGAACCGCCCGCGGTTGCGGGCGACCCGCGAGCCTTCAAGAGAGACCGCCCGCAACCGCGGACGGTTCTGACCTACGGCATCAGACTTCACGCGCGCGTAGCCCAATCCGGCAGAGGCGATTCACTCAAAACGAATCACGTGCGGGTTCGACTCCCGCCGCGCGCACTTTGACTCGAAACGCGCGTGTAGCCCAACGGCAGAGGCGGCTGGCTTAAACCCGGCTCGGTGAGAGTTCGAATCTCTCCGCGCGCATTCGTCCGGGGATGTATGCAAACTGGATTAAAGCGGCTTGACCTTCAATCAAGCGCCCACGCGGCTTTGCGGGTTCGAATCCCGTCATCCCTATTCGATTTCTTGTTGGTCGTAGCTTAAAGGCAGAGCACTGCGCTGTGAACGCAGCTTTGTGCGGGTTCGAGTCCCGCCGACCGACCTTATACATGGGGCGTTCGCCAAGTCAGGAAAGGCACGCGGCTCTCTACCGCGCACGCGTGGGTTCGAATCCCGCACGCCCTGCCAACTACTTCGAGACACAAGGAGCAAAGTGATGATTGTCAATAATCCCAATGTCATGGAGGTGACTGCGATGAAGAGATAACCGCTGCTCAGGCAGCTTAGAAAGGAATGTTGATGGTTCGGAAACCGTGTAAGAAATTCAGAGCGCGGCGCCGGTTGTTTCTCAACCGCGACGCCGAGTTTCCCGCCTTCGTCATCGGGGTTGTCGAAGACACCAGCCCGATTCCCGACGACGACGAGGAGCAGTCATGGAAGTGGGGCGATGTCGTTCTCGACCTCGGCGATTGTTACCGACGCATCTCTTTCGATTTTGAGATGGATACGAAACGCAAACGCGCGAATAGCCTGTACAAGATTCGACGCATCGCCGAAGTGGTCAACGCCGTCCGCGACGCCATCGAAGCCGAAGTCGCCTCGATTGATGCGCGTCCCGTCTCGAAACCCGCAAAGGACGATTGATCTTAGTTCTACCCGGAACCGTGGCCGAGAGGTGAGGCACTTGGTTGTCAACCAAGCCGATGACGGTTCGAGTCCGTTCGGTTCCGTTTTCGCGCTGTAAGCTAAACGGGTGCAGCAGCGGTCTCTTAAACCGCGGAGACAGAGTTCGAGCCTCTGACGGCGCATCGGATTTCAACGGGGTGTAGTGTAACGGCTTCAAGCATCCGGGTTTTGGGAACCCGTGGTAACAGTTCGATTCTGTTCACCCCGATTATCTCACCTGCGAACGTAGCTCAACCGGACGAGAGTGCCGGCGTGCCATGCCGGAGGCGCGGGTTCGACTCCCGCCGTTCGCTTCCCACCTTTCACGGGCGGTTAGCTTAACGGAATAAAAAAGCGGGCCGCTTCGAACGGCTCAGATGCGGGTTCGATTCCTGCACCGCCCATTCAATCACGTGGGAGTGATGTCAACGGTTCAGCATGCGAGTCTTCCAAACTCGACGAGAGGGTTCAAATCCCTTCTCCCACACTCGCGCGCGTAGCTAAGCTGGATAAGGCGACGGTCTGCAAAACCGTCCATCACCGGTTCGAATCCGGTCGCGCGCTTTGCCACAAGTTTGCGGGCGGCAGCCGCACCCGCGGCGCCCCTCACCCCGCCCGCAACTCCCCTGTCAACACTTCCCGCGTGGACTTCCCTCGCGGCGCAACTATTTTATTTTTCTGAGAGGAGGTGTCGAGATGGCATTGAACGGTCGGGTGCTGCTGCTCAACTTTTCGTATGAGCCGCTCGGCACCGTCGGCGTGGCGCGTGCGATGTGCCTCGTCCTGCGCGGCGCGGTCTTCGTCGAAGAGTTCGACGCAGGGCGCGTGCTTCGCTCTCCCTCGGCTGAGTTCCCGGTGCCGAGCGTGGTTCGCCTGCGCGTTTACGTCAACGTCCGCCGCCGCCGGCAGACGGCGGGGATGAGGCGCACGCGCATTCTCATCCGCGACAAGTTCCGCTGCCAGTACTGCGGAGAGAAGAAGCTCGCGCACGAATTGACGCTCGACCACATCACGCCGCGCGCGCAAGACGGTCGCTCGACGCCGGAGAACCTCGTCGCGGCGTGCACCGCGTGCAACAACCGCAAGGGAAGCCGCACGCCCGAACAGGCGCGGATGCCGCTCCTCACTTCACAGAAAGAGCTGCGCGTCGGTCTCGACCTCGTGCTGCTCTGCCACTATGCGGAGTCGAGGCCGGAGTGGGGCAAGTACCTGCTCGTCGAAACGGAAGGCACCGAGGTGCGAAAAATGCGCGCTTGAAGTGAGGGAGAGACGAAGGCTGTTTCTCCCTCTCGACATTCAGGTCGGATAGCTGAGACAGGTTTAGCATCGCTCTGAAAAAGCGAAGACGCCGGTGCGATTCCGGCTCCGACCATTCACCGGGCCGGTTAGCTCAGACAGGCTAGAGCGCCAGTCTTACAAACTGGATGTCGAAGGTTCGACTCCTTCACCGGCCATCAATCTACTTCGGGGCGTGGCTCAGTCCGGCGGAACGCGACCGCCCGTGACGTGTAGAGCGCGAGGATGACTGCCCCTCACGCCCCGTCCACTTTTTTTATCCGGCGATGTAGCTCCAACCGGCAGAGCAGTCGTCTCGTAAACGACAGCGTGTGGGTTCGACTCCCACCATCGCCTTCTTCGGATGGCCCGCGCACCCGGCGTCGGTCTTCTAAACCGAACCTTCAAGAGCCGGGCGGACAGGCGCGAGGTTCGACTCCTCCGCGGGCTTTCATCAACTTATTGCGGAGGAGCACGGACGGCAGGTGCGGCGGTCTCATAAACCGATGGTCGCGGGTTCGAATCCCGCCTCCGCAATTAACGTAGGTTTACGGGTTGGTAGCTCAATTCGGCAGAGCGACAGTCTTGCAAACTGTTAGGTGAGAGTTCGAATCTCTCCCAATCCATCAATGCAAAATATGCGGGGATAAGCCCTGGCGGGCTTGGCGGTCTCATAAGCCGTCCTCAACTGAAAGGCGGGTTCGATTCCCGTCCCCGCGACCACTTCGATGTGGCGTAGCCAAGCGGTAAGGCGCCGCACTGTTAATGCGGTTACCGAAGGTTCGAATCCTTCCGCCACAGTTTCTTTCTCGCTGACCCGGAGCACGAGTGGCAGTGCGGCAGACTTTTAATCTGTGAAGTGCGAGTTCGAGCCTCGTCGGGTCAATCGTCTCGCGGCGTAGCTCAATGGGAGAGCGTTCGGTTGATAACCGATTGACGGTAAGTTCGATTCTTCCCGCCGCGATTCTTTTCTTGCGGAGTCAGCTAACCGGCAGGCTGCCAGTCTCTGAAACTGGTCGTAGAGGTTCGATTCCTTTCTCCGCAGTCACTTTGCTACTTATCCGCATCTCACCAGACACTTCAATTCTTTTTTTCAGGAGTCGAAACCGATGAGCGCCACACGCATCGCATCCCCGCATTATGAATCAGCCGCCGAGATCGAAGCGCTCGTCCGCTCGTTCGAGTCCTGTACGCTCCCTTTCGCCGAGTGGACGCACGCCGCGCACCTTACGGTCGCGCTCTGGTATCTACTGCATCACGACTGGCCCGAAGCCGTCCATCTCGTCCGCACTGGGATCAAGCGTTTCAACGCAGCCAACGGCATCGTCACCACGCGCGAACGCGGCTATAACGAAACGTTGACTCTCTTCTGGCTGCGCCACGTTTACGCCTTCCTCGACAGCAACCGCAACGAAGGCTGTTCGCTGGTCGCTCTCGCCAACGAGTTGATCAATCGTGCGGACAAGAATTTGCCGCTCACGTACTACTCGCGTGAACGACTTTTTTCGCCGAGCGCGCGTGGCTGCTGGGTCGAGCCGGATTTGAAACCTGTGACCGAGATGGCCTTCGTCTTCTGAACATCAAAACCGTAAAGATAGATCGCGTCCGGGTTTTTTCCGCGATTTCGTTGAGATAATTCATCGAACGCCACACGAGCCGTAATGACTTCCGGGACAATCCCGGATTCTCCCCCACCCACAAGTCGCAATAAGATTTCATCCAACCGACAAGCACGCCATAAAAATGGGGTGGCGCGAAAAGACAGAGCTTTCCGCGCCACCTCTTTATTTCAACAAGTAACGCTATAGCTTCAGCCCGACCTCAGAATCGCCAGCGGTTTCCGTGCCAGCACGTCGAGACTCGACAAGGCTCCCACCACACAGACGAGCAGCACGGTCGCGGCGACACCCGTCAGACTGATCGCCGGCGAGAACTCCCACCTTATCTCGAAGACGTAACGCGCAATCGCAAACGAGAGCACCGCCGCCGCCGCGCCGCCAATCAGACCGGCGACGGCGCCCAGCAAACCATATTCGATCAACAGGATGGCGAGAATCGTCTGCCGCTTCGCGCCGAGCGTCTTCAATACGGCTGCCTCATAGACGCGCTGAAACTTGGTCATTGCGATGGAGCCGACGAGGATTAGCCCGCCGCAGAGCAGTACGAAACTGCCGATGAAGGTCACGGCGAGCGTGATGTTGTCGAGGATGCGGCTTACACCGCGAATGATGTCGGCCACGTCAATCGCCATCACGTTCGGGTATAGTTCGAGCAGACCGCTCTGAAAGCGCGAGCGTTCAGGCTCATTGACTGGCGCGTCGAGCGCGCCGACAAACGATTGCGGGGCGTTGTCGAGCGTGCCCGGTCGGAAGACGACGAGAAAACCCGTGCGCGAATTGCGCCAGTCAACTTCGCGGACGCTCGTCACTCGCGCCGTCACTTTGCGCCCCTGTATGTCAAACGTCACCATCGCGCCGAGGTCAATCCCCGCGACGCCGCGCAATCCCTCCTCGATGGAAATCTCCGGCTCAATCGCGGGCGTCGCGTCCCAGAATTTTCCGCCGATAAGCGTCTCGTTGGAGTCCAATTGCGGGCGGTAAGTGACGACGTACTCGCGCCCCAGCATCCCGCGCTCGCGTCGCACGCCCTCCGCGTCGAGATCAATCGTCTGCCCGTTGACCGCCACGATACGCGCGCGTAAAGTCGGGATCATTTCGGGACGCCCGCCCGTTATCCCTTCGACGAATTTAACGACGCCCTCCACCTGATCCTTCTGCACATCAATCAAGTACATGTTTGGCAGGTTTCCGCGCTTCGTCATGTCGAACTCGCCGAGCAGGTTGGACGAGAGCGACTGAACCGACATCACTAGAAAGACTCCGAGGCCGACCGCCATCACAATGACGCGCGTCTGGTTGCCGGGCCGGTGCAAACTATTGATCCCCTGCCGCAGTGAGAAGGAACCCGCGCGCCGCGCCTGCCGCAGCAAAAAAATGAGCAACCACGCGGCGGCGTAGAGCAGCGCCGCCGCCACGCCGATGCCTCCGATGAAGAAGGCGCCGACGCGGAGCGACCCCGCCTGCCATGCCGCCAAAAGAATCAGGCCGGTGACCACTCCAAGCCCGACCGCCCAACGCAGCACGTCGAGGCGACGGCGTGGGAGAGCTTCGTCCGCTTCGCGCAGGAGCATACTGGGACGGATGCCGCGAATTCTAAGAAGCGGCAGCGCCGAGAAAAGGAGCGAGATGAGAAGTCCCATGCCGACGCCCTGCGCGACGGCATCGCCGCTCAGACCATAGCCCATGTTCGGCGGCAGACTTTCGGCGAAACGCGCGTGAACGAACACGAGCGCACCCTTCGCCAGCCCGACGCCAAGCAGGCTCCCGGCCAGACCGAGCGACACAACTTGCGCGAGGTATGCGGCGGTGAGTTGACGGCCCGTGCCGCCCACGCATTTGAGGATGGCGATGGTCTTCTTTTTCTGCTCGATGAAAACGCGCGTGACGGATGAGACGCCGATCCCGCCGAGGACGAGAATGACGAGGCCCGTCAGCGAAAGATAATTTTCCGACCGCCGGAATTGTTCACCGAGATTCTCTTCTGAGTCGCGGTACGAACGAACGTTGAAGAGATTGTTCCCCAACTCCGCGCGCAACGCTCTGACTAAGTTCTCCGTCTCGCCTTCCGGCGTCTTGAAAAGAATCTTCCGCCTTGCGCGACTGCCGAAGCCGGTCAGCCCCGCCTCTTCGAGGCTCCCGCGCTCGACGAAGACGCGCGGGCCGAGGCGAAAGCCCCCCCCGCTGCCCGGCTCCTGTTTCGTCACGCCGCGGATGCGGAAGTCCTTGCTGCCGATTCGTACATCATCACCGACTTTCAGACCAAGACGTTCAAGCAGAAGCGGCGCGACCACCGTCCCGCCGCCCGCGAGGAGCGTGTGGTCAAAAGAAATCCCGTCGGCGAGTTTGAATTCACCATAGAGCGGGAAAGGCGGCTCGACCCCCTTCAGCTCGATCATCACGGCTCCGCCGCGCGACGTGTCAGAGGGGCGGGCCATCGTCGGCGCTTCGATGGTCTCGGTGCGCGCGACGGCGAGCGGAGGCCGCGCCGTCCGGGCGATTGCATCCAGCGCCTCGCTCGTCCATTCGCGCGTCGTTTCGACCTGCACGTCAGCGGTCATCAACTGTCGCGCCTCGCCCGTCACCGCGCGATTGATGTTCCGGATGATCGAGCGCAGAGCGATGATACTGCCCACGCCGAGGCCAACGCAGAGAAAGAAGAAGAGCAGACGCCGCCACGAAGAGCGTAGCTCACGCCGCGCCATGTTGAGGACGAACTTCACTGTCCGACCTCCTCCAACTCGACTTCCTTCAAGTCGTCCTCACCAGTTCCCGGCTTTTTCATATCGGCGACTACCCTTCCATCACGGAGGTGAATCTGGCGGTCGGCTATCTCCGCCAGTTCGCGCTCGTGCGTGACGAGGACGAGCGTTGTGCCGCGCTGGCGGTTCAGCTCCAGCATCAACTCGAAGACGTGCTGTCCGTTGCGCGTATCGAGGTTGCCGGTCGGCTCATCGGCGAGCAGGATTTTAGGGTCGTTGGCGAAGGCGCGCGCGACGGCGACGCGTTGCTGCTCGCCGCCCGATAGTTGCGATGGATAGTGATGCGCGCGCGCCGTCAAACCCGTGTCTTCGAGCAGAAGGCTCGCGCGTTCGCGCGCGTCGCGCCGCCCCGCAATCTCCATCGGCGCGAGCACGTTCTCGAAGGCAGTCATCGAGGGAATCAGGTGGAAGGACTGGAAAACGAAGCCGATCTTGCGGCCCCGCAAAGTCGCCAGCGCGTCCTCGCCGAGGCGTGTGATGTCTTCGCCGTCAATTTTAATTGTCCCCGCCGTCGGGGCGTCGAGACCGGCGACGAGACCGAGCAGCGTTGACTTGCCGCTGCCCGATGGGCCAATGACGGCGACGAACTGGCCGTCCGGGATAACGAGGTCGAGCGAGTGAAGGATCGTCAAATCTTCCACGCCGGAAGTGACTGTTTTGGAAACCTTGTATAATTCAATCATGAAAGAAATACTTCTCGGATTCAGTCTTATGATCGCGGCGCTGCTGACAGGTTGCGGAGGCAATGGCGAACCTTCCGCGCGCAAAACCGATGCGGCCAATCCATTGACGCCGCCCGTCACATCCGAATCAGCAACCCTGCCGAAGATCGTCGCTTTCGGAGACAGCTTAACCGCCGGCTACGGCCTCACGCCAGCCGAGAGCTACCCGTCCCTGTTGCAGCGGAAGCTCGACGCGGACGGATACAAATACGAGGTGGTCAACGCCGGGGTTTCAGGCGACACATCGGCGGGCGGACTGCGGCGCGTTGACTGGTCGCTCGACGGCGGCGAGGTGCGCTTTCTAATTCTCGAACTCGGCGCGAACGATTTTTTACGGGGCCAGCCGGTCGCGGAAACGAAGAAGAATCTCGGCGAGATCATCCGTCGCGCAAAGGCGCGCGGCGTCGTCGTCCTGCTCGCGGGGATGTATACGACGACGAACGCGGGCCAAGAGTATCAGCGTGAGATTCATGATGCCTTTCGTGCGCTCGCCAGCGAACACGACGTGACGTTGATTCCCTTCTTCCTCGAAGGCGTCGCGGGCGTCGCCTCGCTCAATCTGGATGATCGTGTCCACCCGAACGCTGAAGGGACGAAGATCGTAGCGGAGACGGTCTATCGTTATTTGAAGCCGCTGCTGGAAAAACAGAAATAGCGGTCTTCAGCGTTTGAAGAATTTTCCGATGTTCAGCTAGTCGGCTTATCGGGCGAGGGCATCGAAGCGAAGAAGTCATGCGAGAAGCGACGGACGTACTCTTCCAGCAGATGCTCCACCCGATGCAGGTCAGGTGAGGCGACGAGCAGCCCGACATGGTGTTTCTTGTTAAGGCGGAAGACGATTTCCGGATCATCGTAACGAGAAGTGTCCGGGCGCTCCTGCCGGGCCAGCGAGATGACGATGCCGGCGTAATCTTCGCGGTGCGGCGGCACGTCATACTCACCTTTCTCACCGGCAATCTCAATCTTCGCCCACTCGACCCACAGATTGATGCCGGTCGCGGCCTCGACGACCTCCGCGATGTTCGCGCCGCCGACGCGCGCCGCCGTTTCGAGAAAATAGAAACGCCCATCATCGCGTCCCTTGATAAATTCGGTGTGGGTGACGCCGCGCACGCAACCGAGCGTGCCGAGCAGGTCGCGGTTCAGGGCTTCGAGCGCCTGTACGTCAACGGAGGTGCGCGGACTGGTGCGCGTCATAAAGACGCCGCCTTCGTGCGCCACCTCCATCGGCGGCTGCCCATATTTGTGCGTCGCCGCGAAGACGACCTCAGACTCCCAGACGATTGAATCAACGTGAAAGATGTCGCCGGGCACGAACTGTTCGAGCAGGTAGAAAGACCGCTTGTCTCCGAGTCCGTCGAGCGTGGGCCACAGCTCGTTATCGCTTCTCACCTTCTTGATGCCCACGGCGGAAGCCTCCGAGCGTGGCTTCAAGACCCACGGCGGCGCGACGCGGCTCGTAAATTCTCGAATCCGTTCGTCATTGAGCACATGGACGAACTCAGGGACGAGGATGCCGTGGTCGCGCGCCTTGACGCGCATCGCCAACTTGTCGCGAAAGTAGCGGGCCGTGGTGTCGCCCATGCCCGGTATTCGCAGGTGCTCGCGGAGCGCGGCGCCGGTCTCTACGTCGAAATCGTCGAGCGGCACGATACGATCAAATACGTGCGTGCGCGCCAGATAACTCATGCTCTTAATCAGGTCTTCCCGCGTATACCCTTCGGGCAGGTAAAAGAATTCATCAATCGCCTCACGCGGCCAGTCAACATCGGCTAGCTTCTCCATCGTCAACAGCAGCACACGACAGCCGTGGCGCTTGCACTCGCGCATGAACTCCTGACCCTTCTCGTAGGTGGCAATGCAGAGGATCGTCAGCGGTCGTTTTTCAGGCAAGACTCTCTTTCCTCCATGAGCGGAAGTGGTTCCTCACCGGCAGAGCGTGTGCATGATAGCGCAGGTCGCACAAGATTCTCTAAACCCGTGCGCCATCCGTTCGCCTTCCGCGTGGGAATCTGCTAGCTTGTCGCCGACTTTCAATCCCCGAAAGGATTTCCGCAAGCATGGACATCCACATCAAAGCGCCACTCGGCTTCGACTTCAAGCACACGCTCGGCAGCCACGGTTGGAGCGAACTCGCTCCATTTGAATGGATCAACGATGGAAAGTTGCTCCGCGTGCTCGACCTCGGTGAGAAAGAGCCGGTCACGCTGACGATCACCGGCGACCGGCGTCACCTCAACGTCAGCCCTTCGCGCCGCTTGGGCAAGCGCGAAACTGATCGCGTCGCGCGCGAAGTGCGACACATGTTCCGCCTCGACGACGACATGAACGAGTTCTACGGAGTGATGTCGGAAGTGCCTGAGTTCTCATGGATCGCGCGCGATGGCGCCGGGCGTTTGCTCCGCTCGCCGACCGTCTATGAAGACCTCGTCAAATCCATTATGACGACCAACTGCTCTTGGTCGCTTACGAGAAAGATGGTGACGGGGCTGGTCGGCAGCCTCGGTCGTGAGTCGAAAGCGGGCGGACGGACTTTTCCAGCAGCGGAGGTGATGGCCGAGCAGCCGCTTGAGTTTTATCGAGAGGTGGTGCGCGCCGGATACCGCGCCCCCTACCTGAAGGAATTGGCTGATCGCGTCGCATCCGGCGAGTTGATGGTGGAGAGCTGGGTCAACAGTGAACTCCCGACCGCCGAACTCAAACGCGAGATGAAGCAGGTGAAGGGCGTCGGCGACTACGCCGCGGAGAATCTGCTGAAACTGGTCGGGCGCTATGACGTGCTGGCGCTCGATTCGTGGGTGCGCGCGAAGTTTGCGAAGGTGCGGAACAAGGGGCGAGTGTGCGACGACAAAAAGATCGCTCGCTTCTATGCAAAATACGGCGACTGGCGCGGACTCGTCCTCTGGTGCGACCTGACGCGCGACTGGTTCGAAGCAGGTTAGCCACGTCTCACACGGCGCTTGATGTCTTGAGTAACGACGAAGGGCAGTGCGTTTCGACGACACACTCGCCGCACAAAGGGCCGCGTGCTTTGCAGACTTTGCGCCCGTGCGCGATGAGCAGATGCGAGAAGATGATCCAGTCCTTCTCCGACACGAGTCCCATCAAGTCTTGCTCGATCTTCTCAGGCGATTTTTGCATGGAAAGCCCAAGCCGTTCCGAGAGCCTTGAGACGTGTGTGTCTACGACGACGCCGGAGGCGATGCCAAAGGCGTTGCCGAGGACGACGTTTGCCGTTTTGCGCGCGACGCCGGGCAGTTTGAGCAGCGCCTCCATCCGGTCTGGGACGCGCCCGCCATGTTCAACTGAGATTACGCGGCACGCGCCCTGAATCGCTTTCGCCTTGTTGCGGAAAAAACCCGTCGAGCGGATGTCGTTTTCCAACTCGCCCAACGGCGCGTTTGCGTAGTCGTCGCAGTTTCGATACTTCCGAAAAAGGTTCGCCGTCACAATGTTGACGCGCTCGTCCGTGCATTGCGCCGAGAGAATCGTCGCCACGAGCAGTTCGAGCGGATTGGCATGGTCAAGACTGCAACGCGCGTCGGGGTACTCTCTTTTGAGCAGGCTGACGATGAGCGCGGTTCTTCTCTGTTCGGGAGTCGCGCGCGCCATCCTTAATTTTTCCTCGTTCTCTTCCGACGGGTTCCGGCTTTCGCACGCGTGCTCGCGGCGGGCCGCGGCATATTCTTTTTCACGAGGGCCGCAATCGTGCTCTGCGGCACGGAGAAACCGAGTTGGAGGGTGTTGCCTTCCACGGTGTTCGTAAAGGTGCGGATGGCGGCGAGGGCCGACCGCGCCTCTTGCGCGTTCGCTCCGCGCTTCTTTTTGAGTTCTTCCCTGATCCCAGTCTCCGCAATCGCCAACCCCATCTTGACGAAGCCGCTGATCGCGCTCGCATGTTCAGGGGTGTCGGTATGCAAAGAAGTTTTGATCGTGTAGTCGAGCACGGTCATCCCGGTCGAGAGGCTGATTTGCTTGAGCGAGCGAATCAACTCCTCGGCTTCGCTGTTCTTCGGCATCCCGGATTTCTCGATGTACTGCATGAGCGACGGTGGAATATCCGCGGTCAAACTGATGAGAGAATTTTCGTCGCGAGTGGCGAGGTCAATCAGACCGGCGTCGAGCCTCCCCTGCCCCGACCCAGCGGCGTCAATCGCAGCCTTCACGTAGGAGGGAACGCCGACGACAATCGTGTTCGCGTCGAGGGCGGTCGCGGCAATCTCCTTGAAGGGCATCGAGGTTGTGGAAGTTGCGCCCACATCGCTCTCATCATCGGGTTTTTTGTTCAGGCTTTCCAAATCAACGATGTCAAGCGTCTTCGAGCCGTGCGTCTCGGAAGCGCTTTTCACGCCCTGCGAGTCGAGCGCGATGCGACCTAGTGCGAGAAGTGAGTCGGCGTTGAAAGTCCCGCGGAGGATGACGACGAAATCAGGAATCCCGTTCGGCGGCGGCGGGTCCGCGAGACGCATCCCGACAATCGCATACTCGATGCCCTTCACGTCAAAGCCGAGTTTCTGCGGCTCGGAGTAAAACTTCTGCAACTCTTTCGGTGGAACGAGTCGAGGCAGCGTGTCCCTGACAATTTTCTGGATATTGACGAAGAGCACTGCCTGCGAATCAGGGAATGTGGACAGCGCATCTCGCGTCCGTTGGGCGTCAACGAGTCCCTGCGCGGCAGCCTGCGTAGAGAGTAAGAGGATCACTAAAGTGGAGAGTGCAATCGAGCGACGTGGGCTTCTTTTCATCGGGTTCCGTTATTATCCTTTCACCATGAGCGAAAACGCGCAGGAGAAGATAGCAGAAGGAGACGGCTAAAGACAGCATAAAGTTAAAGGCCAGTTCGCTTGCGGAAGACTTCAAACTTCACACTCCGCTCTTACCGCGCCGGCACTGGAACCTCAAGCGCGAAGGTGTCTCCGCGCGCATTCGTGCCGGGTTCGGTAAAGCGTATATCAACGAACTGGACGACGTATTCGCCGCCCTCGCCGCGCCGGATGCTCACCACCGGGAAGCGCGCGAAGCCGAGAAAGATGCGTGCCCGCGAATCTTCCGAGGCGCGTCGCACCAATTCCACCTCCGCCGTTGGCGGTTTGTCGTACCGTCGCTCGTTCCGCCACACGGTTCCATCGCCTTCCAGTAAAGACACGTCGAAGCGGTGGGTCGCGTGCTCGGTCTCCACGGCGCAACGCCATGTCAGTGGGTCAGCGAGCATCGGCATCGCGGCGACTTTGAGAACGCTTGCACCTTCCCGCGCCGCGAGACTCCGCGCGGCGAGTTGCGCCCGCGCGACAGCGCGCGTGTGAAACAGAGAAAGCGCGCCCCAGTAAACGACGACCGACAGTAGCGCACACGCGGCGACCGCGGCGCCCCAACGTCGCGCGACGCCGAAACGATGCGCGAGAAGAAGGACGACCAGTCCGGCGAGCCACGCCCAACGTGCCATGTTGGGAATGGGCATGTCCCTCCTTCCGGGCAGAAAAAGAATGGCCGTCGTCAAGATCAGCGCGAGTGTCACCCAGACAACCGTCTTCCACTTCGATTTAGCCGTCAGTAGAAATGCCGCGCCGCCGAGTATCAACCAAATCCACGGATCGAGGATGAAGACCAGATCGCCGTAAACCCAGCGCGAATCCCACGGCAGGAGCGGGCGCACACCGTAGTTGTTCGTCCAATCGAGCAGCGGGTGCGAAGCGCCAAGTATGACCGAGCAGAGGAGCAAGCCTTTTAATTTTGCGCGCGGCTCTCGCCCGCGCAGGCGCGCGATTAATCGCTCGACGCCGTAAAAGATGAGCGGGAAGATGAGCGAGAGCGTGAGAGTCCCGATGATCGAGTGCGAGATGCCGCGATGTTGCTCTAAATAAACGTACCGACCGGCGAAGAGCATGACGGTGTCGGCGTCGGGGAGATTGGCGGCAAGGATACAAACCGCGGTGGCGTAAGGAGACGCTCGCTCAAGCCCGGCTTTGGCTGCGGCAAGCCCGACGAGCGAGTGCGTGAGATTGTCCATGGAAGACAGTTTTCAGTTTCCAGTTTTCAGCAACCGATAACCGGCTTCTTTTTTCACTGAACACTGAAAACTGTTCGTCACATCTTAAAATGAGGGAAAGCCGCCGCCGCGCGCGGGGACAGGCTCCGGCGGGAGTTGCGCGTAGCGCTCCGGGCTGAGTTTCTGGAGCTTTTCGGAAGCCGCGCGGACGACCGCCGACTCAGGCGCGGGTCTCTCAATCTTATCGCCCTTATCGCCTTTGTCGTCCTTGCTCTGTCGCGCTTTACGCGCCTCATCTACCATGCGGAAGAGGATGTCAACCGCGGCCTCTTTTTTGTCCTGTTTCTCGTAGATGGAGGCGAGACGCAGGTTGAGCGTGTTGTCGGGGATGTATTTGCCCTGCTCCTTTTGTAGCTCCTGATACAGAGCGACGGCGGCATCGAGTTGCCCGTCGGCTTCGCGTGTCTGCGCGAGCGCGAATTTCGCGCGGGCCGCGACCTCCGAGTTGCCGTTCTTACTAATCTGTTCCAGTTCGCCGATGCCTTTTTCACGCTCGACGATCAGGAGGTTGGTAGCGGCAAAGAAGCGCGCGAGATCGCTGTAGGGCGAGCCGTACTTTTGTTGTACTTTCTGAAACTCCTCGACGGCCTTTTGTGCGCGCTCACGCTCGCTCGGAAAGGTTGGCCCTTTTTCGTTGGGGTCGGGGGTTCCGGTCACGACGGGCGCATCGGTGATTTCAATGGCCTTACCGAGTGCGAGGCGCGCGTCGTCCGCCCGGTTGTCGCTCCACCATGAATAGACAAAGAACAGGATAACCGCCCCCACGAGACCCGCGAGGGCATAGAGGATTGTTTGACCTTTGCCCGCGAGGCGGTTGCCGAGATGATCCAACAGATTCATCGTCGTGTCGCGGAATTTATCCTGTTTGAGTTGCTTAGCGCGTTTTTTTGTAGTTCGTGCCACTGTTGTTACCTGCCGCAAGAGCACACGGTATAGTGCGTTCTGTTTTCGGAGTTTGAGGCAAAGGCTTCACTCTAACGACCGCCGTGACGCATTGTCAAGCAAGCGTCGAATCCGAAGTTTTACTGAAGCGACTGTTCGATTTATTGCGGCGTTGGCGGGGCGTCAAGCCTTGCGGCCCCGCAATTTTTAATGCCCTCGTTCTTAAAAATTGCGTTCTCACTCTGGTGGTTCCGTGATATTAACTGGAAAGAACGGCAAACTTCGCTTTTCTCAAGGCTGTCAGGCGACGCGTCGTGCGAGCGAATTCCGCTCGCGCGACATCTAATTTGCGAGATGAAGATTTTTTTGGAACAAGGCCGTCATGGTCGGTGTCTAAGGTGGCTGATGAGGGGAGGCAGGCGTCTTCGCTCCCCAGATACGTCCGCCGGAGGACGACTGTGAGCTTCGGAGAGCCAATCGCCCTCCGCGTGCAAGCGGAGTTAGAACGGGCTGCCGGCGCGGCTGCCCCGGCGGAAGCTTGTGCGGGGATTCAGTCCGCCGAAGTTCAGTTCATTGAAAGATTAAAAGCGGGCGATGCCTTAGCCTTCAACCGTCTGGTGACTGACCGCACGGGTGACATCTATGCCCTCCTCTGTCGCCTGACCGATGACGCGGAGGAGGCGCGCGATCTGACACAGGAGACTTTTCTTCAGGCTTTTCGCAATATCGCCCATTTCCGTGGAGAGGCTGATTTGCGGACGTGGCTCTACCGCATCGCCGTCAATCAGGCTCGTAATCGTTGGCGCTGGTGGAAGCGCAAACGACGTGACCGCACGGTTTCACTCGACGCGCCATTATCAGGCGAAGGCGAAACGACGCTCGGCGCCATACTGCCGAACAGCGATGGAGAAAACCCGGAACAAGCGACGCTCGCGCGCGAACGTGAAGGCATCATCCTCGCCGCCCTCCACACGCTCTCGCGGGCCTACCGCGAAGTGATCGTCCTCCGGGACATCGAGGGCTTCAGTTACGAAGAAGTCGCGCTGGCGCTTGAGATCAGCATCGGCACGGTAAAATCAAGGTTGTCCAGAGGCCGCACCGAATTGCGGCGCAGGTTAGAAGGCTCTTTGTAAAATAGCATTCAGCGATCAGCCGTCAGCTTTCAGCTATGAGTCGAGCGAGAGTTGAAACATTCGAGTAATGTCTTTTGTCTGGCTGAGTGCTGTTCGCTGAATGCGAAAGCTTTTGTGGCGGATGGCTGCCCCACCCCGGCTTTACCAAGAACCCGGTGCCAGGTGGGTCAGGAAGCGGCGAAAGCGGTTCTCCGGTCAATCATTGCTCTGACCCGGAGCGCGAGACGGTTTTGAAAACGCGGCCAGCAACACCCGTTTTTATGTCACCGTACACGCTCCGGTATTCCGAGACATGATCTTCCCGGAGACTCGTCCACAGTTGCTTCCTTTCATAAAGGGAGCAGCCGGGGTTGGCCAGCCATCCGCAAGTGGATGTTAGATGTCGGAAGTTAGATGTCAGAAATGACTGTGACTAACCTCGGACAGCTAACATCCGGCAGATTCCATAATGATGACTTGCGAGGAATCAACGAGAGCGTTTTCACCTTACCTCGATGGTGAGTTGACGCATGACGAAAGTCTGGCGTTTGATGAACACCTCGACGTGTGCCCCGTCTGCCGTGTGGGACTTGAGCAAACGCGTTCTCTTATTCGCGGCCTGTCTTTGATCGAGCGCCCCGCTCCTCCGCCCCAACTCGTCGCCTCGATCAATGGCGCGCTTTCAGCCGAGCGGGCCGCACGCCGTGCGCTGCCGTCGCTCCCACTGAACGAGCGCATTGCACGTTGGCTCCAGCCGCACGTGATGCCTTATACAGTCAGTGCTTTCTATTCCCTGCTCCTCTTCTTCGCGGTCTTCGGCGCGCTCAAAAATCAGATGATGGCTTTGCGAAACATGGTTGACGCCGAGCGGCTTCAAGTCGAAGTACCGTACCGTGTCACGTGGGTCAACGGGGTCTACGGAGTAACGAGGATGGTTTCGCCGGAGGCCAACGCCGCTTTACGCTCTCAGTTCGCCGGTGAATCGCCGACGCTCAATCCGAGCGGCGCGCTGGCCGCGCTCGCCACCTCGCCGTCGAGCGGGAGCCTTCCCGACGACGACGACATGATCGTGATCGCGGACGTGTACGGTAACGGGAGCGCATCGCTCGCCGCCGTGGTTGAACCGCCGCGCAACCGACGTGTGCTCACCGATCTTGAAGACGCTTTCCGCAAAAACCCCGCTTTCGTCCCGGCCTCGCTCGACCAGCGACCTCAGACAATGCGCGTGGTCTTCGTGCTCCAGAAGATGAATGTCGGCGACGGTAGCTACTGAACGATTTTCTTGACGGTTGAAAACCGAGGGGCCGGCGGTGAATCACGCATCACCGCCGGCCCCTCGGTTTTCGAGTAGCTGTTCGAGCTTACTTGATTAACGGATAGAGAATGTTCGCCAGTTCCGGTTTCATCTCCTTCAGTGTGAGGTAAGTCTCCATCGCCTTCTTCTTGTCACCGTTCTTGCGGTAAGCATACGAAAGGTTGAAGAGCGCCGCCGGGAAGATCGGTTTCAGGCGCAGCGCCTCGACATGCTCCGGGACGGCATCTTTGAAGCGACCGAGACTACCGAGCGCGAAGCCGAGGTTGTTGTGCGCCTCCGCCCACTCCGGGCGCAGCTTGACGGCTCGCGCGGAGGCGTCCGCCGCTTGCTGGTATAGTTCCTTCTTCTTCGAGTTTTTCGACCCGCTCGATTGCGCGAGACGGCTGTAAGCAATGCCCAGATTGAAGTGCGCGGCGGCCAGATCGGGTTGCCGCGCGTTCAGTTGGTTGAGCATATTGATCGAATCCTGCAAGCGGTTCGTGTTGTTGTAGACCCAGCTTAGATTAATCAGCGCCTCGGTGTAATCCGGTCTGGCTTTGACCGCCTTTTCGAGGGCGGAGGCCGCATCCTGCCAGCGGCGCTCGCGCGCCAGCACGTATCCGAGATAGTGCTGCACTTCCGCGTCGTTCGGATCGAGTCTGGCTGCCTCTCGGTACGAAGCCGCGGCGTCCGTGTACTTACCGAGCGCGCGGTAAGCGTCGCCGAGGTTTGAATGCGCTTCGGCATCTCGTGGGTTGAGTTTCAGTACCTGCTTATATGACTCGACCGCCTCAGTGTATTTGCCCTGTTTATAATATGCGTCGCCAAGATCGAAAAACGACGCCGCGTTGTTCGGTTTGAGTTGCGCCGATTGGTTGAGAACTTCGACCGCCTTGCCCGTGTTGCCCGCGCTTTCGTAGGCGTTGCCCAGACTGTTGAGCGTCTCAGCATCTTTCGGATTGAGGCGGGCGGCCTGTTCGTAGGCCGCGGCGGCTTCGGCGTGGCGGTTGGATTTGGTGTACGCCTCGCCGAGATAGTTGAAGGCATCCTCGTCGCGTGGGTTGAGCCGCGTCGCCGTCCGCAGCGATTCGATGGCCTCCGTATATTGACCGAGATCAAAGTACGCGACGCCGAGATTATAATGCGCTTCGGCGAAGCCGGGTTTGAGCTTGACCGCCTGTTTGAAAGCCTCGGCTGCTACGACGTGTTGACCCGCGTTTGCCGCCGCTTCGCCCTTCGCGTTCAGCGACTCGGCGGTGACTGCCGGCGTGTCGGGCCTGACGGGCGCGCTCTTCGGCTTTCGTCGTGGCTCGTATTTCCGGCGCGCTATCACACGCTCGCGCCGTTGCTGGTGCCTTCGTGCGCTGGGCGGCTCGATGAAGACGCCCGAACTGCTCACCAAGTCACCCTCTTGCCCCAACGCGACGTTCAGGCATAAAACCAGTAGCGGCAGACTCAGTAGAGTAACGACCACTAAGCGTCTTTTTCCGTAGAAAATCAAACCTACCTCCAAAGCTTCACCCCTCTTTTCGGGAGAGCGTTTATGTCCGGTTGTTGCAATCAATTTTAAAACGCCGTGCAAAATTATTGAAGACAGCCCGCCGTAGGCTATTACCACAACGCCTCTCGTCTCTCATTATACGAGCATTGTACCTGCATCAACGGGTGCAATTAAAAGTGTGACGCAGTATCGCCATCATCAAGCCTGAGATTGACGAACCCCTTGCCAGTATGATTGCCACTCGCCATTGGCTCGCGTCACTCGCAACGCCAACATCTTCTCGGCGTTCTCCGCTCGCCACC
>JBGTBQ010000227.1:0-14660 GCA_041749275.1 Pyrinomonadaceae bacterium | reverse complement strand
TTCTTCAATCGCTTTAACCGTCTACTGCCTGCCGCCTCCACTTCAAATCGTTCCGTACTGCCGCGCGTAATACTCGCGGTACTCGCCGCTGCGCGCGCGGGCGACCCATTCGGTGTTGACGGCATACCAGCGAATGGTCTTCTCAAGGCCGCTCTCCCACGTCTCCCGTGGTTGCCAATCAAGCTCGCTCTCGATCTTCGACGGGTCAATCGCGTAGCGGCGGTCATGGCCGAGACGGTCTTTGACGTGGCGGATGAGGGAGAGCGGTTTGCCGAGTGCGCGCAGGACAGATTCGGCGACCTCGATGTTGCGCCGCTCGTTGCGCGCGCCGATGTTGTAGGCTTCGCCCGCGCGCCCGCGGAGCAGCACGGCGAGGATGGCGCGGCAGTGGTCTTCGACGTAAATCCAGTCGCGCACGTTGCGCCCGTCGCCGTAGAGCGGAATCGGCTCGTCGCGCACGGCGTTCGAGAGCATGAGCGGCAGAAACTTTTCGGGGAACTGACGCGGCCCGTAGTTGTTGCCGCAACGCGTGACCACTGTATCGAGGCCGAAGGTGTGGTGCGCGGCGCGCACGAAGTGCTCGGCGGCGGCCTTCGACGCGGCGTAGGGACTGTTCGGCTCGAACGGCGACGCCTCCGTAAAGAACGCGTCGTCGTCTTCGGGCAGGCTCCCCATCACCTCGTCGGTGCTGACTTGAAGAAAACGACGCACGCCGCGCGCGCGCGCCGCGTCGAGGAGCGCCTGCGTGCCGAGGACGTTGGTGCGGACGAATTCATCCGCCGACGCGATGCTCCGGTCAACGTGCGACTCGGCGGCGAAGTTGATGACGGCGTCCGTGCCCTCTTCCAGCGCGGCGAGGACGGCCTCGCGGTCGCCGATGTCGCCGCGGACGAAGCGGTGGCGGCCCGCGTCCAAGCCTTCCAGATTGTCGAGGTTGCCGGCGTAGGTGAGCGCGTCGAAATTAACGATCCGGCAGCCCGGCAGTTCCGCGAGCGCCAGCCTGACGAAGGCGGAGCCGATAAAGCCCGCGCCGCCCGTGACGAAAAGTTTGTCCATAATGAAAATCAGGCCATCACCGAACGATAAAAATTTAAGGCCGGGCGCCATCCGCCCGGAAACCGCCAAGCGTATCTTCAGCCGACATGACGGAGACAGTCGGATATGTGACGATGCGCGCGATTGGATTAAGTGCGGGAGTATAGAAACGCGGCTTGCGGAGTGTCAAGAAAGGTAAAAGTCAAAGCGCCATGCGTCCGCCTTGATTCGTAGATACGAAATCAATTTTGAGCAGGGCCGGCTTTGAGTTCTGAGCGCGCTCTCAGAGTAATTTCAGAAATAACTCAGAACGTTCTAACGACATCTGACGCCCGGTGCGAGTACAGTCTCCCTCGAAGTCGCAAAACAGTAGACTTTTCAGAGCGGAAGTGGTAAAAAGTGCCGCTCTTAAATAGCAATGGGAAAGGCGCCCATAACTCCCTACCTCGCGTGAGCCGAGCAACCGATCCCGACGACCCCATGAACCTACACTAAGGAGATTCCGCAATGAGCAAAGTACGTTTCACCCTTCAAGCTTTAGGTTTAGTGATTCTCTCGCTGGCCTTCACTTCGCTTGCACAGGCGCAGGCCACACGCACGTGGGTCTCAGGCGTCGGCGACGATGTGAACCCGTGCAGCCGCACCGCCCCCTGCAAGACCTACGCCGGCGCCATCTCGAAGACGGCCAAAGACGGCGAGATCAGCACGCTCGACCCCGGCGGGTTTGGAGCCGTGACGATTACCAAGTCAATCACCATCAACGGCGGCGGCGGCGGCGCGGGCTATGGCTCGATCCTCGCCTCCGGCACGAACGGAGTCATCGTCAACATCACCGACCCGGCGGATGTCCGCAAGACGGTGCGCCTCGATTGGCTCAACATCAACGGGGCGAGCACTGGTCTCGACGGCGTCCGGTTCCTCGCCGGTCTCAATCTGTTCGTCGAGAACTGTACGATTGACGGCTTCACCAGCGACGGCATTGAAGCCGCGCTGAACGGCACGACGGGCCGGCTGTACGTGAACAACACGAGCATCAGAAACTGCGTCGGGAACGGCATCAGGATCACCCAGTCAAGCGCCGGCAATTTCATCATCGCGACGGTGGAGAACAGCCGCATCTATCGAAACGGTAACGGCTTCAACAGTGCCGACCGCAGCCGCGCGGCGATTCGCAACACCGACATCACGCTCAATACCGCCACCGGCGTTCTCGCCTCGACGGCGACGGGCGACGTGCAGATCGAGATGGAAAGTTGCGGGGTCAACTACAACCTGACGGGCATTCAGGCAAGCAACGGGACGATCCGCATCTCCAACAACTACGTGATGGGCAACACGACGGGCCTCTCTCCCGCTGGGGGGCAGATTAAGTCATGGGGAAACAACCGCGTGGCCGGCAACGTCACGGACGGCGCGCCCACGGCGCCGAACCTGACACAACTCTAAGAGCCTTGAACGTTTGCGCCCGGCGCGCGCGGTCACACTGCCGCGCGCGCCGGGCGTAGTCGTCCCATGCGCCGCGCGCCGACTCGATGCATAAAAGCCGCCTCACTTGACGAGCGCACGGACGTGCGTCTAGACTCCTCCCTTAATCGCGCTCACAGAAGATCAATCTTTATTACAGCGACGCGCATGGCTGGACGGAGGCCGGCGGCGAGTGCCCGATTACCGCGAGTGATAGATATTCCCGCAAGCAAAAGACCGAGCGTTCCGAGCGAGGCCGAACCGACGACGAGCGTTGCTCCGAACGACGAGAACGGAACGCCGCCTAACCTCTCATCTCTCCCAGACGAGCCGCTGACGGTAATCGAACCAAGCCGGACGTGGGCCCCGCTCAAGTGGTCCGATCTCTGGGCCTACCGCGAGCTACTCTTCTTTCTGGTGTGGCGCGACATCAAGGTGCGCTACAAGCAGACGGCGCTGGGAGCCGCTTGGGCGGTCTTGCAGCCGGTGTTCATGACGCTGATCTTCACGCTCCTTTTCGGGAGGCTCGCCGGCCTTAATAAGGGGAGCGATATTCCCTATCCGCTGTTCGCGCTTGCGGGGCTTGTGCCGTGGACTTCCTTTGCCAACGTGGTGAGCACAAGCAGCAACAGCGTGGTCAATAACGCCAGCCTCATCACGAAGGTCTACTTCCCGCGCATCATCGTGCCGACGGCGGCGGTAGCGGCGGGCAGCGTTGATTTCGGCCTCGCGTTCGCCGTTCTCATCGGCCTCGTTTTTTACTACGGCGTGATGCCCACGGCGGCGGCGGCCATGTTGCCTGTTCTCGCCGTTATGACCTTTCTCTTCGCCCTCGGTATCGGCACGTGGCTCTCGGCGCTGAATGTCAAATACCGCGACGTGCGTTTCGTGCTGCCCTTCATCATCCAACTCGGCCTCTTCGTCTCTTCGGTCATCATCCCCTCGTCCGCGCTGCCCGGCGCGTGGCGCCGGGTGCTGATCCTCAATCCCATGTCGGCTATCGTTGAGGGCTACCGCTCCGCGCTGTTCGGCCAGCCGTTCGACTGGCCGGCGCTGGCCGCCGCCGCCGTCATCATCAGCGGGATGCTCGTCTATTCCGTTTATTTCTTCCGCCGAGTGGAAAAGGGTTTCGCGGACATTATCTGAGGGCCAATGCGACCAGTCATCAGAGTCAGTAATCTGGGTAAGCAGTACGACATAGGCGTGCGGCAGGAGGCTTATGCCACCTTGCGCGACCGGTTTGTTGAAGCGGCCCGCGCGCCGTTCAGGCGGCTGCGGCGCGGTGCGGGTGGGAGGGTGCCGCGCCATGTCTGGGCCGTCGAGGATGTCTCCTTCGAGGTCGAGCCGGGCGACGCGGTGGGGATCATCGGCAGAAACGGCGCGGGCAAATCCACGCTCCTCAAGATGCTGTCGCGCATCACGGAGCCGACCAGAGGGCGGATCGAACTCTACGGGCGCGTTGGGAGTCTTCTTGAGGTGGGGACGGGATTCCACCCCGAACTGAGCGGCAGAGAGAATATCTACCTGAACGGCGCTATTCTGGGCATGGCCCGCACCGAGATCAAACGCAAGTTTGACGAGATCGTCGCCTTCTCCGAGGTCGAAGATTTTCTCGACACACCCGTCAAGCACTACTCAAGCGGGATGTACCTGCGCCTTGCCTTCGCGGTCGCCGCGCATCTGGAGCCGGACGTGCTCGTCGTTGACGAAGTGCTGGCTGTGGGGGATGCCCGGTTTCAGCGCAAGTGTCTCAACAAAATGCAGGAAGTGGGTTCGCGGGGGCGGGCCGTGCTCTTCGTCTCGCACGACATGACGGCGGTGACACGCCTCTGCCGGCGGGCCATCCTGTTACACGAAGGCAAAGTCCTGAGCGACGGGCCGGCGCATCAGGTCGTGAGCGCGTACCTGAACTCCGGCCTGAACACCACGGCGGCGCGCGAGTGGCCGGACGCGAGCAGGGCGCCCGGCGACGAGGTCGTGCGGCTGTGCGCCGTCCGCGTGCGCGACGGCGACGGCGCGGTGAGCGACGCGGTGGATATCCGCAGGCCGGTCGAGATCGAGATGGAATACGAGGTGCTGCGACCGGAAGCCACCCTCGTTCCCAACTTCCATTTCTACAACGAGGAGGGCATCCATGCCTTCGTGCTGTTGGACACCGACCTCCAGTGGCGCAACCGCCCGCGCCCGGTCGGCAGATATATCAGCACGACGCACATTCCCGGCAATCTCCTCTCGGAAGGGACGCTGATCGTGGGAGCGGCTATCAGCACCATGGAACCCGTGGTCGTCCACTTCTACGAGCGGGACGCCGTCGCCTTTCATGTGGTTGACAGTCTCGACGGTGACTCCGCGCGCGGCGGTTATGCCGGCCCCATGCCGGGGGTCGTCAGGCCGCTCCTGCCGTGGAGGACGAGCTTCAGCCCCGGACTTGGTGGCGACGACTTAAGTGCGGAAGGAGGAATGTGAAATGACGATCCCGGCAACGCGCGGCGCGGCACAGCCCTCACAGGACGAGTTGCTTCTCGACGCAATGGTGAGTTGTCTCGCGCGGGGCAACTCCATCTACCTCCCGTCCGCCTTCTGGGAGGCGCATAACCAAAAAAACTTTAAGCAGATCGAGGCGGAAGGAATTGAAAACATCAAACAGACCGTCGCCCAGAACTATTTCACTTGGGTCATCGGGAGCGAGAACGAACAATTTCAGTATCTCAAAAAGCACACGAGGTTTTGGGACGGGTTCTCTATCAAGAATGGCGCGGCGAAGTTCGACCAGGATTCAAGGCTGACGCATAACCAGCAATACGAGATGACGCTCTTCACACGGATGTTGTGGAAGTTCGCCGCGCAGTTGGACGAACTCAAGCTGCTCAAGTCAATCGAGGAGCCGCTCGAGGGCAATCCGTTCCGCATCCATCTCGGCGGGAAACTGATCTCGCAGGACTTGGCGAATTCCGTTCTGGAGTTCTACTCCATCCGTGAACAGTTCCGCCCGCCTCTCAATGAGGCGGTCCGGATTTGCGAGTTGGGCGCTGGCTACGGGCGAAACGCTTACGTCTTCCTGCGCGCCTTCCCCAACTGCAAATACGTCGTCATTGACATCCCGCCCGCGCTCTACGTCTCGCAGCATTACCTGAAGAGCGTCTTCCCGGATCGGAAGGTTTTTCAGTTCAGATGCTTCGACGAGTTCGCCGAGGTCGAAGACGAACTCATGGCCTCGGATATCGCATTTCTGCTGCCGCATCAGGCGGAACTGCTGCCAGCCGGGAGCGCCGACCTCTTTCTCAACATCTCGTCGCTCCACGAAATGACGATGGAACAGATTCGCGCCTACTTCGGATTGGTTGACCGTCTGACCAATGGCTACTTTTATTCCAAGCAATGGTTCGTCAGTGAGAACGACCACGACCGGATACGTATCAGACACGACGACTACCCGGTTCCCGACCACTGGCGACAACGATACCTCCGCCCGGCGAAGGTGCAGACTTCCTTCTTTGAAGCTTTGTACGAAATAAACGGATCGGCGGCGGCGAAGTCTCTTGCGGAGGGGCGCGACGCATGAAGGTTGTAATTCTGGCGGGCGGACTCGGCACACGTCTCGCGGAGGAGACGGTCGTCAAGCCGAAGCCGATGGTTGAAATCGGCGGACATCCCATCCTCTGGCACATCCTGAAGCACTACGGCCATCACGGCTTCAACGAGTTCTTCGTCGCGCTCGGCTATCGCGGCGAGGCCATCAAGCGCTTCTTCCTCGACTACTTCAATTTGAGCGGCAACATGCGAATTGACCTCTCGTGCGGCGAGGTCGAGGCGCGCGATCAGGAGTGCGAGAACTGGATCGTCAACCTCATTGACACCGGGCCGGAGACGCAGACCGGCGGGCGCGTCAAGCGCCTTGCGCCGCACCTCGGCGATGGCACCTTCATGGTCACTTACGGCGACGGCGTGTGCAACGTGGACTTGCAAAAGCTGCTCGCCTTTCACCGCGCGCATGGGCGCCTCGCCACCGTCACCGCCGTCAGACCCCCGGCGCGCTTCGGCGGCCTCGTCTTCGACGGCGACATCGTCACCGACTTTACCGAGAAGCCGCAGATCGGCGAGGGCTGGATCAACGGCGGCTTTCTGGTCTTCGAGCCGGGGCTGTTCGACTATCTCGAAGACGACCACAGCAGTCTCGAAGCAGACGCCCTTGAAAGGCTCGCCGCCGACCGCCAGCTCGCCGCTTATCGTCACGACGACTTCTGGCAATGCATGGACACGCTACGCGACAAGCGGTTGCTGGAAACTTTATGGCAGGAAGGGAAGGCCCCTTGGAAGGTTTGGGAATGAGTAGCTTCTGGCTTGATCGTCCGACGCTCGTCACCGGCGCGACCGGTCTCATCGGTGGCTGGCTCGTCAAACGCCTGCTCGAAGCGGGCGCGGATGTCGTGTGTCTCGTGCGCGACTGGGCGCCGCAGTCCGTCTTCGTGAATGATGGACTGATGAATCGGGTCAAGGTCGTGCGCGGCGATGTGCAGGATCAGAGCTTGATGGAGCGCACGCTCGGCGAGTACGAGGTGGATACGGTGATTCACCTCGCGGCGCAGACCATCGTCGGCATCGCCAACCGCAACCCCGTCTCGACCTTCGAGGCGAACGTGCGCGGCACGTGGGCGCTTCTCGAAGCGAGCCGCCGCAGTCCCGCCGTCAAACAGATCGTCGTCGCCTCTTCGGACAAGGCTTACGGCGAGCATGAGACGTTGCCTTACAGCGAAGACGCGCCGCTGCAAGGCCGCCACCCTTACGACGTGAGCAAGTCGTGCGCCGATCTGATCGCGCAGACTTACGGCCACACCTACGGGCTGCCGGTCGTCGTCACGCGCTGCGGCAACTTCTACGGCGGCGGCGACCTCAACTGGAACCGCATCGTGCCGGGCACGATCCGCTCCATCCTCCGCGGCCAGCGCCCCGTCATCCGCTCCGACGGGCAATTCATACGCGACTACTTCTACGCCGAGGACGGCGCGGCGGCCAACATGACGCTCGCCGAAAAGCTGGCCGAAAATCCGGCCCTGCGCGGCGAGGCGTTCAACTTCTCGAACGAGATTCAGGTGACGGTGCTGGAACTGGCCGAGAAAATCCTGAAGCTGATGAACTCCGAGCTTGAGCCGGACGTGCGTAACGAGGCGACGAACGAGATACGGCATCAATACCTGAGCGCGGAGAAGGCGCGCCGGATGCTCGACTGGCAACCGCTCTTCACGCTCGATGAAGGGTTGCGGCGGACGATTGAATGGTACGGGGACTTTCTGGGAAAGCCCGACGATGGACGAGTGAAAGATCGGAGCTTGAAGATACACCATGAGGGATGAAGGCATGGCGGGTGTTGAGGAAAAAAAGGGGGCGGCTGACGAACCATCGTCCATCGTCCGGACGCCGTGCCGCGCGTGCGGCGGCGGTGAGTTAGTAGTCGTCCTCTCGTTGGGGCGCACGCCGCTCGCTAACGCCCTGCTGACGGAAAAGCAGTTGGACGACGAAGAGGAAACCTACCCGCTCGACCTCGCTTTCTGCCCCGCGTGCTCGCTCGTGCAGATCACCGAGACGGTGCCGCCGGAAAAACTCTTCCGCGAATATTTCTACCTCTCTTCATTCTCCGACACGATGTTGCGGCACGCCGAAGAGATCGCGACGCGCCTCGCGCGCGAGCGGGCGCTCGGCGCGGACTCGCTCGTCATCGAGGTGGCGAGCAACGACGGCTATCTCTTGCAGTTTTACCGACGCGGGGGCGTGCCCGTGCTCGGCGTCGAGCCGGCGACAAATATCGCCCGCGTCGCCGAAGAGGAGCGCGGCGTTCCGACCGTGTGCGACTTTTTCGGCGAAGCGCTCGCCCGCCGTCTCGCCGGCGAGGGCCGCCGCGCCGATGTCATCCATGCCAACAACGTGCTCGCGCACGTCGCGGACTTGAACGGCGTGGTCGAGGGCTTCGCGCTGCTTCTCAAACCGGGCGGCGTCGTGGTGGTCGAGGTTCCTTACGTTAAAGAGATGATAGACCATTGCGAGTTCGACACGATTTACCACGAGCATCTGTGTTACTTCTCGCTGACGGCGCTCGACCGCCTCTTCCGCCGCCACGCCCTTCGCATCATTGACGTGGAGCGGTTGCCGATTCACGGCGGCACGCTGCGCGTCTACGCGGGGCCCGCGGCGAAGGCGGAAGAGCCGGACGGCGAGCCGTCGCCCGCCGTCCGCGAACTGCTCCGGGAGGAGCAGGAGTGGGGCGTTGACCGCGTGGAGTTTTACCGCGGCTTCGCGGCCAAGGTGGAGCGACTGCGCGGCGAGTTGCTTTCGCTTCTCGGCGATCTGAAGTCGCAGGGCCGGCGCGTCGTCGTCTACGGCGCGTCGGCGAAGGGCAGCACGCTGCTCAACTACTTCCGCGTGGGACGCGAGACGCTCGATTTCGTGGTTGACCGCAGCACCGTCAAACAGGGTCGCTACACGCCGGGCACGCACCTCCGGATTCAGGCTCCCGAAAAACTTCTAGAAGAGATGCCCGACTATTGCCTGCTGCTGACGTGGAACTTCGCCGACGAAATCCTTGAACAACAAAGTGATTACCGCGCACGCGGCGGTCGCTTCATCATCCCCATCCCGGAGGTGAGAGTGGTTTGACTAACGGACGATAGACGATAGACCATGGACGATTGCCGGAGACACTTTATCCGTCGTCCATCATCTATCGTCTATCGTCATTTCTCGCACGATGATCTTTACTGAAACCAAACTAAAGGGCGCTTTCCTCGTCGAGTTGGAGCGGTTCGAGGACGAGCGCGGCCACTTCGCGCGAAGCTGGTCGGCGTGCGAGTTCGAGCGACAGGGATTGAGCGCCGCGCTCGTCGAGTGCAACATCTCTTTCAACCGGCTTGCGGGAACATTGCGCGGGATGCACTATCAAGCCGCGCCGCACGCGCAAATCAAGCTCGTGCGCTGCACGCGCGGCGCGGTCTATGACGTGATCGTTGACCTCCGGCCCGCGTCGCCGACGTTTAAAGAGTGGGTCGGCGTCGAACTCTCGGAAGAGAACGGCGCGGCGCTCTATGTCCCGGAAGGCTTCGCGCACGGCTTCCAGACGCTCGCCGACGATGCGGAGGTCTTCTATCAGATGTCCACTTACTACGCGCCGGAGAGTGCGCGCGGCGTGCGCTGGGACGACCCGGCCTTCGGCGTCGAGTGGCCGGAGGAGCGCCGCCGCATCATCAATGCGAGGGATCGCGAGTATCCGGATTTCAGCGCATGAAGCGAGTACTTCTGACGGGCGCGACCGGCTTCGTCGGGCGGCACTGCCCGCCCGCGCTCGTCTCCGCCGGTTTCGAGGTTCACGCCGTCTCTTCGCAGCCGCCGCCCGCGGACGCGCCGCAGGGCGTCGTCTGGCATGAGGCGGACTTGCTCGCACGGGACAAGGGCGCCGAAGTCGTCGCCGCCGTGCGGCCCACGCACCTGCTCCATCTGGCGTGGTACGCGGAGCATGGCAAGTTCTGGACTTCGATTGAAAACTTCCGCTGGGTGCAGGCGAGCCTCGATCTGTTCCGTGCGTTCGCGGAGGCGGGCGGGCGGCGCGTGGTGGCTGCCGGGTCG
The DNA here is from genome assembly GCA_041749275.1 of Pyrinomonadaceae bacterium. Classification (GTDB taxonomy): domain Bacteria; phylum Acidobacteriota; class Blastocatellia; order Pyrinomonadales; family Pyrinomonadaceae; genus JBGTBQ01. The sequence continues at coordinate 4,550 of JBGTBQ010000227.1, read as the reverse complement.
TGCGCCGAATATGAGTGGGGCGGCGTGGAGCCTTGCCTTGAGGGCGTGACGCCGCTCAAGCCCGCGACCCTCTACGGCGCGTGCAAGCACGCGCTGCGCGTGATGCTCGAAGCTTATGCCGCGCAAGTCGGTCTGAGTGCCGCGTGGGGGCGCGTCTTCTTTCTCTACGGCCCGCACGAGCACCCGAACCGGCTCGTCGCTTCGGTCACGCGCGCACTGCTCCGCGGCGAGGAGGCGCGCTGCACGCACGGCGAACAGGTGCGCGACTTTCTGCACGTCGTGGATGTGGCCGAGGGCTTCGTCGCGCTGCTTGACAGCGAGGCCGAGAGCGCCATCAACATTGCATCGGGGCGCGCGGTCGCCTTGAAGGATGTTATCAACGAGATCGGCGACCGGATGAACCGCCGCGAGTTGGTTCGTCTGGGCGCCGTCGCCGCTCCGGCGGGCGAGCCGCGCCTGATCGTCGCCGACACGAAGCGGCTCGTCGAGGAGGTCGGCTGGCGTCCACGGCTCGACTTAGGAGCGGGGCTGGACGAGACGATTGCGTGGTGGCGCGAACGGCACACGTAACAAGCGCCGCCGCCCCGCGGAACATTTTCAGATTACTCGATAGGTATTTTGTGAAAGTGAGTTGTCCTTTTTGCCAGCGGAAGTCCGGCCTGTTCTTCAAAACGAAGGACAGGAATCGCCGCGCTTCGGAAGAGAACTTCCATTACTATCGTTGTCCCGGCTGCGGCTTGATTTTCCTGTCGCCCATCCCAAACAACTTGGGTGAATTTTATACGGCGGACTACTATCCAATCTCGCCGACGTTGGAGCAGTTGGAGGCGGGCGCCCGGCAGGAGCGGTATAAGGTTGATCTGATCCGGCAATTCGTGCCGGGCGGCAATCTTTTGGAGATCGGCCCGGCGGTCGGCGCCTTCGCGCTCAGTGCCAAGCAGTCCGGCTTCGAGGTCGAAGCGATTGAGATGGACGCGGGCTGCTGCCGCGTCCTTGAGGAAGTGGTCGGCGTGCGGGCCATCAACACAAATGACACCAAGGGGGCGCTGTCCGTCTCCGGCCCGTATAATGTCATCGCGCTCTGGCAGGTCATCGAACATCTGCCCGACCCGCTTGAGACGCTGGAAGCCGCCGCCGCGCGGCTCAAGCCCGGCGGCGTCCTCGCCATCGCCGCGCCCAACCCCGCCGCTTTCCAGTTTCGCGTCCTCGGTCGCTACTGGACGCACGTTGACGCGCCGCGCCACGTCTTCCTGATCCCGGCCCAAACGCTCATCGAGCGCGGGCAGCGGCTCGGGCTTGTGCCGGTCGCCGTCACGACGAGTGATGAAGGCGCGATGGGCTGGAACCAGTTCGGCTGGGAAGAGTCGCTGGTCAACCTCACGACCCGCGCGCGACCGCGCCGCTGGCTGCGCCGGCTGGGCGCCCGGCTCACCGCGTTTTTCTTCTCCGTCGAGCGCAGGGGGCTGCTCGGCAGCAGCTACACCATTATCTTTCGGAAAGGGGAAGCAGGATGAAGTTTTCCGTCCTTCTGCCGACGCGCAACCGGCTGGAGTATCTGCGATACGCCGTCGAAACCGTGCGGCGACAGGATTACGACGACTGGGAGGTCATCGTCTCCGACAACTGCTCGGAGGAGGATGTCGAGGGCTACGTGCGCTCGCTCGCCGACCCGCGCATCAAGTATTACCGGACGGACAGCTTCGTGCCGGTCACGGACAACTGGAACAACGCGCTGGAGAAGAGCACTGGCGACTACGTCATCATGCTCGGCGACGACGACTGCCTGATGCAGAGTTTCTTCAGCACCGTCAGCCGCCTCGTCGAGGAGTTCGACCATCCCGACTTCGTTTATACCAGCGCGTACCTCTACGTCTATCCCGGCGTGCATCCGGCCATCGCCGAGGGGCGCGTGCAGGCGCACGGCCACGCGGCCTTCCTGCACAACGGCTCCGACCAGCCTTATCTGCTGGACACGGGGCAGGCCCGCGAGTTGGTGAAGGGATTCGTCAATTTCAAGCTGCTGTATGACTACAACATGCAGTTCTTCACGGTCAGCCGGAAGTTCATCGAGTCGCTCGCCGACAAGGGCGCCTTCTTTCAGTCGCCGTTCCCGGACTTCTATGCAAGCAACGTGATGTTCCTCAAGGCCGAGCGCATCCTCATTTGCCCGTACCGGCTCGTCACTATCGGCGTCACGCCGAAGTCTTACGGCTTCTACCACATCAACAAGCGCGAGGATGAGGGCGCCGAGTTCCTGAACTCTCTACCCGACCCACGGGCCGCGCAGCGGCTTGAGCGCGTCCTGCTGCCCGGCACGCACATCAACACCTCTTGGCTGTTCTCCCTCGAAGCCCTGCGGGCGAACTACGGGGCGGAATTCGATTCGTCGGGCAGCTACCGCCGCTACCGCTTCCTGCAAATCACCTACGTCTACGAGCAGGTCTACCTGCATAAGAGCATGACGAAGGATGATCTACGCAAGCTGAAGAGTCACATGCGCCTGTGGGAGAAATTGGTCTACAGCACTGGACTCTGGGCGATCCTGACAGCGAAGCGCTTCCTGTCGCCCGCCAACCGCTCGAAACTCTATCTGCTGTTGCGCCGCGCGCAGCGTCAGCACCCCGACTATGTTCCGGATTTCGCCGAGACTAATTTCAATAACATTCTGGAAGTGTACGAGCGGGTGAGTCCTTTCCACGGCGGAGAGGCCCCGCCGTTAATCCAAGGGCGCATGCAAGAAGGATGAATTCGCTTGGCTGACTCCGCGAACGACCACCCGCTCGTCAGCATCGGGTTGCCGGTCTTCAACGAAGAGGAGCACCTCCGGGGGGCGCTCGACTCACTGCTCGGGCAAGACTACGGGAACCTCGAAGTGGTCATCTGCGACAACGCCTCGACCGACCGGACGCCCGCGATCTGCGCCGAGTACGCGGCGCGCGACCCGCGCGTGCGCTACCACCGCAACGAGACCAACATCGGCGGGATAGACAACTTCAACCGCGTGTTCGAACTGGCGCGCGGGGAGTTCTTCATGTGGGCGTCGGGCCATGACGTGCGCCACCCTTCGCAGGTCTCGCGCTGCGTCGAAGTTCTTCTAACGGACCCGGAGATCGCGCTCTGCTACACGCAGGTCATCTGGGTTGACCAGCAGGGGCGCGAGCTTGAGCGCGTCCACGAGTACGTGGACACACGCGGCCTCAAGGAGAAACTGGCGCGCCTGAACGTCGTGCTCTGGGGTTTAAATGGCGGGTTCGCCGTCTACGGAGTTTTCCGGTCGGCGGCTCTCGCCGCCACTTCGGTCTATACGCGCGTCGTCTCGCCCGACATCTCGCTCTTGATTGAGTTGTCGCTGGTTGGCAAGTTCGCCTACCTTTCCGACCCGCCGCTGCGCCTCCGCCGCGCACGGGACTTCGGTGATTGGGAGGTGTACGTCGCCAAGCATTTCGCGGGCGAAGTGCACGGACGTTCAGCGCGGCGGCTCTACTGGCGGATGCTGCGCCAGCTCTGCGCGCGCGTCGCCCGCCACCAGCGGACGCTGCCAGGCAAGGCGCTTGCCGTGGCCTACACGGGCGTCGGCGTGCTGGCGGGCTACCGCTGGATGCTGGCTGGGTTAAGCTCGCTGAAAGGGAAGGCGCCGACCGCCACGCCCGCCGCCGAAGACGCGGAGGCGCGACGTTGACGGCGCGGGCATCCGAAGGCGTCTCGGTGGCGCTCTGCACCTACAACGGAGCCGCCTACCTTGCCGAGCAACTCGCCTCCATCGCCGCGCAGACGCTCGCGCCCGCCGAGCTTGTCGTCTGCGATGATCGTTCGGGCGACGCGACATGGCAGATTCTTGAGGAGTTCGCCGCGCGCGCGCCGTTCCCGGTGCGGCTTCACCGTAACGCCGAGAACCTCGGCTCGACGAGGAACTTCGGACGCGCGATCAGTCTCTGCCGGGGCGAGCTAATCGCTCTCTCGGATCAGGACGACGTGTGGTTGCCCGAAAAGCTTTCGCGCATCACGGAGCGCTTCGCCGCCGCGCCCCGCGTCGGCCTCGTTTTCACGGACGCCGAAGTGGTAGACGAGAAGCTGCGACCCCTCGGCGCGCGGCTGTGGGACGCGGTCGGCTTCGGCGAAAAGGAGCAGCGGTTGGTGCGGCGGGGGCGCGCGCTCGACGTGCTTTTGCCCGGCTGGACGGTGACGGGCGCAACGATGGCCTTCCGCGCTGAATACAGCGACCTTGCGCTCGAAATCCCGGAAGACCTCGGCATCATCCACGACGGCTGGATCGCACTCATCGTCGCGGCGGTCGCGGACGTTGATTTTATCGCCGAACCGCTCGTCAAATACAGACAGCATGCGCGCCAGCAGGTCGGCGCGCCGGCGAAGAGGACGGCGACGGCGTCGCGCGGCCTCGACGGCGTGACCGAGGCCGCGCAGCGCAAGAACGACTACGCGGATTTAATCAAACTCGGCGAGCGCGCGAGAGAGAGAATTCACGCGCGGCGCGGAGCCGCCGGCGCTGCCGATCAGCGGCTCCGGGGACTTGAGGCGCGGCTCACGCACCT
>JBGTBQ010000226.1:0-5617 GCA_041749275.1 Pyrinomonadaceae bacterium | reverse complement strand
GCGCGCGATTGAATCGGCGAGCATCAGAAAACCCGCGCCCGCAATCATCGAAAGTGGAAGCAGTCGCCGCACGTCTTCACCGAACATGAGGCGCACGCCGTGCGGCACGACCAGCCCGACGAAGCCGATTGTGCCGCCCGTGGCGACACACGTTCCGACGATAAGCGATGCCGCGAAATATACAAACTTTTCTGTGCGCCGCACGTCAACGCCGAGACTCGCCGCCGTCTCTTCATCAATCGCCAGCAAGTGTAAATCGCGCGCGAGGTAGAGCAGCACGAGCCAGCCGGGAATGAGAAACAAGAGCATCCGCCACAACAAACCGAAGCCGATGATGTCGAGGCTGCCAATCGTCCAACGCAAAATCTGCAATGCTCTCGTGTAATCCGCGAGATACTGAATCAACACCACGCCCGACGCGGCGACGATGTTGATGACCACGCCCGCGAGCAACAACGCGCCCGGTGCGACCTTGCGCGAACCTGTGCGCGCGAGGCGATAGACGAGCAGCACGCTTACCGCCGCCCCCGCGAACGCGAAGATAAAGATAAGCGGCAAGCCGCCAATCGTCGCCCCCAAACCGAGAGCGAAGGCGAGCGATGCCCCCAAACCCGCCCCGCCCGACACGCCGAGCGTCAAAGGCTCCGCCAGCGGATTACGAAAGAGCGCCTGAAGCGCCGCCCCCACCATCGCCAGCGACGCGCCCACAATCCCGGCCATCACCACGCGCGGCAGGCGCAACTGGAAGAAGACCGCCCGCGCACGCTCGTCCCTTTGCAACGCCGTCAGGTCGAGCATTTGATAACCCGCCCACAACGCGACCAGCGTCGAAACGACAAGTATCATCGAGAGCAGGACGAGCGCGCGGCGCAGGCGCACGCCGGCGATGGCGGGTTTTCGATTTTCGATCTTCGATTTTCGATCTATCGTCAATTCACGTGCGCTTTCCATTCGCGCGGACTCCATTCTAAATCGCAAATCAGGAATCGAAAATTTCAAATTTGAAAGCAACGACACAGCCGTCTTCAGACGGCTTTCCCGTCAGGGCGGATAAACCAGCCGTTTGACGGCTGGGGAGCGGCGGCGCCCATTGATCGAAAGGGCGTTTCAACGTCCTTCTCCTCTGGCTTGAGCCTTCATTCTTACGGTTACACGGCTCAAGCCTTCAGGAGAAGCCCGTTGAAACGGGCTGATGAAAACTCGTCGCGGCTGTCCCAGCCGTCGAACGGCTGGACTACGCGCCGCTTCGCGGAAAGCCGCGTGAACGCGGCTGGGGATTAGCGGAGGTTACATTTGAAACCTCAAATTCCAATTTCACAATTCCGACCAGACGAACGTGCGCCCGAACGCGCGGCGGGCGCGCACGTGTTCGTCGGCGAAGACTTCCGCGAGCACTTCATCACGCAGCACGTCGGCGGGCGCGCCCGCCGCGCTGATCGCGCCCTCGCGCATGGCGAAGACGAGATCGAAGGCCGGGTCGAGGAGTTGCAGGTCGTGCGTGACGACGAGCGCCGTCATGCCCCGCCCGTCACGCAGTCGCATCAGGTGTCGGATGAGTCCCGCGCGATGCTTGAGGTCGAGCGCCGACGCAGGCTCGTCGAGCAAGAGGCACTCCGGTTCCTGCGCGAGTGCGCGGGCGAGCGAGACCATCTGCCGCTCGCCGCCCGAAAGTTCCGTCACCTGTCGCGCGGCGAGATGCAGCGCGTCCACCGCTTCGAGCGCCGCGCGCGCGACTTCGAGGTCGCGTTCATTCTCGAAACGAAAGCGCGTCGTGTAGGGGCTGCGCCCCGTCAGGACGACTTCGAGCGCGGTGAAAGGGAAGACGGTCGAGATCGTCTGCGGCACGTAAGCGATGCGCCGCGCGCGCGTGCGCGGCTCGATTGAAGAGAGGGGAGCGCCGTCGAACATAACCGCGCCGCCCGAAGGTTCAAGTAAACCGCCGAGCAGACGCACCAGCGTTGACTTGCCCGACCCGTTCGCGCCGATGATCGCCGAAAGCCGCCCGCGCGGAGCGGCGAGCGAAGCGCCCCGAATGACCTCCGCGCCCTCTTTTGAATAGGAAAAGCGCAGCCCGCGCGCCTCGATGAGCGCGCCCGTCTCTTCATTCTCAACTGCTGTAGTGACCGCCATTCTTCGTGACAAAGATAGATGGCCCGTCAGCTCCGGAGGAGCGGAATGTTTGTAGTCTTGCGTCTGTTATCAATTCGCAGCTCCGGAGGAGCGGAATGTCAGACACATTTCGCTCCTCCGGAGCTTGGCGCTCAACTCTCACGCGGGGCTATAAATATTCCGCTCCTCCGGAGCTTTTCGAGCCGCTCCTGAACCTACTCATCTTTTATCTATCGCCATTTGCCTTGCGCGTTCCGTGTCCATCACTTCTTCTCGAAGACCTCCGGGTGGATCAGCTCTGCGAAGTGGCGCGCGCTGTCGGCGACGAACTGCGAGGGGTGGAGCACGGACGGGTCGCGCAGGGCGTGGACGCGCCCCTCGCGCACGGCGCGCAAGTTCGGCAGCTCGCGCCAGACGGACTGCGTGTCCTCGGCGAGCTGTCCTTCGGTCTTCTGCATCATCAGGTCAATGATGATCTCCGGGTCGAGCGCGACGATGGCCTCTTTCTGGAGCTTGCCCCAGCCCGTGCGCGCCGGGGGCGCGATGGACTCGCCGCCCGCCACCTCGATGATCTGTTCGATGAAACTGCCCTCGCTCGCCGTGTAGAGGTCGCGCAGCGTGCCCGGCACGCGGTCCACGACGCAGAGCACGCGACGGCGCGGCAGCTTCTCCGTCTTCAGGCGCACCGTCTCGATGGTCGAGCGCGTGTGCATCAAAAGCTTCGCCGCCTCATCTTCGTTCCCCACGGCCCGCCCAACCAACTCGATGGCCTTCAAAGCGTCGTCGAGCGTGCGGCCCGGCACGCTCAACGTGCGAATGCCCAACCCCTCGATCTTGTCCTTGACGAACTGCGCCTGCGCCTCGGCGAAGATGACTATATCTGGACGCAGAGACGCGATCTGTTCGAGATTCGGGTTGTTCCACCCACCGACGCGCGGCAACTTCTCGACCTCCTTCGGATACTCGCAATAGTCCGAGACGGCCACCACGCGGTCGAACGCGCCGACGCCGGCGAGGATTTCCGTCACGCTCGGACTCAAAGAGACGATGCGCGCGGGCCGGTCAGCACGCAGCGATGCGGGCTGGCTCTCGTCACGGCGACACGCCCCGCCGACGAACAGCACGCACATCAACAACGTGACACGGAAGCCGACGCCCTTATTCAAAATCTTCAACAGCGTTCTCCTCATGCTCCGTCGCGGCGCGCGCTCCGCCTCGATACGGACAATGACGACAGCCGTTCTCGCAGCAGTATCCCCGCCGCAGATGATAGCGCGCGGTGAAGACAACCGCCGCCCCCTCGGTGTAAAAATCTTCGCCCGCCTTCAAAGGATGAAGGATGAAGGATGAGGGATGAACGGTTGAATCGTCAGGCATATCGAGTGGTTTTACTTCATCCCTCATCCCTCATCCTTCATCCTTTTTTAGAAGCTGAACGCCGCGCCCGCCCGGCCATTGACGCCCGGCGTGCGGAAGCCGCCCTCGTAATAGTCGCGGTCGAATAGATTGTCCACCAGCGCGAACAGACGCAACGAGCGACGCTCCGCGAGCGGCAGCGTGTAGCTCGCGCCGAGGTCGGCCTTGAGCAGCCCGTCGAAACGGTAGACGCGGCTCGAAAACGTGACCGGGTCGAAGATCGGCGCGAGGTAGTTGCTCGACGCCGCGAGGTCGAAGTTGACAAGAAAGCGGCGACCGAAGCGCTGGGTCAGGACGAGCGAAAATTGATGGTCGGGGACGACGAACGAATTGATGATGCCGCCAACTTGCGGCGTGCGCTGGTCGCTGTTCGTGTGGGTGTACGAGACGAAAAGATCGGTCGTCCGCGTCGGCGCCGCCGCGAGACTCAACTCGACGCCGCGCGCGAGTCCGCCGCCGGTGTTGCGGTACGGGAAGTCGAAGGCGATGACCTCCTGTAGCCGCGTGTAGAAGTAGGTCGCCGAGGCGCGCAGGCGGTTGTCGGCGAAGGACTGGTCAACGCCCGCGTCCACGGCGATTGAGCGCTCCGGTCTGAGTTGCGGGTTGCCGAAGGGGAAGAAGCTGCCGAAGAAGAAGGACGCGCCGAAGCGCTCGAAGAGCGACGGCGCGCGATAGCCGTTGCCCACGTGCGCGCGCAGTTTCGTGTTCGTCGAACTGAAGAAGTATGCGGCGGAACCATCGCCCGTGTAGGCCGCGGGCGGGGAGGCGAACCGGCCGGGGAAGGGGCTGCTTCCGGCAGGCTCGAAGCGCGTGCTTTCGAGCGAGAAGAACTGCACGCGGAACGCCCCGGAGAGTTGCAGCCGGTCATCCATGAGGCGCAACTGATCCTGCGCGAAGAGAGTGTGGCTGCGTTCGGTCGCGCCCGCTCCGGAGTCGGAAGTCGGGTCGTTGAAGAAGAGAAGGTTGAAGAAATCCTCGCTCTCGAACTCGTAGCCGGCGGTGATGTGATTCGCGCGCCCCGCGCGAAAGTCGGCGCGTAAGTTAAGCGTGTGCGTGCGCCCGTCGAAGTCGAAGCGCGTGCTGGCCGCGCCGTCGAGGCTCGCGCGCGTGACATCCAGCCCTTGATACGAGACGGCGTAGCTCGCATCTTCCGTCAACCGATGAGTGAAGACGAGCGCGCCTGAAAAGAAGCGATTCGTCTGCCGCGCGTCCGGATTGTTAGAGGACGGGATAAAAGTGGCGGAGCCGGTGTTGAGTTGGCCGACGGGCACGCCCGACTCGTAGCGTTGCAGTTCGGCGCGCGAGAGCGGGACGGCGTTGATGATGCCCGATGGCGGCAGAGCGCCGACGGGCCGCGGGTCTCGGTTCGACTGTACGAACGCATCGGCGAAGAAGCCGCGCCCCGACAGTGTGATCGCAGGCGTCAGGCGAAAGGTCGCGCGCCCCTGCGCGCTCGTGTTGCGCGCCGCGTCGTCGCCGTCTATGCCGCGCGCGACGTTGAGGTGCGAGAGGCCCGCGCTGTAACCGAAGCGGTCGGCCTCACCTGCGCCGCCCGCGACTTGCGCCCGCCCGCGAAAGAATCCGAGCGAGCCGCCCTCGGCGAGCAGGTTGCCGCGGAACGGGCCGCCGCCCTCGTCCGTGATGATGTTGATGACGCCGCCGATGGCGTTCGTCCCATAGAGCGACGAACCGGAACCGCGCAAGACTTCGACGCGGCTCACGTCCGTCGCCACCAGATCGCCGAGCAGCGACGAGGCGTCGCCCTGCGGCGCTGAAGGGTCGCGCAGGCGCAAGCCGTCAACCAGCACCGCCGTGTCCTCGTTACGCAGGCCGCGCGCCCTGATCGTCGTCAGCGTGCCGGGGCCGCCGAGGCGGCGCACGCGCAAACCCGGCACGGTGCGGAGCGCCTCGGTGATGGAATACTCGTCGCGCTCGTCAAGCTCCCGACGCCCGATGATGTTGACGGCCTTCGACACTTCGTCCACGGCTTGCGGCGAGTCGGCGGCGGTGACGACGACCTCCGTGCTCACGCCCGCGACTTCGAGCGTGATGTCGAGCGCCGCCGCCCCGCCGCGCTCGACGGTGATCGCGC
>JBGTBQ010000225.1:0-2615 GCA_041749275.1 Pyrinomonadaceae bacterium | reverse complement strand
GGCGCTCGCCACCGCCTCGAAGCTCGAACGCATCAAACTCGCCGCGCGCGAGCCGCTTCTCGCGGCGCGCGTCTTCGCCTCGCTCGAACAGACGGCGGCGCAACACCTCGGCGACGCTTCCGAGCGCTTCCGCCGTTTCATTGACGCGCAGCTCCAAATCTTCGCGCAAACGCCGAGCGACCTGTGCGCTTACGCTTACGCGGCGGTCGCGCTCACGCAGCCGCTCGACGGGATGTACGCGATCAGCGGCGGCGCGGGCGCCTTGTGTGACGCCCTTGCCGAGTCAATCAAAAGAAGCGGTGGGACGGTGCGCTTCAATGCGCCGGTGCTCCGCCTCGCTTGCGACGCGGGCGGGCGCGGCGTCGGCGTTGACCTCCTGAGCGGCGAGACCGTCGCCGCGAAGCGCGCCGTCGTCAGCAACCTCACGGTCTGGGACACCTACGGGAAATTGGTCGGCCTGAGCCGGACGCCCCCGGAAGTGCGCGCGCGTTTGAAGCTGTTGCGCGGCTGGGGCGCCTATCAGATTTACGTGAGCATGGATGAGGTCACGGCGGCAAGACTGCCCGCCGATCAAATTCTCGCCCTCAATGACTGGCAGTCGGGCCGCGACTTCGATCCGGAGAGCGCGCTCTTCATGTTTAGCGCCGCGCCCGCGTGGGACGCACGCGCGCCCGCGAGGAAACGCGCCGTGACGGTCTCGACCTTCACGGAGGCCGAGCAGTGGTTTTCATTTCACGAGGACGAGACCGAGCTTGAAGTTCTCGACCAGCGAACCCTTGAAGCGTGTTGGGCGCGCTTGCACGCGGCGCTGCCAGAGTTGGGAGCGGGCGTCGAAGTCTTCGAGACGGCAACGCCGCGCACCTACTATGAGGAGACGCGGCGCAAGCTCGGCATGGTCGGCGGCACGGGCCAGTCGCTCGATGCCTTCGGCGCAAACTCGCCGACGCACCGCACTACCGTCCCCGGCCTCTTTATGGTCGGCGACACGGTCTACCCCGGCAACGGCATCGCCGCCGTTACCCACTCGGCTCTCATCGTCGCAAATGAAATCGCCCCGCCGCGTTAAGCATTATGCGGCGGGGCGATCTCAATTTGATTCTTATTCAGGCTTGCGACTTACGGCTTCACTTTGCCGCCGCTGCTCGGCGCGATGCCGCCCTCCGAGCCGGTGCTTCGTGTGACCGGGATCGGGTTATTGGCCGGGGACGGCGAGTAAATATCCGGCGGATTCATCTTCGGGCTGGGCAGCGTCCCGCCAAACGGATCGTTCCAGCGACCGTTCGAGCCGCAGTTATAACACCCGCCGGTGTAGGCCGGCCAGTAGCTCCCATATGAGTTGCCGTAAGGCGAAGCCCAGTAACCGAAAAAGGGCATGAAGGTGTAGTACCCGCTGCCCGCATTGAACAACCACACGCCATAACTGCCAAAGGGACCAAGCCTCCCGAAACGGTTGAAATTGGCATTGGCGAGCAGGGTGTTCGTCTCCCTGTTATTGAGCCTCTGATTCAATTTGGCTAACTCTTTCGCGCGCTCCTTGCTCCAGAGGTCGAACTCATCGAGGCTCTGCTTGTCGAACTTCGCGACGACTACGCTGCCCGCGACCATGCGCGCCATCTGGCCGCTTTTCACGAGCGTCCCCGGTTCCGCGCTGACGAGCGCCCGGCCCTTTTGCACGACGACCTCCGCGTCGTTCGTGGACGTGATGTTGATGCGGTAGATGCCGCTGCGGAGGAGCCTCAACTCCGTCCGCGGCGTCTCGACGGCAATCGAGAGCGGCATGTCGTCGTAGCCGGTCGCTTCGATGACCGCGCTCCCCTTGTAGAGTTTGACGCGCAGTTTATCGAGCGAGGCATCGGTCAACTCGAACTCCGAGTTGATACCCAAGCGCAGGTACGACCCCGGATTCAGGAGCACCTCGGCGCGTCCATCCGTGCCGCTCCTGACGATGTCGCCGCTCTTCAGATCATCCTTCATGGTGAGTCGCTGCCAGCCGCTCTGCCCCGGCGTCTGAAGTTTCACATCGCCGGAGACGAGATTGACCCCTCCGGCGACAGCCTTGATGACGCGGAGGTCTCGTGACTGACCATGCGCGGCCACCACGGCGAAGGCGGACACGAGGATGAGAGCGAAGAGGCCGCGGGCGGTGTTCCTCAGAGTGTTTGTCATGGCGTCTTTCCTTTTGCGAACGTTCCCGAATGTGCGGCAGGGAGAGTTAGCCGATTTAACTTGGTCACAGCTTACATCTCCCGCGACCGCGCCGCAAGAGGAGATTGGAATTCGCGGGTCGCCTACGCTTTTGTCGAAAAGGATTTGACCCCGCGAAATTCGAGCGGGACGAAGCCCTTCACCCGCGCGTCACCGTCCGCAACGCCGCCGACACATCCGCCTCCGCGCCGCGCAGAACGAGCACCGCATCCCCTTCGATTCGCACGAGCGTTCTCAACGCCCCCTCGCGCCAGAGCGCGACGCCCTCGCCGCCATGCGCCGCCGCGCCGTCCAATGCCTCGGCGCCGCGCGCTCGCTGAAGGAGTGCGTTGTAGGCGCGGAAGAACTCGCGCGCGTCCTCGCGCCCGTCCCAGACGGTCTGCCAGACGAAAAGTCGCGCGCCGCCCGCG
>JBGTBQ010000224.1:0-2485 GCA_041749275.1 Pyrinomonadaceae bacterium | reverse complement strand
GGCGTGATGGTCGCCCTACAGGCCGGCAACATCAAGACCGTCCCCATCGTCGAGGCCATCGCCAACGTCAAGACCGTCTCGCCCGACAGCCAACTCGTCCGCACCGCCCGCGACGTGGGCGTCTCGTTCGGCGCGCCAAACGAGGACGATTATCACAAGCACGACGTATGTTAAGAAGAGCGGGCAGCGGACAGTGGAAGACAAAAAAGGAAGTACCAATCGCTTGACGGTCAACACAAATAACTGAAGCTCCCGTCTTACCAGCAATTCTCGGTGTGGCCTGATGGCGTCGGAATCGCACGGGCTGTGGCTGAAGCGCTCCGGCAGGTGGACCATACTTTCAACAGTTTCAGGCCCGTCAAGAGGCTCATCCGCGTCGTTCACTTCTCAGAGCGTGTCTACAAAGCAAGGCACCGTAGCTCCGTGAGGAGCGGAATGGTTATAGCCCGTGCCGCCCCTTTTCTCTCTCAAGCCCCGAAGGGGCGACAGACATTTATATGCCGCTCCTCACGGAGCTTGGAGACCTCGGCTCACCTGACGAGCGATAAACATTTCGCCCCTCACGGGGCTTTTTAGACATGCTCTAAACCGAGAATTGCTCCCGTCTTGCCGCCTGCCGCCCGCTATTCAACCGGACAGAACGCTTCCAGAAACTCCAGATCAATCTCCTCCGTCTCGAAGGCTTCGTACCGGGCGAGATAATCGAAGAACTGGCCGACGAGGATGGAGTCGAACTGCGTGCCGGCGCTGGCTCGTAGTCGCTCGACGGCGATGGCTCGCGGCAGCGCGGCGCGGTAGGGGCGGTCGCTGACCATCGCGTCGTAGGCGTCCACGACAGCGATGATGCGGGCGCCGAGCGGAATCTCTTCGCCGCACAGGCCCGCCGGGTAGCCCTGCCCGTTCCACCACTCGTGGTGATGCAAGACCATCGCGCGCAGCGCCTCCATACGCGGTACGCCCGCGAGCGCCTGCTCGCCGTGATGGACGTGGCGGCGCATGACGGCGGTCTCCTCCTGCGTCAGGCAGTCGGGCTTGCGGAGCAACTCTCCGGGCACGCCGATTTTTCCCACGTCATGCAGGAGCGCACCGAGCTTGACATAGATTGCTTCCTCCTCGGACATCCCGCAGTGCAGCGCGAGAGCCTCGGCGAGCCGCGCGACGGATTTCGAGTGCTGGCCGGTGTAGCTGTCTTTGGCGAAGAGGAGCATGATGAGGGTGCGCGCCATCGCAATGAAAGAACGACGCGCTTCGAGTTCAAGCGCGTGGTTGCGCTCTTTGATCTGGCTGAGGACGAGGACGTTCTCGATGACGTTCAGCAACTCGCGGTAGCCGAACGGCTTGTGCAGATAAGCGGCGAGTCCCTGCTCCAACAGGTCGCGCCGTTCCGCTTCGTTGTTCGCCAGCGCGGTCAGCATGACGACCGGCGTCCGGCGCAGTTTCGGGTCGGCGTCGCGGCGCAGTCGGTCAAAGACCTCTTTCCCACTGATGTCGGGCATCATATAATCCAGCAGGATCAGGTCGGGTTTTGACTCGCGCGCGTGGCGCAATCCTTCGTGTCCGTCGAGCGCCCCCAAGTATCGGTAGCCCGCGCGCTCTAAAGTCATGCGACCGAGGCGCAGCAGCGAGACATCGTCGTCAACGAACAGAATCAGTTTGCTCTTTCCCGTTTGAGGTGTGTTCAGCATCGCTTCGTCCCGCACGCCGCCGTCGCCCATGCCGGGCGAAACGGCTGCGTCCCCCTTCTTTGTGTGACAGAATGCTACTTGCAAGGAGTATCAGAGCCGAAGCAAGTAATCGCACTCGTCGGGGAGAGAGGAATTACCGAGCGCCGCTACCAATCAATCGAGGCGGGTTAAGCTGGCAGAGAGAACCGCAAGAGTCGGAGCTTAACTTCATCTCGAAGGGAAACGACGCCCGAAGTATAGACCCGCCCTTGTTTTATGTGCATTGCAATTTTGTTACATTTCAGCGCACGGATTTTCTAAAGAAGGGACGATAAAGCCAGTGACGGAAGGCATCAAGCAGAAACTCCGGAGCGAACTGGACGCGTTGGAGAGCGAGTTGCGCGTTCACCTGCCGCGCGAGATCAAGCGAGCTAAAGAGTTCGGCGACCTGCGCGAGAACGCCGAATACCACGCCGCGCTCGCGCGCCAGCAGTTCGTGCAGGCACGCATCCGCGACCTGCGCCAACGCCTCAGCGAAGTCTCTTCGATTGACCTCTCGCGCGTCCCTCGCGGCAAGGTGGCCTACGGCTCTAGCGTCGTCCTCTACGACACGGACAGCGAAGAGGAGATCACCTACCGCCTCGTCACCGCCGAAGAGAGCGACCCCGACGCCGGTCTTATCTCCACGACCTCGCCCGTGGGCCGCAGCCTGATGGGCCGCGAAGAGGGCGACGAAGTCACGGTTCGCACCCCCGCCGGCGCCCGCCGCTTCGAGATACGGCAACTGACGACGCTCCACGACCAGCCCGCGGAAACGACCG
>JBGTBQ010000223.1:0-6791 GCA_041749275.1 Pyrinomonadaceae bacterium | reverse complement strand
GAATGATTTTTTCTCGAAAGGTTTGAGAAGACAAAGCACGTGTTCAACGCGCGAATTGAAATTCCGCCGCACGCCTCATTGTCGGAGGATGAATGAACTTAGAGCGTGTCTAAAAAGCCCCGTGAGGGGCGGAATGTGTGTAGCCCGCGCCGCTCTTCCCTTGTTCTTTCAAGCCCCGGCGGGGCGGCAGCGCCTACCATGTCGCTCCTCACGGAGCTTCAGCGACCTCATGGCACGCGATGGGCTATAAACATTCCGCTCCTCACGGAGCTTCGGCACATGGCTTTTTAGACATGCTCTTAGCGTTTCATCCGTGGCGGGAAGCCACGGATGAAAATAAACCGAGCTAACGAACTGACTCGGATTGGTTCTTCTCACGCAGTCAATATCGCGGATTTATGTTATCCGAGCGAAGCCGCCCAACTTCCGTCTAGCGTCAAGCCTTCGCCTCACTGACTCGCCTTAATCGCGCCGTACTTCTTCAGTATCTCGATGGTCTTTTCGATGGGGAGCGCCTCGGCGCGGTTGCCGCTGCGGCCCTTGATGGTGGTGGCGCGCAGGAGCGAATTGTAGATGGCCTCCTCGGTCGCTTCGACGCAGGCGAGGAAGAGCGGCGACATCGCTTCGTTGGGGAGCAGGGTGAAGGCGCGCGGCGCGGTCTCGCCGTGGCGGAGGCGATTTTGCGAGGCCGTCGAAAAGGCGATGACGTAGTCGCCGCTGCCTTGCGTCGAGGGCGAGCCGGTGCGCGCGAGTCCGAGCATGGCGCGTGCGGCGAGGCGTCGGAGGTTGCGCGCGTCGAGCGGAGCGTCCGTCGCCACGACGATGATGATGGAGCCGTCGGCACGGTCGGCGGTCGGTGAACCGGCGGACGGGGCCGGCTCTTTCTCTTTCGCGCCTGCGCCCTGTCGCGCTGGTTCGAGGTCTTCACGCAGATAATACTTGCCGAGTTCGCGGCCCACGGGCGCGCCGTTCATCGTGAGCACGCCGCCGAAGTTGGTCTGCACCAGCACGCCGACGGTGTAGCCGCCGCGCGTGGCGGGCACGACGCGCGACGCGGTGCCGATGCCGCCCTTGAAGCCGAAGGCGACCGTCCCCGTCCCGGCGCCGACCGAACCCTCTTCGACCGCGCCGCCTTTCGCCGAGCGGAGCGCGCGGAAGACCTCTTCGCGCCCGACGTGGCGACCGCGGATGTCGTTCAAAAATCCGTCGTTCGTCTCGCCGACGAGCGGGTTGATGGAGCGCACCTCCTCGTTGCCGGGAAGCTGAAGCATCCACTCGATGAGCGCGTCGGCCACGCGCGGGACGTTGAGCGTGTTCGTCAGAAGAATGGGCGTCTCGATCTCGCCGAGTTCGGCGACCTGTGTCGAGCCGGCGAGCTTGCCGAAGCCGTTGCCGACGAAGACGGCGGCGGGCGCCTTCTCCTGAAAAATGTTCCCGCCGTGCGGCAGGATGGCCGTCACGCCCGTGCGGATGGAGTCGCCCTTGATGAGCGTCTCGTGGCCGACGCGCACGCCTTCGACATCCGTGATGGCGTTCAGTTTGCCCGGCGGCAGCACGCCGACCACCATCCCGATGTCGCGCGCACGCGGGCGCGGCTGCTCACTGGTCGTTTGGTTCATGGCGGATGAGAAAAGGACGCTCAGGACGAGGGCCGTTCTGAAGAACATGCGATGAGAGACTCCTCTCCGGTGACTTTACTGTGTGGCGGTAAAGATATCACAAAGCATCGCGCGCGGAGCTTGGCGCGAAGGGATGGGCGCGCGAAAAAGCCGAAACATCTTGGAGGGTGAATCGCTTTCGGAGGCACGCGCGGAAGGATTGATCTTGCCGCCGCACATGGCGAAGCCGATAGACCCGCTCGCGCTGACCACCGCCGTCGCCCAACTCGCCAGACGCGCGCCTGCCAACTGAATCTCAAGTCCGCGCTGGATATTACTTTCTCTCGGCGAGCTGTTTGAGAGCTTGACGCGAGAAAACTCGCCGAACGCCTCACTCAGGGATGGGCAGGCTCCGCAACATCTCGCCGGTGATGACCGTCGTCCCGCCGCCACTCTCAATCCGCGGAGTGGCGTCTAAAATGCCGACCATGATAGTTTCTTGGTCAAGCGTCAACAATAACTCGACCCGCGCCGACTCCTCCGCGCTCAACTCAACGTGCCGCGCCTCGTATTTCTCAAACCCCGGAGACTCGGCCACGAAGGTGTATTTACCGTTCGGCACGCGCGCGATAGAGAACTCGCCTTCGTCGGTCGTCCGCGCCGACAGCTTCTCTTTCGTCCTCTCGTCCATCAGGGTGATGGACACGCCGGGAATGAACGCGCCGGTTGAGTCCGTGACGACGCCGCTGAATGTCCCGCGCTTGTCCTTAGCAGTCTCCTTCTTAATCTTCAGGCGCGAGACGGTCGGGCAGGATTTGTCCTTCCGGTTCGAGGTCTGGCCGAAGGCGGAAGTGCAGAGACTGAGGAGAGCCGCCAGCATGGCCCCCGCCCTGCGCGCCGCGCGACGACGGACGGCGCGCAGGCCGAGAGGACAGTCGCGCGTGAGCACTTTGCCGTCGGCGCGGCGGTACAGACGAGCGCAAACGCGCCCTTCGGATTTCTCGACCAGCGCGCGTACCTCCGCGCCCGTCATCTCCGAGATGTTGTAAACGTGCAGGTCGCACTGTCGGCAGAAGCGCACGCGCTCGTCACCCGTCATGCTCTCCCAACCGACGGGACAGGGCGAAGCGATACGCAGGTCATCCACGGAGAAATTCTGTTGTGACATAGTTTCCATCCAGATCGGATATTCGTGAGCAATTTATCCGATGGCACGATGGCGCGAAAAGGCTGCTTGGCCTGCCTTTTGCTTTTACCCTTCCGGCGGCCTTCATCCGACACGGAAACAGTACGCACTGTCATCCGCTGGGTGTAGGGCAATGATATTTTGACCAACCCCATGGAGGAGAACCAGAAATGTTAGCGATTATTGGATGGATTATCTTTGGATTGATCGCGGGCATTATCGCGAAGGCCATCATGCCGGGCAAAGACCCCGGCGGCGCGATCATCACGATCCTGCTCGGCATCGTCGGCGCGGTCATCGGCGGCTTCGTCGGGCGTGCGCTGTTCGGCTACGGGCGAGCCGTCAATGACGCAGGCGACATCGCCGAGCCGGGCACCTTGATAAGTCTGCTGCTGGCGGTTATCGGCGCCATCATCGTGCTCGCGGTCTATCGTCTGATTGCGGGCCGCAGTCTGCGAGCGTAGACGACAAGGCTGTTTTGAAAACTTCACGACCGCCGGCATCCTCGCTGTTGTCTCGCGTCGTGTCGGCCTGTCTGGTTGAGCGTTAAGAGAGAAAAGATTTAACGCAGAGGGCGCGGAGTAGTCGCGGAGCACGCGGAGAAGAAAGGTTTTCTCCGCGTACTCCGCGACTACTCCGCGCCCTCTGCTCTGAGAATACAGCCTGCCCCGTATCAACTAACCGGGAGACGCATCAACCCGGTGACTGTTCCGCGCCCTTCGCCCCGCTGAAATTATATGTGATGTGCAGACGCAGCGCCTTGTCCTTGACCTCGGCGCGCACGTCTCTGGCCTGCGCTTTGAGCGTGCCGCCCGTGGCCTGCACGGGGATGTTGAGTCCGATCTGCTGGCCGCGCATCAGGATGAGCGGATTGACTCTCATGTTCAGCGAGTTCTGCACAAAGGCCGTGATGGGGCCGCTGAAGATGGGTGACACGTTGTCGAGGTTGACGGTCTCGACGTTGATCTGCCCGGCGAGCACCTGCTCTTGTGCATTGAAGTTGAGTTGGATGTTGGCCTGCGCCGTGCCGCTGAAGTTCATACAGTTGCCGAGGAGATTATAGCTTCCCTTGAAGGCGAGCGGCGCGAGCACTTGATTGTTCTCCAGCCGCACGCCCGTCCGCACACCGCCGCCTTCGGGCGCGACGACCACCTGATTCTGACAGCCGCCGCCCTGTGTCTCTACGTAGCGCACGACCGGCTCAGGTTCAAGCGTTGGGAATAGCGTCCCGCCGCGCGCGAGACGAAAGGTCGGCTCGCCGAGGTCTTTGAAGACCGTGCCGAGCAGTGTGTCGAAGAACTGCTCGTCGAGTTCGACAATGGCCGTGCCCGGCGGGTCGCCCGCCGGGTCAGGCGCGCCGACGGGCGCGCCCGACAGAGGCTTGCCGCCCGGCGCGCCGACAAAAAGAAAGTAGACGAGCGCGCCGCCTGCCAGCGCGCCGAAGACGAGTGTGAGAAGGTATTTCATGCGCCCTCACCTTGCCGGCGACGCGTTGGTCGCGGGAGTCGCGGCGGGTCCCGCCTGTGCCTGCGCGCTGAGGAAGCTCAGGATGCCCTGCACGAACTGCATGAGCTGCGCGGTCTGCTGCTTGAGTTGTTCGGGCGTAATCTGGCTGTAGCCCTGCGGCAACTCGAAGTCCGACGGGTTCACCTCCGTCTTGAGGTCGCGCGTTTCAATCACGGCTCGCCCGCCGCTCACGCCCTGCACGTTGCCGGTGGACTGGCCGAAGCCCTCGACGCGCAAGGGCAGCCCCGTCTCCTTATCAACATAGATGAAGGTTTCGCCCGCGACTTCGCCGGCGGTGGTGCTCGTCTGCGTTTTGCCGGCGAGCCGGTACTTGACGGCGGGGCGATTGTTCAGCGTCTCGTCGCCGACGCGCTCGACGCCCTGTTGGCGCGAGACGTAGGCGACGAGTTGGCCCGGCGTCATCGAGCGGCCCACGTCGAAGCCGGTCAGTTCCGCCGTCAACTCGGCGTATTGCTTGCGCGCCGGCAGAATCAGATAACGTTTGTCGGCCTTGTCGAGAAAGATGATCTCGCCGACGGTCGGAATCTTCGTGTCAATCGAGTAGCGTCGGTCGGAGCCGTTGCGCGCGACCTTGACCTCGGTCTTCGCCGCCTGCGGCTGCTGCCCCGCGGTCGCGGCGGTCAAGACCATCGTCGCGCTGTACTTCTCCGGCTCCTTCGACTCGATGACCGTGCCGGCGCCGGTCGTCGTGGTCGTCGTGGTCATGTTGGCGTTCGTCGAGCTGTTGATGCTGACGGTGGAGTTCGTCGTCGTCGTGTTGGCGTTCGTAATGGTCGCCTCGCTACACGCCGTGTTTGCCAGCGCCGCGAGCGCAAGCGCGGCGAGGGCCAGACTCTTAAAAGTTCTCCGTGGAAGGCACATGGCAAGCTACTCCTCGCTAAAAGGCAGAGTTCGTCGAGCGTTCGATTTTCGGGGGAAGTGACGGGGAGAAGGATAGCACATAAAAGGATGAAGGATGAGGGATGAGGGATGAAAAAAACTGCTCGACGCACGTCGCGCGTTCTTATTTCATCCTTTCTTCTCTCCTTTTGTTTTGACTGTTTTGACTATGGTCACGAGCATTGCGATTAGCTCTCCGGTTTCGTCGTGTAGAGGTTTTAGGCGATCTGCCGGAAAGATATGGGATTCTTCAACCAACTCCAACCAGTAAAGCGTCTCTTCGAGTTCCTGCAACCCACCCTCAATCTTGCTGATGAAATCCGCGTCGGACTTAGCGCGGCACGCTTCACGATAATGCGCCCCGACGGACGTTCCTGATCGTAATACTTGCTTGCCCAGTACTTGCGCTTCCACGGTTGTTGGTAGAGCTATGTAAAGTTTGATGATGCGAAGCGCAAAGATTTTCGTTCTGTTCCTTAAGTCCTTCTCCTTCATTTGCTACCTCCTTAGTGAGGATGGGTGGATAGCATGCTTTATTCATCCCTCATCCTTCATCCGTCATCCATTTTTGTAGGAGCGTCGGCGTGTGGGACGAAGCAGGCGCGGCAGCGCGCCTCGTAGGCATTGCCCGCGCCGACGACGACTTGGCCCTCGACATCAACGATGCGCTGCGAGTAGTTGGCGGGCTGGCCGCAGCGGACGCAGATGGCGTGCGTCTTGGTGATGTACTCGGCAATGGCGAGAAGCTGCGGCATCGGGTCGAAGGGCTTGCCCGTATAGTCCTGATCGAGTCCGGCGATGATGACGCGCACGCCGCGCGCGGCGAGCGTGTTGACTACGTGGACGAGGTCGTTGTCGAAGAACTGCCCCTCGTCAATCCCGACGACTTCCGTTTCGGGCCGGACGAGCGCGAGGATTTCGGCGGCGGTCTTCACCGCGTCCGACTCGTGGCGCATCTCGGAGTGAGAGACAATGTGGTCTTTCGAGAAACGCACGTCAATGTCCGGCTTGAAGACCTGAACTTTCAGCCGCGCGATGCGCGCGCGCCGCAACCGGCGAATCAACTCCTCGGACTTGCCGGAGAACATCGAACCGGCGATGACCTCGATCCAGCCCGTGGCCGTGTGACCAGTTCTCGCCCAATGCTCGTCATTACCATCGGCGGAGAGTCTCTCCATTTACCATCTAACCTTTCGATTGATAACTTCCGTGGAAGTCTTACTCGTAAATCCGCGCGTTGTAGAACGGCGCGAAGGCAGCGAGGAGCGCCGTCTCGAAGCTCATCGAGCGCGTCAAGAGGCCGCGCGAGAGGACGCCCCACGCGCCCTCGCGGCTGCGGATGTCGTGGCCGCCGGCGACCTCGTCTATCACTTCGGACAACTCGCGGCGGGTGCGCTCGACGCGCGCGACGATCTCCGGCGGCATCGTGACCGAGGGCGCCGCGCCGTAGTAGCCGCGCCCTTCGTCGTCCGTGGCGTAGGCCCAGCCGCGCAGGAAGGTGTGGCGCGTGCCGTCAAGCGTGATTGAGTGAAAGCCGCCTTCGAGTCCGACGTAGAAGTCCGCGCGGAGTCCTTCGCCGCGCAACGCGGCGCGCACGCCCG
>JBGTBQ010000222.1:0-12511 GCA_041749275.1 Pyrinomonadaceae bacterium | reverse complement strand
CGCGGCGGCGGCGGCGGCTACGGCGGCGGGCGTGACCACGACCGTGGCGGCTATGGCGGCGGCGGCGGTGGACGCGACCGCGAACCCCG
The DNA here is from genome assembly GCA_041749275.1 of Pyrinomonadaceae bacterium. GTDB lineage: Bacteria > Acidobacteriota > Blastocatellia > Pyrinomonadales > Pyrinomonadaceae > JBGTBQ01. The sequence continues at coordinate 12,422 of JBGTBQ010000222.1, read as the reverse complement.
CTGGTAAAGCAGAAGGCAAAAGTAAAAAAGCAAAAGGCAAAAGTGGAAGACGCCAAGCACGCTGCTTCTCGTCTTCCACTTTTGCCTTTTTACTTTTGCCTTTTTACTTTCTCGCGGCGGGCGTGACCTTGAGCATCAGCCGCTGCCCTTCGCGGACGACTTCGACCTCGTACTCTTCTCCGGCCTTCATCTCGGAGAGCGCCTGCGTGTAGTCGTAGACGTTACGCACGTCGCGCCCCGCCATCTTCACGATCCGGTCGCCCGCCTTGAGGCCCGCCTTTTCCGCCGGTGAGCCTTCACGCACGGCGTCGAGGTTCATGCCGTCCGTGGATTCGCCATAGCTCGGCACCGTGCCGAGGTAGACGCGAAAGCCGGTCGAACGCGCCGTCTGTTCCACTTTGGCGACGGCGAAGGTCGGGCGCTTGTCGCTCGTCTGCAAGTCGGAGAGGATGAGGCGGACGAACTCGGCGATGGAAGCGAGGCCATCGTAGTTGATACGGTCAGCCGTGTCCGAGGGCTTGTGATAGTCCTCGTGCGAACCCGTAAAGAAGAAGAGCACCGGGACGCGCTTGGCGTAAAACGAAGAGTGGTCGCTCGGCCCGAAGCCGTCCTCGTTCAGCCGCAGGTTGAAGCGAACCGCGGGGCCGGCGGTCTCCACGTTCATCTTCCTTTCCTTGCCCGCGAGGTTCTTCTTTTCATCGCCCGTGACGCCCTTCTTTTCATCGCCCGTCTCGACCGGCATTTGAATCTGGTAATTCGAGGCTTGCGACGACGAACCGCCGGCCTCCGGCTGCGACGCACCGTGCGCGTCCGCCATGTTGCTATGCTCCGTGTTCGCCGTCACAAGCAACGCGCGCCATTCCGCGGCGGTGCCGACGCCGCCGACCATCAACGCGCCCTCGCGCAGACGCCCCACCATGTCCATGTTAATCATCGCCACGGTCTGTTCGAGCGGGCGGGCCGAGTGATTGACGTAATGACTCGAACCGAGCAGCCCCTCCTCCTCGCCGCCAAAGGCGATGAAGACCACGCTGCGCCTCAGCTTCGCGCGCTCCGCCGAGAGGACGCGCGCGAGTTCCATCAGCGCCGCCGTGCCCGAAGCGTTGTCGTCCGCGCCGTGATGCACGTCGCCCTCGCGCCCGGCGAGGCTGCTGCGTCCGCCGCGCCCCAGATGGTCGTAATGCGCGCCGACGACGATCACTTCATTCTTCAAACGCGGGTCTGAGCCTTCCAGCATGCCGACGACGTTCGCGGCGGGCGCGTTCTTTCGCACGATATCGGTCGAGAGGTTGAGTGTCACGCCCTCCGGCACCTTCAGGTTGAGCGTTGCGTCATGGGCGCTCGTGGCCGACATCGCCTGCGTGGAGCTTTTCCACTCGCGGAACTTTTTCTCGAACTCGGCCAGTTGCGGCACGCTTGCCCCGCTCGCTCGCGCCGCGACCTGACGGGAAATGACGACGACCGGGATGCCGGCGTCGCCGCCCGCGTTGTCGTAAGCGAGGCGCGAAAGTTTATCGTCCTTGAAGTTGTTTTCACCGGCGATGAGGACGAGCGCCCTTGCGCCCGCCGCCCGCGCCGCCGCCGCCTTGAAGCGAACCTCGCCGGAGCGCGTGAACTTGCCGTGCGGGTTGTCGCCATCGGGCGTGCCCGCGAGCGCGACCGCGACTTTATCTTTCGCAGCCGCGCCCTTGTAGTCGTCGTAATTCTGTTCAGCGGCGGTGATGCCATAGCCGACGAAGACGACCGGCGCCCTCTCAATCTTGCCATTGGAGGAAAAGCCGAGCGGCATCCAGTCTTCGCCAGCGCGCAGGTCGAGCGTGGCCGGCGGCGTTTGCGGCGCGGCGTTTGCGGCGCGCATCGTGAGCGTTATCGCGTTGCCCTTGCCGAGTTCGACGCCCGCGATGTAGGGGAACTGTTGCAGGTACTCGCTCGTGACGACCTCGTTTCGCGGGCCTGTGCCCGTGTTACCGCCCGGCGCGAGGCGGAGACGCTTGAACTCCGCGGCGATATAGTCGGCGGCCTGCTCCGCGCCCGGCGTGCCGGTCTTGCGCCCTTCGAGCTTGTCGGAAGCGAGGTGCGTGACGTGCGCGCGCAGGCGCGCGACTTCGACCGCGTGTTTGACCGCGACCGGCTGCTGCGCGAGCGCGACGGACGCGAGAACGAACGTGGCGAGGAGGCAGCGACGAAGATTATTTTTGTACAGCATGGCTTTCAAACTCGGTCGTGTGGGCCTTGCGGCCCGCTGTTTGTCAGAACCGCCTGCGGTAGCGGGCGGGTGTGGTTAGGGAAGGAAACCCGCCCGCTACCGCAGGCGGTTCTGACCTGCTCTTCAGTCAATCCAATCGGCGATGAAGACGTTCGTGTCGCCCTCGGTGACGGCGTTGCGGTTCGAGGCGAAGACCAGTTTTTTGCCGTCGGGCGAGAACATTGGGAAGCCGTCGAAGCTCTCGTTGTAGGTCACGCGCTCAAGGTTGGAGCCGTCGAGATTGACCATGTAGAGATCGAAGTTGCGACTGCGGCGACTCGGATGATTCGACGCGAAGATGATGCGCTTGCCATCGGGCGTAAAATAGGGCGCGAAGCTCGCCACGCCCAAGTTCGTCACCTGCTTTTTATTCCTGCCGTCGGCGTCCATCACCCACAGCTCGAAGGTGTTCGGCTCGATGACATTCTCGGCGAGCAGTTTTTTATAACGTTCGATCTGTTCGGGCGTCTTCGGATGATGCGCGCGGTAGACGATTTTTTTGCCGTCGCGCGAGAAGAACGGGCCGCCGTCGTAGCCGAGTTCGTTCGTCAGACGCCGCACGTTTTTGCCGTCGGCGTCCATCGTGTAGATGTCGAGGTCGCCGTCGCGCGTCGAGGTGAAGACGATTTTCTTTCCGTCCGTGGACATCGTGGCCTCGGCATCGTAGCCGGGCGTCGAGGTCAGACGCTTTACATCCTTGCCGTCGGGCCGCGCCGTGAAGATGTCGAACGAAGGATAGATCGCCCAGACATAACCACGTGAGCGGTCGGGGCGCGGCGGGCACTCTTGCGCGGCGAGATGCGTCGAAGAGAAGAGCACGCGCTTGCCGGAAGGAAAGATGTAAGAACAGGTCGTCGTGCCGCCGCCGGTCGAGACCATGCGGAGGTCTGAGCCGTCGGCGCGCATCGTGTAAATCTGGTCGCACTGGCGCCCGTCGCGTTTCGACTGAAAGATGAGCCGCTGGCCGTCGCCGCTGAAATAGGCTTCCGCGTTCTCGCCGCCGAAGGTCAACTGCTTTACGTTCCGCAGGTGTTTTTCGTCGGCGAGTTCGACGGCGGAGTTTTTGGCGGCGGTGGAGACTTTAGCGTGGCCGCCGTGGTCGGTTTGCGCGACGGAGAGCGCCGCGGCCAGCGCGAGCGCGGCGGCGAGGGGGAACAGAACTTTTGTCTTCATGAAAAATCAAACACTTGTTCGTGGGAAAATTCCCGTGGGTAAAAGAGAGCGGAGACGCGCGGATACTTTAAACCGCCCCTGCGCTTAGTGCCAAGCCGCCCTGTCTAACCTCAGCGTTGACTGTCAGGAAACGGGAAGTTCACCACAGAGACACAGAGGACACAGAGGGGGCACAGAGGAATTCAGCTCTCTGTGCTTTCTCCGTGTCCTCTGTGTCTCTGTGGTGAATCTCAACCCGCGCAGCCCTCACGTCTGGATAGACCACAGCTTTTAACCGTTCTTCGCCTCGAACTCCTTCATAAACGCGACGAGCGCTTCGACGCCCGCGCGCGGGAAAGCGTTGTAGATCGAGGCGCGGATGCCGCCGACCGAGCGATGGCCCTTCAGTCCGTCCAACCCCTGCGCCGTCGCTTCCGACGTGAACTTCTTCTCCAACTCTTCGGACGGCAGACGGAACGTAAGATTCATAATCGAGCGCGCCTCTGGAGCGGCGTGGCCGCGATAGAACTCGGTCGCGTCAATCGCGTCGTAGATGAGTTGCGCCTTCTCTTCGTTCGCGCGCCCCATGCCTTCGAGTCCACCCTGCGCCTTCACCCACTTGCCGACGAGGTTGAGGATGTAAATGCCCCACGTGTTCGGCGTGTTGTAGAGCGACTTGTTCTCGACGTGCGTGCGATAGTCCAGCATCGCGTGCAAGCCCGCCGGGATGCGCGCGAGCAGGTCGTCGCGGATGATGACGATGGTCAGCCCCGACGGGCCGAGGTTCTTCTGCGCGCCCGCGTAGATGAGCGCGTACTTCGTGACATCAATCGGGCGCGAGCAGATATTTGACGAGGCGTCGGAGATGAGCGGCACGTCGCCGACCGACGGCTCTGACTTGAACTCGATGCCCTCAATCGTCTCGTTCGACGTGAGGTGGACGTAAGACGCGTCGGGATTAAGCTTTAGCTCGCCCTGATCGGGCACGCGCGAGTAGCGGCTGTCGGCCATGTCGGCGGCGACCGAGACGGCGCCCGCCTTCTTCGCCTCCTTGACCGCCTTCTTGCCCCAACTCCCCGTGACGACGTAGTCGGCGCTCGCGCCTTCCGCCAGCAAATTCATCGGGATCATCGAGAACTGAAGGCTCGCGCCGCCCTGTAAAAAAAGGACGTGGTAATTTTCGGGGATGCCCATCAGTTCGCGCAATCCCTGTTCGGCGCCGCCGATGATCTCGTCGAACGTCTTCGAGCGGTGGCTGATCTCCATCACGCTCATCCCGACGCCCGGCAATGAAAGCAACTCCTCGCGCGCCTCTTCGAGCACGGGCACGGGCAGCACGGCGGGGCCGGCGCTGAAGTTAAAGATTCTCTCGGTCATTGTTCTCTCCTGAAAAAGTAAATCGAAAGTCTGGAATCAGAAACGCGCTCGTCGGTTCAGCGCGTCTCTTGACTTCAGCCTCCAGACTTTGCTCCACCGTCTGGTTTATAACGCTTCTTCAAAATCATCCCGGCGATGCGCGTTGCGACAGAGCGCGGGGCGAGGCGGTTAGATTCGGCCAGCAGGAAATTCATCCAGCCGGAGATGACATGGCTCTGTCCACGTTCGAGCGCGCGCAACCCCGTCTCGACGACCTCTTCGGGCGTCTGCACGATAGCGGCGGGCGGCGTCTCGGTGCCGGCGGCCTCGAAGAAATTCGTGTCGGTCGAGCCGGGACAGAGCGCGAGCACACGGACGCCGTGCGCGCGATTCTCATCCCAGAGCGCCTCCGAGAAAGAGAGCACGAACGCCTTCGTCGCGCCGTAAACGGCCATGAACGGCACGGGCTGGAAGGCGACCGTGGAAGCGACATTGATGATCGCGCCGCGCTTCCGCTCGCGCATCGGCGCAAGATAGTGATGCGTCAACTCGACGAGCGAGCGGACATTGAGGTCAATCATCCGCAATTCGTTCTCAAGGTCTAACAGCGAGAACTCTCCGACCGACCCGTAGCCCGCGTTGTTGACCAGCGTTTCGACTTCGAGGCCGCGCCGCTCGGTCTCCGCAAACAGTCGCGCGGGCGCGTCCCGCTCCGTCAAATCGAGCGCGAAGAATTGCGCGTCAACGTTGTGCTCCGCGATCAGGGCGTTACAGATGACGGCGAGCTTTTCGCCCGACCGCGCGACCAGAAACACGTTCTCGCCGCGCGCCGCGAGCTTTTGCGCGAAGACATGGCCGATGCCGCCCGACGCGCCGGTGATGAGTACGGTTTTCATAAAGTAAAAACTCGTCCTCGCTAAATATTCCAGGTAACCGATCTGATATGGTTAAAGTTGATTACATCAACATTGATTCCTTGCAAATATCCCGACAGCTTAAAGTCGTCGGTCAGGACAAGATAGCTTCCCACAGCCAAACTTATAATTCCTGAATCTGTGAGTCCAAATCTGTTGAAGTGATGAAGCGAAGATACTTTGTTGCTCGCGATATACTGTTCATCTAAAACCGTGAGACGTTTTGCGAATACAGGGTAAAACGCTGGCTTTAAATCGTCAGGAAACTTATTCGACAAGCTATTTACTTCAGTGAGGATGTTTGGAGTGGTGACTACTTTACTAAAAAAGGCGAGAAGTCTGGATAACAGTTCAAAATCTTCAATGGTAAAAGCTGCTGTTCTATTGAACCTACTTATGCGGTCAGGATCGTACATCCCTACGAAATAAACCAACAACAAGTTGGTATCAACTAAGATCCCTTTATTTCGATAACGAGATAACAAGTCTTCGAGATAGTTCATGCCTAATCGACTTTCCTGATTTTCATTGACAATACTTCACCTGTCTCTGTATCGATTTTGAATATTTTATATTGCCTTCTTAAGAAAATAGCGCCGGCCTCTGATTGAACAGGATAGCTAAGAGTGATCAGCCAGTATTTCCCATCCTCCGTCAATTCAACTTCCTCAAGCTGAACATTCGACACACCCTGATCCGCGTACAGCCCGCTAAAATACTCAGAGGCCAATTTGGCAGCCTGCTTAACATCCATCATACAGACATTCCTCCTAAGCTTTGTTAGGTATTCTATTGTCTAATTTCCAGCAAATCCAGTTCGATGATGTCCGCGTTCTCCGCCTTTAGCCGTGCGAGCGTCTCCGTGGGCGGCGCGGCTTCGAGGTTGATGCGGGCGACCGCCGCTTCGGAGCCTTCAAAGATGATGTTCTCCATCTCCTGCACGTTGATCGAGGCGGCGCGAATGGCGTCGAGCACGGAGGCGAGCACGCCGGGGCGGTCGCGGTGGCGCACCGTCAGGGCGTGCGTGGCGGGGGTGCGGCGGGCGAGGTTGACGACGTTCGGCACCTTGCCCGTCTCCTTGAAGGTGCGGATGATGCGGACGGTCTCGGCGGCGATGGCCTCCTGCGCCTGATCGGTCGAAGCGCCGACGTGGTGCGTCCCGTAGAGGTTCGGCTCGCGCGCGACCTCATCGGTAAACTCGCCCGTGGCGCTTGTCGGCTCGGCGGCGAACACGTCGAGACCGGCGCGGATGTTTTTGTCGCGCATCGCTTTTATGAGCGCCGCTTGGTCAACCACTTCGCCGCGCGCGGTGTTGACGAAGTAAGCGCCGTCCTTCATCGCGCCGAAAAAGGCCGAGTCAATCAAGCCGCGCGTCTCCGCATTGAGCGCGAGATGCACGCTGACGATGTCCGCCTCGCGCGCCACGTCCGCCGGCGAGTCCATGCGCTCGACGGCGAGCGCGACGGCTTTCTCTTCCGAGAGGCTCCGGCTCCAAGCGATGACGCGCATCCCGAAGGCGCGCGCGCGTGTGATGACTTCCTGCCCGATCTGCCCCGTGCCGATGAGGCCGAGCGTGCGACCGTAGAGGCCGCGCGCTTTCGAGAACTCTTTTTTGTCCCAGCGCCCTTCGCGGAGCGCGATGACGTTGTCGGCGATGCGCCGGTCGAGCGCGAGGATGTGCGCGAGCGCGAGTTCGGCGACGGCGACGGCGTTCTTGCCGGGGCAGTTCGAGACGTAGACGCCGCGCCGCGAGGCCGCGCCCACGTCAATCGTGTTGTAGCCCGCGCCCGCGCGCACGATGAGCTTCAACGCGCCCGCGTCCATCATGGCCTCGGTCACTTTCGTCCCGCGCACGACCAGCACCTCCGGCTGATAAGAACGGATCGCCTCGACTAAGGTCTCATCCTTTACATCCGGCTGGAAAGAATAGTCGCAGCCCGCGGCCTCTAGGCCGTCGCGGCCAGACTGTTCAAACTTATCGGCGATTAACACGCGCATGATTTTCGGCGCCTCTCAGAAAAGTATTTTCACTAACGCGGGAGATACGGCGCATCGTCGGGCCGGTAGCCCTCGCGGTCGAGCGCGTAGTAAGCGCAGACCATTTCAAAGTAGACGGCATCCTTTTCGTAACGCAGTCCAGCCTTTTCCATCACGCGGCGCGTCCCCACGTTCTCCGGGTGCGCGAGCGCGATGATGCGTTCGAGTCCGCTCTGCTCGAAACCGAAACGTAAAGCAGCCTGCGCCGCCTCCGTCACGAGACCTTTGTTCCAGTGCGGCCCGTCAATACCGTAGAGGACTTCCACCTCCTCCGTGTCGGGCAGGAAACGCAGACCGCAGTAGCCGATAAATTCGCCGCTCTCTTTCAACGACAGCGCCCACTGCCCGTAGCCGCGCTCGCGCCAGTGCGCGAGGATGCGCGGGATGGCCGCCGCCACCGACTCCGGCGTCGGCGAGAATTGCGGCGGCAAATACTTGCGAAACTCCGCATCCCGCACGATGCGATAAAAGTCGCCCGCGTCGTCCGGCGAGAACATCCGCAGCCGCAGCCGTTCGGTTTCGATCTCAGGCATCGTTCGATTCGCGCGCGTCTCCGGTGTGCGGTCGAAAGAGATAAGGCGCGTCGCCCGGCTCGAACTCGTCGCGCGAGATAGTGTACCGCACAACCTCGTAACCCTTGTGGCTCGACAATCCTTCGCGCCGCATCCCGCACTTCTCCATCACGCGCCACGACCCCGCATTCTCCGGCAGCGCGACGGCGACTATTTTCTCCATCCCGGCCACCTCGAAGCCGTAGCGCAGAGAGGCGCGCGCCGCCTCGGTGACGAGTCCGCGATTCCAAAACTCTTTCGAGACGCCATAGAGCAGTTCGACCTCCGGCACGTCGTTCAAAAACTTCAACCCGCAATAGCCGATCATCCGCCCGGTCTCTTTGTAGATGACGGCCCACTGCCCGAAGCCGTGCTGCTCGAAGAACTCAATCGCGCGCCGCAGAATGCCCCGGCTCTCTTCCCGCGTGTGCGGCCACCCGTCGGGCTGCACGTAACGCATCGCCTCGCCGTCCGTCCAGAGCGCGTACATCGCCTCGAAGTCGTCAGGCGTGAATTTGCGGAGCAGCAGATGTGCGGTCTCGATCTCCATAAGAAAGATGTCAGATGTCAGATATGATAAATGGCTACCACCAATTCCATTGCCTTCTGCCAAACGATTAAGTCGCGATGGCTCTTGATTCTTCTGACATCTCACTTGGATGTACGGGTCAGAACCGCCTGCGGTAGCGGGCGGTCTTACGCTACGGTACAGACCGCCCGCTACCGCAGGCGGTTCTGACCAAACCTCCGTCCGCACACTGATGTGTAAACCGATCTAACATTCGACATCTGACATCTTTTTCAGATCGTATGAATCAAAATCGCGTCGCGCAGCTTCGGCTCGAACCAGGTGGACTTGGGCGGCATGATGCCGTTGGCGTCCGAGACCCGGATGAGGTCTTCAATCGAAGTCGGGTAGAGCGCGAAGGCGACCGCCGCTTTGCCTTCATCCACGAGGCGGACGAGTTCGTCGGCGCCGCGGATGCCGCCGACGAAGTCTATGCGCTTGTCCGTCCGCACGTCCTCGACGCCGAGCACGGGCACGAGCAGGTTGTCTTGCAGGACGCTCACGTCGAGCGAGGCCGTCGGATCATCGCTCGCGGGCGAGGCCGTCGGATCATCGCTCGCGGGCGCGGCGCCCTCTTTCAGCGTCAGGCCGTACCACTTGCCGCCCGTGTACAGGTGCCAGTGGCCCGCCTTGCCGGGGCCGCGCGGGTTGGCGTCGTCGGTCAAGTCGAACCGCTCGCCGACCTGTGACAGGAACTCCGCTTCCGATAGACCGTGCAAATCTTTGACGACGCGGTTGTAGGGGAGGATCCGCATCTGGTCGGCGGGGAAGATGACGGCGAGGAAGCGATTGTACTCTTCATCGCCGGTGTGGTTCGGGTTCTCTTCACGCAGGCGCGCGCGCGCGCGGCTGGCGCTCGCCGCGCGGTGATGGCCGTCGGCGATGTAGAGGAGCGGCGCCTCTTTGAAACAGCGTACCAGTTGCTCCGCGTTGGGAACGCGCCAGACGGTGTGACGCACGCCGTCCTCCGCGGTGAAGTCGTAGAGCGGCTCGCCCTTCGTCTCGCCTTCGACGAGCGCGTCAATGCGGCGGTCGGCGCGGTAGGTGAGAAAGACGGGGCCGGTCTGCGCGCGGAGGGTCAGGATGTGGCGCGTGCGGTCGTCCTCTTTGTCGGGGCGCGTGCGCTCGTGCTTGCGGATAAGTCCCGCGTCGTACTCGTCCACCGAGACGCAGGCCGCGACGCCCGTCTGCGTGTGTTCGCCCATCACGAGGCGGTAGAGATAGAGGCGCGGCTCCGCTTCGATTTCGAGCGGGCAGTCACGAATGAGATTGAGGAAGTTCTCTTGCGCCTTCGCGTAAGTCTCGTCGGCGTAGAGGTCTTGACCCTCCGGCAGATCAATCTCCGGGCGCGAGACGTGGAGAAAGCTGAAAGGTTTGCCTTCGGCAAGTTGACGCGCCTCCTCGGTGTTGACCACGTCGTAGGGGACGGCGGCGACCTCGCTCACTTTATCGGTGGGCGGACGCAGGGCGCGGAAAGGATAGATGGCTGCCACGGCTCGAAGCGCCTCCTTGAACTCTTGAAAATGAATGATGTGGAGCTTTAAGGCGTAAGCTTACCGACTTGGCCGTTCGTTTGCAAAGCCGCTGAAAGCAAGGATGAAGGATGAGGGATGAGGGATGAGGGATGAGGGATGAAGGATGAAGGATGAGGGATGAAGAAGAGCTGTCTTACTTTCATCCCTCATCCTTCATCCCTCATCCTTTTATTTCACGACCGCGCCGCCGCACGACGAACCCGCGCCCGCCGTGCAGCCGAAGCAGTGTGCGTCCGTTATGATGCGCCGTCGCGCGAACTTTTCGGGGTCGAAGTCGGCGATTGATTGCGGCAACTCCGGCGCGACGCCGAGGTCGAGCATCTGATTGAAGTCGCAATCGTAGAGACGGCCCGTCCAGTCCACGCTGACGAGGGAGCGGCACATCAGCCCCTCGATGGCCGCCGGGTTGAAAGCTTCGACGAGCTTACGCATGTAACGCTCTTCGTTCCCCGAACGGCGCAGATAGTCGAGAAAGCGTTTGATGGGCATGTTCGTGATCGTGTAGAGACGGTCGAACGTGACGCCGTAACGCTGCCGCAACTCGCGCTTGAAGTCCGCCTCAATCGAGCCTTGCGGCGGCGGCAGGAACGCGCCCACCGGGTTGTAGACGAGATTGAGCTTGAGGCCGTCCCCTCCGACGCCGTAGCCGATGGCGTTCAAACGTTGCATCGCCTCGATTGATTTCTGGAAGACGCCGCCGCCGCGCTGCGCGTCCGTCTGCTCCGCGAGAAAGTAGGGGAGCGACGAGACCACTTCCACCCCATGCTCGCGGAAGAACTCCGGCAAGTCCTCTTGCTCCGGCTCGAACATGACGGTCAAGTTGTGCCTGACCATGACGTGCGCGCCCGCGCGCCGCGACTCCGCGACGAGGTAGCGAAACGACGGGTTGAGTTCCGGCGCGCCGCCCGTGATGTCTACGATGGGGAAGCGGAAGCGGCGCACGGTCTCGATGACCTCGCGTGCGGTCTCGCGCGTCATAATCTCCGTGCGGCGGGGCGAGGCGTCCACGTGGCAATGCTTGCACGCCTGATTACAGAGCTTGCCGAGGTTGACCTGCAAGGTCTCAACGACGGCGGCGGCGCGAAGCTCGACGCCGTGCCCCGCGAGTTTTTGCTCGAAGCTCGCGGACACGCGCGGCGGCGTGTCCGGTGAATTGATGACGGGCAGCGTTTGAGACATCACATCGAGACCTTGCCCACGGAGTTATGCGCCTGCACGCCATGCACGAGCGAAGCGCCGCCGCGCAGGGCCGAGGCCATGTGAATCGCCTCGGTCATCTGCTCCATGTTCGACCCGGCTTCGAGACAGGACTGCGAGAAGGCGTCAATACAGTACGGGCACTGAAGCGCGTGCGCGACCGCCAATCCGATCAGAGCCTTCTCGCGCCGCGAGAGCGCCCCGTCCTCCTGACACGCCAGATACCACGCCATGAATTTCTCGAACAGGTCGGGCCGGTGCTTCCCGACCTCGCCGAAACGTTGCAGGTCGTCTTCTTCGTAGTAGCTCATCGCCGTGACATACTCCATTCGGGATTGAGTGCCGCATCCTCGGCTTGTGTGTGTGCGGTTCGTGGCAAGTTAACACAGAGGATACGGAGAATTCACAGAGGACACGGAGAAGAATTTGAGGTAGTGGCTCAATGCGGGGAGGTGACAGGTCAGAACCGCCTGCGGTAGCGGGCGGATTTCCTGTGACAGTAAGCCCGCCCGCTACCGCAGGCGGTTCTGACATCTCCCGCTATTGAGCCACTACCCTCGCCCGATACGCAATCTGGCGGCAATGGTGAACCCCGCGTCCCGCGCATTCTTATGTCCGCGCCTGTCGTCATCATCATGGCTAAAGCCCCGCGCGCCGGCGCGGTGAAGACGCGCCTCGTGCCGCCGCTCACGCCCACGGAGGCCGCGTCGCTCGCCGCTGCCTTCGTCCGCGATGTGTTCAAGGTCGCCGCGGACATCGTCGGTGAGTGCGTCATCGCTTACTCGCCCGCGTCGGGCCGCGCCACGTTCGCGGAGTTGCTCGCGCCGCGCACCGACCTGCATTGGATCGAACAGGGCGAGGGCGACC
>JBGTBQ010000221.1:0-5769 GCA_041749275.1 Pyrinomonadaceae bacterium | reverse complement strand
CGGCGGCTTTCGGCTCCGCGTGCGCGTGACGCCTCGCGGCAAGCAGTTCGACAGCCATCCCGGCGGCCCGCACGATTGCCTCGATGGCTTCGAGGTTGATCGCCTCGGCGTCCTGACCGGCGCTGTCGGCGTAGAGCACGGCGACCGACTTGTCGCGCGCCACGAGCGGGACGGCGACGATGCGATGCGGCGGGTCGTCACCGAAGCGACCGTAGATGACGTTGTCCTCGGCGTGCGTGCCGGGGCTGCCGCTCCATGTCGAGCGCGACCCCGCGACCTTGCCGAGGAGCGTGTCCGCCGAGAGCGACACCGAGATTTCGCGCACCGCGTCGTCGCCCACCGTGCCTTCGAGTCCGCGGGCGCGCCATCCGGTCGCGCGCTCGTTCCGCACGACGAAGAAGGCGACGCGCGGGGCGAAACTGGCGACGCTGTTGACGAGTACGTCCAAAATTTCAGCCTGTGTGCGTTTTTCGCCGAGGTCGTCAATCGCGGCCTTGATGATCGCCACGTCCGAGGACGCGCGCGCCCGCGCCGAGCCTTCGTTCGCGGTCTCGACGCCCTCGTTGCGCGCTTGGCGCAGATGTTCCGAGATCGCGACGGCGATAGAAGGGTCCGACTGAGTGGTCGCCTCGACGCGCTCCTGAAGGCGCGTGAACGCCTCATTGAATTGGCTCTGCAAGCGCGCGATCTCTTCTTGCAGTTCACTCAGGCGGCTGCCCAAGTTGTTCTCTATGTCGTCGCGCAAGCTCTTTTCCAAGTCTCCGCTGGACACCTTTTCGTTTCCTCCGTTTTAGGCGTGAAAGTGCTTCAGGGCTGGAGCATTCTGGAGGCCGGCGCGAAAGGGGGGAACTCCCGCGGCTCTCTAAATTTCCATGACGGGCGGCTGGCCGCCCTCCGCGCGGAAGAACCAGCCATGCGGATTATGGACAAGCGAGCCGAAGAGTGTCAAGAAAACAGTTGGCAGGAAGAAGAGGAGACAGGAGGCAGGAGCCAGAGACAGGTCAAGCGATGCCTCTTTTGCTGCTCGAAGTTCAATTTGAATTTTGAAACCTCAAATCTGAATAACTCCCGCCTCCTTTCCCGTTTGACTCAGTTCATCCGCTCGCGCTATAACGGCGCACAGACAGCCCCCCGGTTGACTCGAACGAAACGTTTTGCTTTCTGCCACCGACGAGCGCCTCGAAGCTCGCCGACAGGTGAAACGAACAATGTTCTCCGCGCAGGAGACCACCCGACCAGAAATGCCTGCTAGCATACTCATCGCCGACGACTATGACGACAACCGCGAGTTGTTGCGTTTGATGCTGACCGCGGACGGCTACACGATCCTCGAAGCGCGCAACGGGCGAGAGGCTTTGGACATGGCGCGCGCCGAGGCGCCCGACCTTGCGTTGATTGACCTCTCGATGCCGATGCTCGACGGCTGGGGCTTCCTCAAGGAGTTGCGCGAAGACGAGCGCGTCAAAGCGATTCCCTGCGTCGCCGTGACGGCCTTTGCCGCCGATCAGGATCGCCAGCGCGCGCTCGCCGCCGGGTTCGACTCCTATATCTCAAAACCATTCCGCGCCCAAGACCTGCTCGACCTCGTCCGCGGCATGCTTTCCGGCAACGACGGCGACGGCGGTCAGCCATCAACGGCTTCCTCCGTGACGAATGCCTGAGAGCGCACGACACGCAGCGGGACGCGGCGCACCTGAAGCCGGCGTCATCCTCGTGGCGTTTGAAAAACTTTTCGCGGGGGGCCGGGGCGTTCGCCATTTCCCGCGCTCCGGTCTGCGCTACGTGGAGCTTCCCGGCGGCGCGACCCTCATTGAACAGAACCCGAAAAAGAAGAGCGCATGGGCCGAACTCGCCCGCGCGGGCCATCGCGTCGCGTGGGCGATGCGCGACGGCGTGTATCTCGCCCGCGTCGTTGACGGCGAAGTCGTCATGCTCGGTCAATAAAAGACGAATGCAAACAGAGGGCAAGCGAAGTCCAAATCTCTTCCTTACTTTCCCCTTTCTCTCTCTCTTGCTATCCTAGCGATACCTCGCTCGACGGTGGGCCGATGAGGACGGCGTGCAGACACTCTCCATCCGGCAACGCCTAATCATTTAGACATTTCATTCGATTGAAACGCGCTTTCACTTTGGGAGCGCGGGGTTGCGGCATGAAGGAGGTCGCTATGCAAATCCTGAACGAATTCATAGAGAGCCTGTACATGGGTGACGCCGTGGAGTTCGGACAACTCAAGGTCACGCCCGTCTTTCAGAGGGAAGAGCGGCACTCGCCTTTCCTCGATCTCGAAGAGGCGCTGCGGTTGAACCTCGCGGAGGTGACGGAGGTTTCCGAGCAGGGGAGCGTTCCCTTCCTGCAAGTCTCAAACCGGTCGGAGCGCGACGTGATTATCCTCGATGGAGAGGAGTTGGTCGGGGCCAAGCAGAACCGCATCGTCAACACGACGATTGTCATCCCCGCGCACTCGACCGTTCCAATCCCCGTCACCTGCGTCGAGCAGGGGCGCTGGCGCTACTCGTCCGCCGAATTCTCGACGAGCCAGAACCTTTCTTACGCCAGCCTTCGCATCCGCAAGCACAACTCCGTTACCGAGAGCCTGCGCCAGACCGGCACGCACAGCTCCGATCAGGCCGGCGTGTGGGGCGACATCCGGGCCAAGATGTCGCGGATGCCGATGGCCGCGAGTCCGACGATGGCGATGAGCGACGTGTACGAATCGAGCGTGGGCGAAGACGACAGCCGCCGGCTCGAAGAGAAAATCCCGCACCAGCCGCGGCAGGTCGGTTACTTCGCCTTCGTGCGCGGGGGCTTTGCCGGGGGCGACGTGTTCGGCTCCTCCGACCTCTGCCGCGCGAAGCTCTCGAAGCTGCTCCGCAGCCACTACCTCGACACGCTCGATCATGGCGTCGAGTTCCCGCCGCTCACGGTCGAGCAGGTCATCCGGCAGGTGCGAGCCGCCGCGCCCGAACAGTTCGCGGCGGTCGGCAAAGGGGCGGATCTGCGCTTCGAGACGGGCGAGGTGCAGGGCGCGTGGAAGGTCGTTGACGAGTTCGTCCCACACCTGATGGTCTTCCCGAAACTCAACTGACACGAGGAAGCGCGTGTGAAAAGTCGCAAGGCGGGTGGCGAGAGGATGCTTCCTCGCCACCCGCCTATTTCATTTCACCAATCCTCGATTGCAGGAGAGCCGGCGCTCGCTCTCGCATCCTCACAGTCTAAAAACGCAATGCTATACTGCCTTCATGAATTTTGAGTGGGATGAAGGAAAGGCAGGCGCCAATCTTGAGAAGCACGGAGTCTCCTTTAAAGAAGCGAAGACTGTCTTCGATGATCCGCTCTACGTTGATTTCCATGACCCTGACCATTCCTCTGATGAACATCGCTATATTATCATCGGTGAGTCAGCGCAGGGTCGCTTGTTGCTGGTGTCGTACACGGAAAGAGGCGATGCCATTCGCTTGATTAGCTCAAGAGAGATTACGCCGACGGAACGGAATGTTTATGAAGAAAGTTGAATCGGAATTAGAGGATGAGCTGCGGCCTGAATACGATCTTCGGAGCCTGCGTGTGAGAAAGCTCGGCCCCGGTCGCAAAAGGTTTGACGATGTGATCAGGTTAGAGCCTGACGTAGCGGAAGCGTTCCCGGACGCGGAGTCAGTAAATGAAGCGCTTCGCTTCCTCATCAGGATTGCCAAAGAGAATCAACCCACCTTCAGATCCACCAAAGGCGATGCCTGACGCCCGGCCTACCCTGCGCCGAGCGAGCAGCCTTCAACATTCGACGCGCCACACCAGCTTGAAAGGGTTGCTATCGAGGCGGCGGGCTAACCAGAACACTCCTGAAAGCGCCCAGACGCGATCAGCAACTGGAAAAGATTGCCCGCAACCTGCTTCATGCGAACGTCGCCATCATCTAACAACTGGCGCATCTTATCGCAGCGGCTTACGTTTCCTTCTGGCATCCACCGCTTCACCGGTTTTCTTCAGGCTGCCGGCCTTGCCCGTGCCACTAATGGTGACTTCCAACTCAAACTCCCCACCCATGGTCTCGCTACAATTGACACAGACAAGGGTGTCCGGGATGACCTGAAGCCGCGCTTGAGGAATCTCCGTCTCGCAGATTCTGCAATACCTTGTTTCCGCGTCGGAAGTTCATCATCAACCGTATGCCGTTTAACACAGGCGTTCGGCAACGTGTCCGATGAAACAACGAGAAAGCGCCTTCACGCGCGCCGTTCGAGGATGTGGCGGGCGATGCCGCGCAGGAGCGAGGTGTCGCGCTTGAGACGGTCGAGCGCCGCGCAGGCTTCTCCATAAACATGCCGCGCGCGTGCTTGCGCCGCGTCGAGGCCATAGAGCGCGGGGTAGGTTGCTTTTTGTGAACGCGCGTCCTTGCCGGGCGTCTTGCCGAGGTCTGCCGCCGAGGCCGTCACGTCGAGGATGTCGTCCGTGATCTGGAAGAGCAGACCGAGGTCGAGCGCGTAGCGCGTCACGGCTGCGAGTTCTAACTCTGAAGCCCCCGCGACGAGCGCGCCCGCGCGCGCCGCCGATTGGATGAGCGCGCCGGTCTTGCGCCGGTGGATTAACTCCAGTTCTTCCGCGTCCACGTCGTCTCTCGATTCGGCGGCGAGGTCGTGCGCCTGACCCGCGACCATGCCTTCGGGCGTGCCGGCGGCGCGCGCCAGTTCCGCGATGAGGCGGACGCGCAGCGTCGGGTCGAGCGTGGCGTCTTCGGCGATGGTTTGGAAGGCGAGGGCTTGCAGCGCATCGCCCGCGAGGATGGCCGTCGCCTCGCCGAATTTAACGTGGCAGGTGGGGCGACCGCGTCGCAGGTCGTCGTCGTCCATCGCCGGCAGGTCGTCGTGGACGAGCGAGTAGGTGTGGATCATCTCGAAGGCGCAGGCCGCGCGGAGGAGCGTTTCGGCGCGGGCGCCGAGGGTTTCGCCCGTGGCGAAGAGGAGGAAGGGACGGAAGCGTTTGGCCGGGGCGAAGAGGCTCCAGCGGATGGCGGCGTGGACTGTGGCGGGGCCAATCGTCTCGGCGGGCACGAGCCGTTCAAGCTCCGACTCGACGAGCGAGCCGACGCGCGCGGCATATTCGCGCACCTCGTCCGGGGCCGCCTCGGCGGCGCGCGCGTCAGAAGACGCTTTCATCCTCTTCCGCCTCGGCGTCGTCCGCGCCCGCGCCGAACTCATCTGTTTCAAAGGGGACGGCGACTGTGCGTCCCTCACCATCACGCAAGAGCACCTCGATGCGCCGCTCGGCTTCGTTCAAACGCTCTTGGCACTCGCGGGAAAGTTTCACTCCCTGCTCGAACAGCTCCAGACTGCGTTCGAGCGGCAGGTCGCCGCGCTCAAGCTCGCGCACGATTCTTTCGAGCGACACGAGTTGCGTCTCAAAGTTCGCCGGCTCCCGCGCGATTGTTTTCGTCTGTTCTCGTTTAGCCATTTTCTCCCGGTGACTGCGCGAAAGGCGCGGCGACTTTATTTATTGATTCCTTCGATCTCGACGTGCGGGCTGAGGCGCGTGATGACGAGTCCTTCGCGCACATCGAAGCGGCAGGAGAGGGCCGTCTTATCCTGCGCCTCGCTCTGTCCTGTTTCGTGATACCAGAACTGGCAGTTGGTGCAGTCGCCATTCCAGCAGAAGTCGCCGTAGGAGATCGTGTTGAGCGAAAGATACTGGAAGCAGCGCAGGAGGCGATTGCGCTCCGGCACCTCGACTCGTTGGCCGAGCACCTCGATAGTAACCAGCTTCTCGTAAGGCTCTAA
>JBGTBQ010000220.1:0-1873 GCA_041749275.1 Pyrinomonadaceae bacterium | reverse complement strand
CCATAGCCGCCACGGTCGTGGTCACGCCCGCCGCCGTAGCCGCCGCCGCCGCCGCGGTCGGTGCGCGGGCGGGCCTCGTTGACCGTGATGTTGCGCCCGTTGAACTCCGTGCCATTGAACTGCTCGATAGCCGCCGCCGCGCCCTCGGCTGTAGTCATCTCGACAAAGCCGAAGCCGCGCGAGCGGCCCGTATCACGATCCTCGACGACCGAGGCCGACGCGACCTCGCCCGCCTGCGAGAACAACTCGCGCAGTTCCTCGCCCGTCGTGCGGAAATTGAGGTTTCCGACGTAAAGTCTCATGCTCATCTGTTTACTTTCCTTTGCTGGAAGGGGAAGAAGCGCGGGCGGGCTGCTTCCGGCGCGGGATGCGTGGAGACGGGGGAGACGTGCCCCACAACCTTTGCAACGGAGAGCGGCGGCGACCAAAGTGCCCGGTGCTCTAACGTCTAGCGAGAGCGGCTTCTAACCAGTCAATCACCAACCTCACTCTCCTCGCAGCCGAACACCGTCGCCGAAACTGTCACGGGCAGGCGCGTGCAACACTGACGCGCGAGAGCAGGAACCCAACGCGCCGAAGTATGCAAGGATTTTCTCCGGAGCGCAAGCGGTTATTTCTCCGCCCGGCCCGGCGCGCGCGCCCTCGCGCGGGAACATCCGTATCTTGTCAAGGACGCGGCTTTAGAGCAGAATACGTTGCGTGTTTCGTTCACACGTCGGGCCGATTCCGACCGGCTTCACGTTGCCTAAGATTCTCTTTATCCACTTTCGCGCGCACGCCGTTTTTTAAGACATGATTGGGCAGACCATCTCGCACTACCGCATCCTCGGCCTCATCGCCGAGGGCGGGATGGGTGTGGTCTATGTCGCGGAAGACGTGCGGCTGGGCCGCCGCGTCGCGATCAAGTTCCCGCTCACCGGGACGGAGGAGAAGAACTACCGTGCGCGTTTCCTGCGTGAGGCCCGCGCCGTCTCCTCGATCACGCACCGGAACATCGCCGCCGTCTACGACTATGGCGAGACCGAAGCGGGGCAGCCCTACATCGTGATGGAATTGGTCACGGGGCGGACGCTCGGCGAATTGCTGATGGGTGATGGGATCAGCCTCGCGCGCGCGGTCGAGATCATCGTGGATGTAGCGGCGGCGCTCGCGGCGGCGCACCGTCGCGGCGTCGTCCACCGCGACATCAAACCCTCGAACGTCCTTATCAACGAAGAGGGCGAGGTCAAGGTGCTCGACTTCGGGCTGGCGAAGCAGTTCGACGAGGAGCGCGACCCCGATGCACAGTCGTCCGCGACGATGCAGACGCGCAGCGATGTGATTATCGGCACGCCGCTCTACCTCTCGCCCGAACAGGCGCGCGGCGGAAAGTTAGACGGCAGGAGCGATCTCTTCACGCTCGGCGCGCTGTTGTACGAATGCATCGCGGGCCGGCCCGCCTTTTCGGGCGCGAACCTCATCGAAATCGCGGCGCAGGTGTTACACGTAGACCCGCCGCCGCCCTCGAAGATCAACCCGCGTGTGAGCACCGAACTCGACCGCATCGTGCTCAAGGCGCTCTCGAAAAAGCCGGAGGAGCGCTACCAGACCGCCGAAGAGATGAGCGCCGACCTCGAACGCGCGCGCGGGCGTTTGTCGGACTCCGATACGGCGCGGACGCGCCGGCTCGCCACACATCCGAACATCCTCCTGTCGAGCGCCCTCATGACGATGGAGCGTCTGCGACGCCCGCGCCTCTCGGCGCTGGCCTTCTTCTCCGCGCTCGTGGTCGTGTTGTTCAGCGTCTGGGCCTTCGCCTACCTGCGCCGGCCCACCGCGCACCGCCCCGCGCCCGCCGCGCTCGAAGCCCATGAGCGCGGCGTGGACGCGATGC
>JBGTBQ010000219.1:0-5810 GCA_041749275.1 Pyrinomonadaceae bacterium | reverse complement strand
GGCGGTGCGCGGCCCCGCGAGCGGCGGCCCCGTGAAGGCCGGCGTCGTCGGCGTCGGCGGCATGGGCACGGAGTTGGTGTCGCGCTGTCAGAAGGAGTTTATTGACATCAAGGCGATTTGCGACATCAACCCGCGGAACCGGCAGAAGGTCGCGGCGGCGCTGGTCAAGGCCGGGTGGCCTGAGCCGAAGCAATACGAAGAGTGGCGCGAGATGTTGGAGAAGGAGGACATCGAGGCCGTCATCAACGCGACGCCTTTGTGGGCGCACGCCGACATCGTGCTGGGCTGTCTTGAGGCCGGGAAGCACGTTCTCTCCGAGAAGATGATGGCGAAGACCGAGCCGGACTGCCGTCGGATGCTGGAAGCGGCGCAACGAAACAACCGTGTGCTGGAGATCGGCTATCAACGCAACTACAACCCGATTTACAACGCCACCTACGAGAACATCATCAAGCCGGGCGCGCTTGGAGACATCTATCACGCGCGGCTCGTCTGGCATCGCGGCAACAACTGGCGCCGTAAACAGGAGCCGCCCACACCCGACTACAATCCATCGAAGTGGGGCTACCCGGACTGGGATCACCTCCTGAACTGGCGCGTCTACAAACAGTATTCCGAAGGGCTGGTGGCCGAACTGGGCAGCCACATGCTCAACGTGACGAACTGGTACTTCGACTCGATGCCGGAGGCCGTCTACACCACGGGCGGCATCAACCGCTTCAAAGACCGAGAGGTCTTCGACCATGTTTATTCGACCTTCGAGTATCCGGGCGGGCGCACCGTCACCTTCTCCTCCATCGAGTCGAATGGCTTCGAGGAGGCTTACGAGATGTTCCTCGGCACAAAGGGCACGCTCATCCTGAAGCGCGAAACGGAAGCCTACTTATTTAACGAAGGCGGAGAGAACGCGCCCGTTCAGGCCACCAAAGTCGAGACTTCGCCACAGACCTCGAACCCCGTGGCCGAAGCGTCGGCCACGCGTCCGACCTCCGATCAGGGCGGACGCGCGGGGAATGCTTCAACGCAGACGCAGACCACCGACCGGGGGCTTTCCTACCGCGACGAGATCGCCGGCTTCTGCGCCGCCATCAGGACAGGCCAGCCCGTCCGTTGCGGCCCCGCCAAGGCGATGCAGTCGGCGGTGACCGTCCTCGCCGCAAACCAGTCAGCCGATAAAAAGGCTCGTGTCGAGATTCCAAAAATCTAAGAGGTTAACGAAAATGTCTGATGCAACTGATTCGACTGCCGTCACCCGTCGTGATTTCGTCAAGGTCGCGGGAGCCGCCGCCGCGGCGACTCTCGTCACGTCGAACACGTCGCTGGCTTCGTCCGTAACGGCCAAGCGACGCTACGCCATCGTCGGCACCGGAGTTCGCGGCATCGGGATGTGGGGCCGGCCTTTGTTGGAACGCTACGGCGACGTGCTGGAGTTCGTCGGCCTGTGCGACCCCAACCACAAGCGCGTGGCCGTGGCGAAGGAGATGATCGGCGCGAACTGCCCCACGTTTACAAACTTCAACGAGATGATGGACAAGGCCAAGCCTGATCTCTTGATGGTCACGACCGTGGACGCCCATCATCAGGAGTACATCGTCAAGGGTCTCGAACGCGGCGCCGATGTCATCACCGAGAAGCCGATGGTGATTAACGAGCAGCAGTGTCAGGCCGTGCTCGACGCCGAGAAACGCGCGAAGCGGAAGATTGTCGTCACCTTCAACTATCGCTACGCGCCGAAGCACCAGAAGATCAAAGAGATTCTGCTCTCCGGCGAGATAGGCAACGTCACCTCCGTGGATTTCAGTTGGTTTCTCGACGTGCGCCACGGCGCTGACTACTTCCGCCGCTGGCACCGCCTCAAGTCGAAGGGCGGGAGCCTCTGGGTCCACAAGGCGACGCACCACTTCGACCTCATCAACTGGTGGCTTGGCGCAGACCCCGTCGAAGTCACGGCCCACGGCGACCTCAACGTCTACGGCAAGGCGAACGACTTCCGCCACACGCACTGTCGTCCCTGTCCGCACAAGGCGAAGTGCCCCTTCTATTTCGACATGACGAAAGCGCCGCAACTGATGAAGCTCTACGCCGAGTGCGAGGACGTGGACAACTATCACCGCGACGGCTGCGTCTTCCGCGAGGACGTGGACATCTACGACACGATGTCGGCGCTGGTGAAATACTCGAACAACGTGACGATGAACTACTCCCTCAACGCTTACTTGCCGATTGAAGGTTATCGTCTGACCTTCGACGGCGAGAAGGGCCGCCTCGAAGTGCGCGACTACGAGCGCCAGCCATGGGAGACGGCGGAGGAGACGGAGATACACCTCATTAAGAGCTTCGGCAAGAGCGAGAAGATAGACATCCCGCGCGCGGAGGGCGGGCATGGCGGCGGCGACAACCGTTTGCGCGACCTCATCTTCCGTCAGACGAGCGTCCCCGATTACATGAAGCTCCCCGACTCACGCGCCGGGGCGATGTCCTGCCTGACCGGCATCGCCGCCCGCACGAGCGTCGAGAAGAAACGGCCCGTCAAGATCGCGGAGCTGATTCGACTGACGTAAGGGACAATGAGCAGCAAGCAGCTTTGGGAGCGAATCGCGTTTGAGTTGACCGTTTAGAGCGTGTCCAAAAAGCCATGTGCCGAAGCTCCGTGAGGAGCGGAATGTTTATAGCCCGTCGCGTGACATGAGGTCGCTGAAGCTCCGTGAGGAGCGACATGTTAGGCGCTGCCGCCCCTCCGGGGCTTGAAAGAACAAGGGGAGAGCGGCGCGGGCGACACACATTTCGCCCCTCACGGGGCTTTTTAGACACGCTCTGAGAGGCGGGCAATGCCCGCCGTCACAAGTTACGTCGCAGGTTGAGACGGCGGGCATTGCCCGCCTCTAAACGAACGATGGGTAAATCGCACCGCGCATCGCTCTCAACGAAAAGGGAGAACAGGAATGAAATACGGTCTCAATATCCGTGAAGACGGCGCGCTCGACTTTCTTTCTTTAGGCGCGCTGGTGCATCGGCTCGACCCCGGCATCGTCCCTTTCCGCAAGGCGACCGAGTGCCAGATTCACGTCAGCGGCGGCGAGTTCAACTGCGCCGCCAATCTCGCCGACTGCTTCCGCCTGAACACCGGCATCGCCACGGCGATGGTCAACTACCCGATTGGCGAGTTGATCGCGGAGCGTGTGCGGGCGATGGGCGTCAAGCCCTTCTACAAGTGGTTCGAGCACGACGGCGTGACGGGGCCGAATTTGGCGACCGTCTACAGCGACCGTGGTTTGGGCGTGCGTGCGCCGGTCGTCTTCTACAACCGCTCGAACGAGGCGGCGGCGCGGCTGAAGCCGGGCGACTTCGACTGGGGCAAGATTTTCGCGGGCGGCGTGCGCTGGTTTCACACGGGCGGCATCTTCGCCGCGCTCTCGGAGACGACCGCCGAAGTCATCATCGAGGCGATGAAGGCGGCGAAGGCGGCGGGCGCGGTCGTCTCTTACGACCTGAATTTCCGCGAGAAGCTGTGGAAGATCGGCGGCGGCTACGAGCAGTCGCTGGCGACCGTCAAGCGCATCGTCGAGAACGTGGACGTGCTCGTCGGCAACGAAGAGGACTTGCAGAAGGGCTTGGGGATTCGCGGCCCCGAAGTCGCCGCCAAGTCGAAGCTCGACCCGAGCACGTTCTTCCTGATGATCGAAGAGGTCATCGAACGTCACCCGCAGGTCAAGATCGTGGCGACGACGTTGCGCGAGGTACACACGACGAACCGGCACAGTTGGAGCGCGGTGGCGTGGGTCAACGGCGAGACCTACACGGCCCCGACCGCTGAACTCGACGTGCTCGACCGCGTCGGCGGCGGCGACGGGTTCGCCTCCGGCTTCATCTACGGGTTGCTCACGGGCGAGTCGGCGGAGGAGTCGTTGAAACTCGGCTGGGCGCACGGCGCGCTGCTGACCACCTTCCCCGGCGACACCACGATGGCGACCGCCGATCACGTGCGGGCCTTCGCCAAAGGCGGCTCGGCGCGCATCCAGCGGTAAGCGGAAGACAGGTCAGAACCGCCTGCGGTAGCGGGCGGGTGTGACGCGCCTGCTACCGCAGCTTGCGATGTCAAGAATGCCCGACCCGCCCGCTACCGCAGGCGGTTCTGACCTGCTTAACGCATACACTTCTATTCTAATGACGAGAACACTCATCACGATTTGTGCCATCGTCTGCCTCGCGCTGTCGCTTCATCCTTTCGAGACCGGCGCGGCGCGGAAAAACTTTTACGTCAATGTCGCCGCCGGCGCGCACGACCGGCGCGAGACAATCGTCTCCTTCGAGTTGCCGAAAGAGCTGGCGGCGAAGTCTTACGGTTTGCGCGACGAAGCGGGCCGCGTGCTGCCCGTGCAGGTGGATGCGAAACGTCAGGCCGTCTTCGTGCTGCCGGAGTTGAAGGCGGGCGCGTCGAAGAAGTATCGCGTAGTTGAGTTGCGAACTCCGCGAGATGTCGCCGCGTCGTCGCGGGGCGTCGAGGTCGCGGATGAAGGCAAACGGCTCGTCGTCAAGTCTGCCGGACGCGAGGTCATCGGGTTTCAGACCAAGCCGGAGTTGCCCGACGGCGTAAAATCCGTCTTCGTGCGCGCCGGTTACATCCATCCCATCTACACGCCTTCGGGCAGGCTGGTGTCGGATGATTACCCGTCCGACCATTATCACCACCACGGCATCTGGGCCGCGTGGACGAAGACCGAATTTGAAGGACGACACCCCGACTTCTGGAACGTCGGCGACGGCACGGGCCGCGTGGATTTTGTCGGCGTCGGACGGACGTGGTACGGCTCTGTGCACGGCGGTTTCACCTCGCGCCAGCGTTACGTGGACGTGAAGGCGACGCCGGAGAAGGTGGCGCTCGAAGAGGAGTGGGAGGTGACGGTCTACCGCGTCGGCGACGGGCCGCGGCCTTACGTTGTCTTCGATCTCGTCTCCACGCAGACGACGGCCACCTCCGCGCCATTGGTGTTGGACGAGTATCGTTACGGCGGCGTCGGCGTGCGCGGCCACCGCGAGTGGAAGGAGAAGAGCAAGGTCTTTTTTCTGACGAGCGAAGGCAAAGACCGCGCGAACGGCAACGCCACGCGCGGGCGCTGGTGTCACATCGGCGGCCCCGTGGGCGGCCACACGGTCGGCATCGCCACCTTCGACCACCCCGCAAACCTGCGCGCGCCGCAACCGATGCGGCTCAACCCCGACGACCCGTTCTTCAACTGGGCGCCTTCGCAGTTGGGCAAGTTCGAGATCAAGCCGGGCCAACCGTTCATCTCCCGTTATCGCTTCGTCGTCGCGGACGGAGCGCCCGACAAGGTTGAATTGGATCGTCTGTGGAACGACTACGCCACTCCCCCGCGGGTCACGGTCACAAATAGATAAGTGCGGAACTTGCAGGTCAGAACCGCCCGCGCCGCTTCCGCATTTGCCTCGCGCGGAAGTCCGGGCGCGTGGCGCCGGTCTGTCCGACAGCAAATGAAGGAGACGTTCAAAGATGCGTTCTCGTACATTCTCGTCATTCCGCTCGAACATGCACGGTGTGACGCACGTCTACGCGGTGGAGATTGAGAAGAGCGCGATCACGAAATCGGCCCGGTGACGTAAGCGCCTGATGAAAGGGTAAGAGGTAGTATGTTGAGCAACACACAGCGACGGGCGCGGGTGTTGGCGTTGATGGCGGGCGTGGCCTTCGCGCTCGTCTTCAACGCCCCGGCACGCGCACAGTCAAAATCGTCGGCGGGCGCGGAGGGCCTGCCCGCGTGGGTCAAACAGGCGGGCGCGCGACGTGCGCCCGC
>JBGTBQ010000218.1:0-10145 GCA_041749275.1 Pyrinomonadaceae bacterium | reverse complement strand
GAGGGAGCCGGGGCGCGGGTGGAGCCGTTGCCCGCTTACTCGCCCGACTTCAACCCGAAGGAGGAGTGCATCTCCAAAGTCAAAGCGGAGTTGCGGCGGGTCAAAGCTGAGACGCCGCGCAAACTGCGGAACGCCTTGCAGCGTGCCTTTGCCAAAGTAACCTTGCAAGACATTCGTGGCTGGTTTCAGCATTGTGGTTATGCCGTTCCCTGAACACTCGACTCGAAAATGCTGTAAGCCCCAATCGTTAAGGTTTTCGTTGAACTGCTGAACTATAAATCAACCATGGGTATCTATCGGAGCTTCGCCGCCGGATCGGCTGTAAACAAACTTTCCGTTCGATTGATTCTTGCGATCATGGTTTCGTCCTTTTTTTTCGGTTGCGGGTCATCTCATTCTTCGAAATCAGATAAGCCAGCTACCGCAAAAGAAAGACCTGCTTTCCAAAGTCCTGAAGCTTTAATCTATGCCGACGAAGCGATGTTGAGAAAACCTTATGCCGTCATCGGAGGAACCGTGGAGAATGTTTCCGGGACGCGGCTCAAAGAGGTATTTGTCGAACTGGAATTACAACGTCGTTCTGACGGCAGTAAAGTGAGGCGTTCGGTAAGTACCAACCCACCGGACTTAGCCTCTGGGGAAAAAGGTTCCTACTCACTCAAAATTCTATCGGACGAATGGAGTGATTCTCGCATTGTTTCTCTCCGCTCAAACTCAAGGCAGAGCGAGATTGCCTACCGGACGCTACCGGGCGCAAGGAGACCTCTGGAGAGATTGCCCGCGTCAACCACTGTGACGAGGAGCGTGCAAACACAGAGACCGAAAAGGAAGTCCGGTGAGGATGAATTTATTAATACGCCGGACAATCCCGTAAACGTGCCGTGATCTAACGTACTTCTTTAGATGTCGGCCCGCCCACTTTGTTAAAGTTCTACCTTCAAATGAAGGTCTTAAATTTTAGATTAGGCTGGACAACGTATTCAGATGAATCTTTCGTCTCAAGATTACTTCTCGGTTTCGGCTTTGCTTAGTGCGGTTCACGAATTTCAGTCGAAAGGAGGGTTTGGATTGAAAATCGTCCTTTTCATATTCTTATTATTTATTTCCCCGGAGACTTCACAAGCCCAGATTAGCCGTGATGACGCTCTCGACGCATCCGGCAACTCCCGCAACCAGCAAAACATGGGTAACCCGGGCGAGGAATTGCGTTACCGTGCCGCAGTCAAACACGAAGAAGAATCTCACCGGGAGATGGTTGAGCGAGCCGTTGAGATCGAGGAGATCGGGGCGGACCTCCTCAAAAGTTATGACCAGCGAAAGAGCTTCAGCCGTGAAGACCTGAAACGCCTTGAGCGGATGGAGAAACTCGCACGCAAGATTCGAGGCAAAGCCGGCGGTTCCGATGCTCAGACTTCAACCGAAACTCCTCCGGCGCAACTTACCGCGGCCCTCACACGCTTGGCTGAATTAGCCGAACAACTCAATGAGAGCGTCAAAAAGACCTCACGCTTGGTCGTTTCCGCGACGGTCATCGAGCGCTCAAACGAACTGATCGAACTAATCAAAGTTATCAAATCTTTTGGACGCACATGATCCTCTTGAGCATGTTCACAAGACTCTTCCAGACTCAAGAACACAATCGCATTCGCGACATAGACCGCCCCCTTCTTTCTTTACTGATTATCCTGTTTCTTGCTTGCACGGTCTTCGGCTTTCAGGACGAAGACGATGTGGTTCGTGTCGACAGTGACATCGTCATCCTTAACGTCACGGTCACGGATAGTCAGGGCCGTTTTATTCGTAAACTCCTACGTTCGGATTTCAAGGTTTTCGAGGACGGGCGTGAGCAAACGATCAGTTCATTTTCTGTTGAGGAGACGCCCTTCGCGGCGGCAATCTTGCTCGATACGTCTTCCAGCATGGAACGGCGGATTTCACTGGCACGCGCCGCCGCGATACGATTTCTGGAGGGTCTGCGCGGTGAGGATGTGACCGCTGTCTATAATTTCAATAATGATGTCGCGCGGGTCAGCGACTATTCGCCGGGACGCGACTTATCCCCTGTCGTCTATGACCTCGGGACGAAAGGCTTAACCAGCCTCAACGATGCAGTCGTCATGGCGGCGACAGACCTCGCCTCCCGCCCCGAAAAGAGGCGCGCTATCGTTATCCTCTCCGACGGCGCCGACACGAAAAGCAGCGCTTCGTTCGCTAAAGCACTTGACGCCGCACTCGCCGCCAATGCCTCCATTTATACCGTCAACATGATGGACAAAACCGCGCCCCAAGCCCAACAGATGGTCGCTACCGCGGCCTTGAAGGATTTCGCCGTTAAAAGTGGTGGGCGGTATGTCGCAACTCCCGGAGGCTATGAACTGAGCAGTGCTTTCGGTGGAATCGTAGAAGAATTGAGAAACCAGTATACGATCAGTTATAGACCGTCTAACAAAGCGCGTGACGGTCGGTGGCGTGAGATCGAGATGAAACTCTCAAGGAGCGACGCGAATATACGGACGCGTAAGAGATATCGTGCTCCGAAGAAATAATAGAAGCAGGCTCCTCATGTCGTGGGCCGGGATGTAGCCGATGGGTTCCAGAGGCTTTCCGACGCTCGCCTCATTTTTTTTTCAAAGGCTTGTCTGGTTGCGGGTCTTATCCGTGTGTCTTTCAAACGCTAGTTCAACCAAACGGTCAATTACCTGTGCGAACGGTACTCCCGTCGCCTCCCACATTTTTGGGAAACCGGATACTTCCGTCAGACCGGGGATGGTGTTCAGCTCGTTGACCAGCAGTTTGTTGGTATCGCGGCGGAGAAAGAAATCAACGCGCGCAAGACCGGCCCCATCAACCGCTTTGAAAGCCGTGACCGCCATCCGCTGGATTCGTTCCGCCTGCCGCGCTGTCAGTTTGGCTGGGACGACGAACTCGACGTGTCCCGTGCTCGAATACTTCTCAGCATAATCCAGAAATTTCGCTCGCTTGTCGTGCACCTCATACTCGCCGGGGAGGCTCGCTATCGGTTCATCGTTCCCGATGACGGCGCATTCAATCTCTCTGGCGTCCAATGCTTCCTCGACGATAATCTTTCGATCATAACGCGCCGCGAGGACGATAGAATTCGCCAGTGCTTTTGCGTTTTTAGCCTTCGAGATGCCGACGGAAGAGCCTAAATTCGCGGGCTTGACGAAACATGGGAAGCCGATCTCATTGCCGATGCGTTTGGCGACGAGAGCCGGCTCCCGTTCCCACTCCGAGCGTAAAAACCAGATGTAGCGACACATCGGAAGCTTCGCGTTTCGGAAAAGTACCTTCATGGCTACTTTATCCATCCCACAACTCGAGGCGAGTACGCCGCAACCGATGTAAGGTATCCCAGCCATTTCAAGCAGCCCCTGAATCGTCCCGTCTTCGCCGTAAGTTCCGTGAAGCACCGGGAACACCACGTCCAGCCTCCGGCTTTGCGACCGGCTCTTTTTTCCGGCAACCGCGAGCAACTCACTGTGCGAAGGGTCCGCGACTATCGTCAAAGCTTCCGCCGATTCCGAGACCGTCCGGGGCAGTAGACGACTCAACGCTTCAGGCAACATGGACGCGGATTCGGCTGGCGACAACCAACGCCCCTCACGCGTGATCGCCAAGGGCGTCACTTCGTACTTGCCATGATCAATGGCCTCGATGACTGAACATGCGGAACGGACTGACACCTCATGCTCGCCAGAACGCCCCCCGAAAATGACCCCGATGCGAATTTTATTTGACATGAACGGATTTCAAGAAGAGGCAAGTTATAAGGCTAACACCGGCAGGTTGCAAGCTAGGGCATTTACTTGCGACAGTTCAACTTACGCCCTCATAGTTAAAGAATTGTCTTACCGAGCGCGGAGAGGATCAGCTCGACGCCGAGTTCAGCCGTCCGGTTGTTTAGATCGAGCGCCGTGTTGATTTCGACCACTTCGAGCGCCACGGCCCCACCCGCTTCAGCTATCTTCTCCATCGCCAAATGAGACTCCCTGTATGTCAACCCCCCGCGCACAACTGTCCCCGAACCGGGCGCGACGACTGGGTCGAGCGCGTCAACATCCAATGTGACATGGTAACCGGCTGACGCGCGAGAGGCGATGGCGATGGCCTCTTCCATGCAGACATTCATCCCGCGCTCGTCAATCTCTCTCATCGTAAAGAAACGGATGCCGAGTTCCTCAATCAACTCTCTTTCCCCTTGGTCAATATCGCGCGCTCCGACATGTGCACAGAAGCGCGGGTCGAGCTTGGGGGCGAAGCCTTCGATGTGTGTCAATTCCGGCGCCCCATAGCCGAACAACGTCGCCAGAGGCATACCGTGGACATTGCCCGATGGGGAGGTCTCCGGAGTGTTCATATCGGCATGTGCATCGAACCAAATGAGTCCAACCGTTTCTCCACGCTGTTTATAAAATGAAGTGACGCCTGAGACCGATCCGATAGCGATTGAGTGGTCGCCACCGAGTATGACGGGCAGCTCGCCGCCTTCAAGCACTTTCTTAACGTCCGCCGCGAGTAGTGTGTTTGCGGCGGTAAGTTCATCAAGATACTTCGCTGTCGCCTGTGGCAAGGGTGGCCCCGTTGGGGAGTCGAGGCGCAGGTCACCGAGGTCGCGTACCTCATAGCCAAGTTGGGCGATACGCTGGCGCAGGTGTGCAACGCGCATCGCCGCCGGTCCAAGGTCAACTCCCGCGATACTGGCGCCGAACCCGCACGGCACTCCGATAATACTGACCCGCTTCCCAACGCCGGGCAATTGACGTTTATTCGACAACTTCGATTGTTCCGCTTTCAAACCGCTCATGTGTCACCTTCTTCCACTTTACATTTCATCCACCGAGATTGAGGTTGAGGCCGCCGCCCCCTCCGCCCTGCGTCGGGAAGAAAGGCTTCATCAGTCCGGCGAAAGCCGCGAGGTTGCGAGTCTGGATGAGAATTTCCCCCGGCCCCGTGAACTCCGCGACGATGCCCTCGCCGCTGACCATGCTCCGGAAGAACCCGGCTGCCGCCTTGCGAAGAGTGTACTGCGTCGTCCCCTCCCACGCGACCAGATGGCCTGTGTCCACGACATAACGCTCGCCCACCGCAAGTCGTTTGCGATGGATGGCCCCGAATGAAGAGACCAACAACACGCCGGAGCCGCTCACTTGCAGGACGAACAGTCCCTCGCCACCGAAGAAAGACTTGGCGCCGCCCCACTTCGTGTCAACCGTCAGCCCGATGTCGCCCGCCAGATAAGAACTCGACTGAACGAAGAAATGCTGGTTACCCATTTCGAGAGCCGCGATGTCACCGGGGCCGCCCGGCGCGAGCGTCACCTCGCCCGGCCCACCCCTCGCGGTAAAGGTCGAGACGAACGCCGACTCGCCGCCGACCGCGCGCTTCAAGGCGCCCATCAAGCCGCCTTTCATCTGCGACTGCAACTCGACGTTGGCCGACATCGAAACCATCGCGCCAGCTTCCGCCTGTATTGACTGCTCGGCTTGCAGATTGACCACGGCCAGCGAGAAAGAAGGCTGGTGCAGCACCTCGTAAGTGTAACCTCTCCCCTGCCCTTTCGAGTCGGCGTCAATGTGAATGCCGTGTCCGCCTCCGCCGCCTGTCGCCGCGCCCGGAGCCTCGGCTTGCACAGGGGGCGCGGCGAACTCAGACATGCGCGTCCCGCAGCCCCCGCAAAATTGCGCGCCCGGCAGCAGCCCCGCCCCGCATTTCGGACAATTCATATAACCACTCCTTTTGATTTTTCGATGATGATTTTCGCGGCAGCTTCCGGCGTCTCGGCGTAATCGAGGAGCGCCGTGTCCCGCTCGCTCACGACGAGATGGCGCATGAAGGCTTCGATGACCGGCGGCCAGCATTTGCCGAGCAAGACGAGGGGCCGTGGTTCAATCACCTGCGTCTGAAGTTTATTCCAGACGAGTGACAACTCGGTGACGGTTCCAGCGCCCCCGCGCACGGCGATAAAACCCACGGAACGCATGATGAGGTTTTGCAGACGCTCATAAAAGTGTGCGCTCGCCACCTTGTCGGTCAAAAAGCGGTTCGGTTCGGCCTTGAACTGATTCATCACGACGCCGAGCACACGCCCACCACGCTCGTGCGCGCCGCGACTCGCCGCCTCCATCACGCCCAAGTAGCCACCCGTGCAGATCGTAAACCCGGCCTCGGCGAGCAACTGCCCCACACGGAGCGCCTGACCGTATTCTTCGCTCTCCACGTCGCACTTCGCGCCGCCGAAAATGGTGACAATGCGTTCCATTGGAGCTATTAGCTATTAGCGATTAGCTTTCAGCTTTGCCTCTCTATCTTAACGAAGTTTTATTAGCTAAAAGCTAATCGCTAATAGCTTTCTCTAAGGTCTGAGTCGGTAAAGCATGCGCGGGAACGGGATCGTTTCGCGCACGTGCTCGGTGCCGCACATCCATGTGACGCAGCGTTCGATACCCATGCCGAAACCCGCGTGCGGGACGCTGCCGTAGCGGCGCAGGTCCAGATACCATTCGAACGCTTCGCGTGGCAATTCATGCAGGGCAATCTGTTGTTCGAGAAATTCGAGCGAAGTGGCGCGCTCCCCGCCGCCGATGACTTCGCCATAGCCTTCGGGTGCGAGCACGTCAACGCCCAGCGCCAGATCGTCACGTTCCGGATCGCGCGCCATGTAGAAGGCTTTCACCGCCGCCGGGTAACGATGCACCATCACGGGCCGGTCGAAATGTTTCGAAATGTAGGACTCGTCCGGCGCGCCAAAGTCGCCTCCCCACTCGAAACGGTGTTCAAGCTCGCCCTTGTCATGTCCTTCTTCCAGCATCTTTACGGCATCGTCGTATTGGAGACGCGGGAAAGGCGGCACGATGGCTTCGAGCTTCGCGGTGTCACGCTCAAGTATTTTTAGTTCCTCCGGGCGCTCTTCGAGAACGCGCGCGGCGATGTAGGAGAGGAAGCGCTCGCTCAATTCCATTACATCGTCGAGCGTGGAGTAAGCCATCTCCGGCTCAACCATCCAGAATTCCGTCAGGTGCCGGCGAGTCTTTGACTTCTCGGCGCGAAAAGTTGGGCCGAAACAGTAGACCTTGCCAAAGGCCGCGGCGGTCGCTTCGTTGTAGAGCTGCCCCGACTGCGAAAGATAAGCCTTCTCGTCGTCGAAATAGTCAACTTCAAAAAGCGTTGACGTGCCTTCGCAAGCGGCGGGCGTCAAGATCGGCGTGTCGCAGAGGATGAAGCCGTCGCGGTTGAAAAAATCGCGGACGGCATTGATGACCGTGTGGCGCACGAGAAGTATCGCGTGCTGCCGGCGTGAGCGGAGCCAGAGATGACGGTGATCCATCAGGAACTCCGTGCCATGCTCTTTCGGGGTGATCGGATACCCTTCGACCCTTTGCCGGACGCGCGCACTTTGTACCGATAGCTCGAAACCGCCCGGCGCGCGTTCGTCTGCTCGCACAAGGCCGCTTACTTCCAGCGCCGACTCCTGCCCGATGCCTTCGAGCGTCTCCCAGACCTCCGGCGCGACCTCTTTTTTCACCACGACGCACTGTACGACACCCGTGCCGTCGCGGAGTTGTGGGAACATGAGTTTCCCGCTGGAACGCATGTTGTATAGCCATCCGCGAAGTAGAACTTCCTCGCCGTCGTGTCTTGAAAGTTGGTTGATGTAAACTTGCTTCATGCGATCTTTCTCTGTGGTCGGAATTATTGTCAGGGAATCTTGAAACAAACACCGTCGAGTTTTCAAGCCGGCCCGCTCTCCATGCCGTCAATGCGCTCACGGATCAACATTTGCAGCGTGGGGAAACGATTAAGCCATTCCGCCGCCTGCAAGACGATGCGGAGCATCGGGCCGATGAACTGTGCGTAGACTTCGCCGCGACTGAGCACGCCGGTTTGGTAGGAGAAGGTCCCCACCGCCTTCAGGCAACGCTGGACGGTCATCAGTCTGAACTCGCGCGCGAACTCGTCCGGGTCGAGCGCTTCGAGGCCGCGTTTTTGCCGTTCTTCGAGAAAGAAGAGCCGGCGCTCGCGTATCTCCGCGAGCGAGGGCAGAGCCGTCTGCCGGTCGAGCAGCAACGAGACAAGGTCGTAGCTGGCGGGGCCGATTCGCGCATCCTGATAATCCACCATGCGGAGCCGCCCCTTCTGGTCAATCATCAGGTTCGACGAATGGAAATCACGGTGGCAGAGCACACAGGCTCTGGCCGCCAGTTCCGCCGAAACATCGTTCAGTTCCGTCCGCAGCTCTTTCTCTTCGGCGTGACGGAGTTCCTCGTGTCTGAGACTTTTAAAAAAATGCTCAAGAAAGTACTCAAGCTCCCAGGAGAGTTTCGCCTCGTCGAACGACAGACGACTGGCGATTGATTTGCGCTCGAACGCCAACGGCGTCGCCGCCTGTATATCAGCGATTAAGAGAATCGCGCGTTCGGTGTGAGTTTCGCGCTCGTCGTCCGAAGAGGTCTCGAAAAAGCGCCTGAGCTGCGTGTCGCCGAAGTCTTCCTGCACGATGATCCCTGTGAGCGGGTCAACATCCAGAATCTCAGGCACCGGGAGTTTCGCCTCGGCAAAGAGTCGCGTGAGATCGAGAAAGGGGTGGATGTCCGAGTCGAACGGCTCCGGGTAGACGGCGGCGATGGCCGTCGCTTTTCTCTTCCACGGAATGCGGAAATATTCCCGCGTCGAAGCATCGGGGGTTAGGGCCAGAATCTTTTCCGGGCGCCCGCCCGCGCCGGAGACATACGCCTGAATTCTTTCGCGCGCGGCAGTCTGAAAGGCATTGGACGTGATCTGTGATGGGTGGCGCATCGAACGAAAAGCGGATATGAGATGCCTAGACGGGACATTCAGCCGACTCCGCGTCAACCGATATTCCGCTTCACTTCCCGCAATTTGTAGCTTACGTGGATCGCGCCGCGATTGTATCACCGCGAGAGCGGGGCGACAAAATTATCGCCGAGCAACTCTCCCGCCAGCCCTTTTGCGGGACGCTCCGCATCGCGCACAAGGTCTGCGCGCACGACGGCGGCATTCTCTATGCGTTCGCCCGCTCCGATTACAACCCCCGCGCCGAGAATAGCCCTCCTTACAAACGCCCCCGTCTCCACACGCACGTTCTCCCACAGCACACTCTCCGACACTTCAGCCCCATCGGAGACAAAAGAGCCTTGGCCAAGCTCTACGCTCCGGCCTGCTTTCCGCATGAGGGCGAGGCTTGTCTCAAGATAGCGCTGCACCGTCGAAAGCTCGTGCCAACTACCTTCGGAGACGTGCGCCACGATCTTTTCGCCAAGCGCAATCGCTGGCGGGTAGACATCCGTCGTCGAATGCGAGAAGACCCCCTCCGGGATGAAGTCGAAAATACGCGGCTCAAGAATTTGAATCCCGGTAAACATCAAAGGCGCCGCGAATGATGCGGCACTCGCCACCTCCGCCAACTCATTTGTTGGTGCGGCGCGTGACGCGCCGCCGGCGTTATCGGACGCCGGCATCCCGCCGAAACCGAGAATCCTCTCGCCGCTCACTTCGACCATGCTGTAGCGCTCTCGCTCGACGTTCGGTCGGAGCACGAGCGTCGCCAACGCGCCCGTTCGCTGATGTGTTTCAAGCGCCGCGCCGAGGTCAATATCGGTGGCGATCTTTCCGTTGACAACGATGAAGGTCTCTTCATGGAGGAGACTCTTCGCGTTGTCCAGCGCGCCGCTCGTGCCGAGGATGACGGGTTCCTCGACGTAAATTAGTTTCACGCCGAAGCGTCCACCGTCGCCGAGCGCGCGGCGCACGGAGTCGGGCCGGTGATGGAGGTTGACGACCACTTCGCGGCAGCCGAACCCGGCCAGATATTCGGCGACGTAGCCGACCAGTGGTTTGCCCATGAAAGGAATCGCCGGCTTCGCACGATCAATCGTCAGCGGCCACAGGCGTGTGCCGTACCCGGCGGCCAGAATCATCCCGCGCATAATTTTCGCTCTGCCTTAGATTTGAGTGACATCAATCAAGTCAATACTGTGGACAACTTTTGACAGAAAAGCCAACTTCCATTTAGATGTGTGTGACCAAACATACAACCAAAGGAAGTTGGCTGATGACCGTAGTCACACAGATACTAAACCAGATGCCTGAGATTGCTAAACCTCAAC
>JBGTBQ010000217.1:0-14707 GCA_041749275.1 Pyrinomonadaceae bacterium | reverse complement strand
CCGCCGCCTTTGCCGCCGCCACCCTTACCTCCGCCTTTGCCGCCACCACCCTTGCCGCCGCCGCCGCCTTTACCGCCGTCGGTCTTACCGCCGCCACCCTTGCCGCCGCCGCCCTTGCCGCCGCCGCCTTTACCTCCACCGCCTTTGCCGCCTTTACCCTTCTTCTTGCCTTTCTTTTTCTTCGGCGTCGGCGGGAAGCCGAGGGCCAGACTGAGCGCGGTTAAAAGCTCGATGGCGCACGCCCGGCTGATAATCACGCCGACGAAATCGGAGCCTTTATAAGACGGTTGCTTGCCTTTCCATTTATCTCCACCCTTCCCGCCTTTGCCTCCGCCACCTTTGCCTCCGCCGCTCTTGCCGCCGCCCTTGCCTCCGCCGCCTTTGCCGCCGTCGGTCTTACCTCCGCCAGATTTGCCGCCGACGCCTTTCCCACCGCCGAGCTTGCCCTCCACCCCTTTTCCGCCGCCGGACTTACCACCGACGCCCTTGCCGCCCCCTACCTTCTCGACTTCTCCCTTGTTGCCAACGCCCTTGCCGCCCTTACCACCGGCGTTTGGTTTCTTCGGCATAACGTAATCTCCTTTCGCCCCACCAGCGGCGTCCACTTCAATTGTGATCTCGGTCTTTCCGGCCTCGACGTTCCACAGAACTGAATCCTCCGTGCTCTTGACCAGTTGGTCACCATAAAAGACCTTGAAGTAAAGGTCGGGCCGCCGATCAAGAAAGAGGTCGCGGAAGTAAGACGTGTCGAATTCGATCTTAAAACGCCCGTCCGCCCCCGTTACCGCGCTGCCGACCAAGTCATCTACGAGTTTGTCTTTGTCCCATGCTTCGACGCGCGCGTTCGGCGCCCCCTGCTGAGAGCCGGGGCCGACGACGCGACCGACAATCCGATACTTTTTTTTCGCCATGATGAACTCCCCCACAGAGGCCGGGCCTTCACACGATCCGTTGTGTTGTCGAACCAGCCGGAGCACCGGCTAGGGCTGCGGCCCTCGACTAAAGGGCTGTCTGATGAAACGGTTCAAGTCATCCTTGAGCGGCGCCGCCGGTTGCGGGGCGGACGGAGCGCACACGGGATTACCGGCCACCTGTTTCCCGTTCTTATCGAGCACGCGGAAGAGACCCCACGAGCCGTAAATGTTCTGGTTGGGAACGAAAGTCGTGTACAGATAGTCGCCGGGGACGCCGCCCTGACCGCCGGCTTTGTCTATCACCATGTCGAAGTGATCCGTGCCCCCGTGGCTATCGTGCGAACCCATCCACTGCGAAAGCTGGTTGTTGCCGATCACCGTCGAGTTGTTCGTGTACGGCTCTCGCTGCCACACGTGACCGTTTAGTGTGAAGACCTGCGCCGTGCCCGTCCCTTGCGGGTGCATCAGGCGGAACCGGACGGGCGTCCCCGCCCTCGCCGTAAAGATGGGCGTCTGTGGGTCGCCGCCGACCAGTGCGTTGGAGAGCGCGCAACTGTTATTGCCGCCGGGGGAGAAATTCGCGTTGGGCACCGGGTTCGGGTTCCCGTACCGATAATAGGTCGGCTCCGTCCGATAGTTGATGGCGCTCCGATTGTTCGCGTTGAGGATCAAGTCCTCATTGACCATTGCGACGAATTCGCGGAACGCCGCACCGCTCGACGGAGTGACGGTCGCCGAAGCGCGCGTGTAGTTCTTCACGGTTGACGGGTCAAAACCGGGAGCCGGCTGGCAGGGAACCTGTATCTTCTTCCCCGTCGCATCCTCCGCGTCGCACGTCCATTTCGAGCCGAGCGGCTCGATGACCATGCCGCCGAACAAACCCCACTGGTGCTGCATGAGCGGGTCGGCGGGCTGTAAGTTAAGCGAGCCGAATTCTACGGGCGTGTAGGTGAGCGCCCCGGTTTGCGTCCGTCCGATGTTGCCCGCGTACCAGTTGTACGTGATCTTCTCTCTGAAGCCGACCGCCTGATTCCGCACGTTGTACCCGACGTTGATGCCGCCGTCGCTGGCGCCGTCGTAAGAGAGAAGCTGCGGGTGGAGTCCGGCGTACTGCGAAGCCTTAACCGTGCCGATATTGAAGAAGGGCTGCGGCCACGGGTTGGCGGTGGTGAAGGGGACGGCGGTCGGGTCCATCGCGTTGGTTAAATTGACCACGATGCAATCCCCTGCGTTCGCACGCAGGATGAGCGGCTCGACCGGCCCCTTCAACTTGCCGGTCGCGTCGAGGTCTTCCGAGAAGACATACATGATGCCCAGCGACTGTAAGAAGTCGCTGGGGTTGGTCTTCGTCCCGCGCGAGTTGAAGACGATCCGCCCGTCGGGCAGCGCCGTTTTCGCGGCCACCGCCGTGATGTTGTAAGTCCTGATCCTATTCGCCGGCTGGTTCGCCGGGCAGGTTTGATAGGGCAGGGTCGCGCCCGGCCCCAGCGGGTTGCTGGGCAGAGGCTTCACTTGATCGAACGGCTTGGTCGGGTCGTAGGCTCGCAGCAGCCCCCACACGCCATTGGTGATGCCGAAATTATCGTCGCTGGGCACGTAGAGGTAATCGGCGCAATCGCCCGGCGACATCCCGTCGGGACATTTGCGCGTGGATTTTCCGATGGACGACGGCGGCACGTTGAAGGCCAACTCGAAATGCTCCGAGAGTCCCATGCCCTGACTGCTGCGATAGCCGGAGTTCGACCACGAAGGCTCGAACAGCCACTTCGGGCCGCCCATCGTAAAGAAGTGCGAGAAGGTGTGCGCCCCGACGAGGACGCGCACCTGTACTTTATCGTTCTCGTAGGCGCGCATCAGGGGCGTCCCCGGATCACCGTTCATAGGGAAGTTGGGCACCGGTCTACAGCTCGATGAGTAGGCTTGCGAGAGGTCGCAATTCCCTTGCGTGCGCCACGGGATGGGCGCGTTGTAGTAATTGACGGTCTGCGTGCCGGGAGGCGGTTGGCCGCCCGTGCTGACGAGGGTCGGGACGGGCGGGGGGTTGATGCCGGTGTTATTCGGCGCCGGGAAATAAGCCAACGTGAAGTCCTGAAACTCCAGCGCGAATTCGCGGTAGCTATCGGCGGCGTTCGGCGCGGTGATGATGCGGGCCTGCCAGCTCGTCGGCCCTCCGTCCGAACGCGAGCCGAACGTGACGCTGC
Source organism: Pyrinomonadaceae bacterium (assembly GCA_041749275.1). Taxonomy (GTDB): domain Bacteria; phylum Acidobacteriota; class Blastocatellia; order Pyrinomonadales; family Pyrinomonadaceae; genus JBGTBQ01. Next base: position 11,592 of record JBGTBQ010000217.1, on the reverse strand, counting down.
CATCGTTGGATGTCCACGTCGAGCCTTTCGGCTCAATCAGCAGCCCGGCGTAGAGGCCGGCCTGCTGGTGCGTGGAGGGGCCGAAGTGGTCGTGCGTGAAGACGGTGCGGATCGTGTTGTCCTGCCCGTCGTTATCTTTGAAGGGATCCGCGTACCAGCGCTGGATGGTGGTTTGCGCGCCCAGCCATTTGGTCGCGCACTGCGGCGGCGGCTGTGGCCCCGCGCAAATCTCCGCCGGGGGCGGCTGCGGGTCGCGCAAGTCCGTCGTGCATCCCGTGCAGTGCTGCCAAGAGCCGCCGTTTTTGATGGCGTGGATGATCTCCTGCACCTCGTCCGGCGCGAAGGTTCCATCCTCGTAGTTCCAGCCGTTGGCCGCGCCGTCGGATGAAGTCACGTCGAATTTTACGAGGTGGATGTGCTGACCTAATATGTCCGTCGGCGTCCGCACCTGAAAGGCGTCCAACTCGTAATAGTTGGGCACCAGATTCGTGTGCCAGTATTCGATGAAGTCGTCTTCCGAGTTGGCCCGGAAGAAGAACGGCTCCGGCTTGCGCGTGCCCTTCAAGGTCGGCGAGACATCCTGCCACAAGGTGAGCAGCCGCTGCTGCCGGTAGTGCCAGCCCTTCTCGTTGAAGCTGGCATCCATCTGAATGGCAGCCGCCTTGTAGGTGCGCGCCTTACCCACGGCCTTGCCCGCGTCGTCAACGGCGGGATCGGCGAAAGGCGCGCCGAGTTGTGCGCCGGATGGGTTCTGCGCCGTCTTGCGGGGTAGGCCGTTGAGGATGAAGTTGGCCTTCGATGGGTCAGAGCACTCCGGATAGTTCTGCGGGCCGAAGGGATTGGCGGCGCTCCCGTCCGGGAGGAAGGTCTGACGGCATCGTTGCCCGTTATACGCCATCGCCACCTGCTCGACGCGCGTTCCGTCTTCGGGGAGCTGCGTCGAATTCAGCGTGACGTAATCTTTGCTCCAATCGTTGATGTTCGCCACGAAGGCTTTTTCATTCTTCACGGTGCCGCCGGTATTCACGTGACGCGGCAGACCGCCGTCTAAGAATCCGCCCGCGCCATCGGGGGCGAAATCCAGCGGCGGGTGCGGCGGGCGAAATCCCGCGATGCCCGGAATGAAGAATGGATAACCGGGATTCACCGTGACGTTCTGCCCGGTCGGGTCAGGCGCGGCGGGCGTGCCGAAAACCACCTGCCCGTTCTGTATGAAGACCGGCGAGGGCATAAGCGGCATGGGCATCGTCGGCAACGGGATGAGGGCCGGGATGGCTGTTCCAGCTAATATTTCAGCATCAGGATAGGCGCGCGCGCCCTTGACCGGGATGCCGTTGGCGTCCAGTTCCGTCCCCGCCTCGAACACGTCATGGACGCGCCACATGCTCCACATGCCGGCGGCGAAGTGCGGGTAGAAATGGCAGTGGAAGATCGAGTCGCCGAGCGTCTTATTGCGGTTCCCGCTCCCGTTGTAAACCATCTCCAGCGTGTAGCTGGCGCCGGGGCTGATGAACTGGCTGTCGAGGTAACTGCCTTCGGAACTGTTCGGCGATTGGAGCCACTGGTGCGCGTGTTGGTGGTGGACGTGTGTGACGCCCGTGCCGCCGTGGAGAATTCGGAATTTAATGTGGTCGTTGAGATAGCTGTGATAGACGTTCGAGGGGTCATCCGGGTAAAAGGCTTTGGTCGCTTTCGGACCGGCGGGCGGGTCCTTGGCCGTGGGCGCGACGCACGGGCTGCCCGGCGTCAGCGCGTCGGGCTGGCAGGGGGGCGTCGGCGGAGGGGGGACGTAGTTCGCCGGCACGTCCACGACCATCGCCGGGTCGCCGACCGCCCATGCGCTCAGGAAGAACTCTTCAAATTTACAGTCAACGCAATTCGCCATCGGGCCGACGCCGATCCGGTTGGCGTAAATTTCGGCGCCGATGCCGCCCGTGCCGTAGTTGATGGCGAAGGCATCCTGTCCGGCCAGAGTCGTCTGGAAAGCGGGGTTCGGAGTCGTGGCGGTCGGCGGGCGGAAAATCGGGAACGCCTGAGTCGTCGCCTGAAACGTTTCGTGGTAGATGACCGTGACTTCCCGGTAGGGTTGCTTCCGGTCGGGCGAGGCGGGATTCTGACAGAATAACGGGTCAACTTTAACGTTCGGCTGACCTGCTTTGTTGCAAGGCGGTTCGGGTTTGCCGACGCCCGTGGTGCCGGGGAACCGGCCCGCCTTTGGGCCGGTGATGATGGCTGTCAAATCGCTGTGATAAAGCTTCGGATTGCCCGGCTGCTTCTGGCACGTTTTGACGCCTTGCGAGTTAGTGACCACCACGTAGGCGGAATCGGCCATCTTCAGGATCGGGGTGCAGGCGCGAGCTTGATCCTTATAATTCGCCGGGTACAGGGCGTCGTAGTTGACGATGGGTTGTCCGACCGGAGTCTTCCCGTTAACGCCTTTGGCGGGATTGATCGCAAGCTGCAAATCGGATTGCGTGACCTGACTCCGATACCACTCGGCGCCCGCGGGTTGGACGTTGACCGCGCCGAAGAGTCCCTGCAAGAGTTGCTGCCCCGTCGTGTTGCTATCGCCTTCGCTGTAAAGCAGAAACGTCCCTTCCTTCTCGGCGAAGAGCGTGTAGACCCTCGGCGGGTTGGGAGAGGTGTCGGCCAGACTGCTGTTGTTGGCTCCCACGAAAGAACCGTCGTCCGCGATGCCGGTGGCTAATTGCATCCCCTGCACGTGGAGCGAGACGGGCGGGGTGCTGGTTCCGCCGCTGTTCGGGTTAATCAGGTTGGTGAGGGTAATCTTCAGACAGTCGCCTTGATTAGCGCGCAGGACAATCGGGCGGGCGCGCTTCCACGGTCTGAGCTGAACGTTGCTGGGCGAATTGCCCATGACATCATTGCGGAGCGCATAGATCAGAGCGTTCGGCATGGAAGCGCCCATCCGATTCAACATGTAGGGTTGAGCGAGTGCGACCACATCGGCCTCGATAGTCCGCTTACAAATCGAGGGCGGGGGCTGCGGGGCGGGGGCTGGTGTGCTCGTCGTGGAAGGGGAAGGCGACGCGGAGGCAGTCGGTGAGGTGGCGTCGGCGTCCACGGGCGCGGCTTCAACCTTCGCGGAATCCGGTTTCGTGTTTTCAGGAGCAACGGACCCGTCGCTTGTCGCCACGGCTTGAGTAGTCGGCGGGGCGGAGAGCGGTTCCGATGATGTCGTCTCGGCCTTTGTCGCGGCGGTCGGCACGGTAGCGGTTTGAGCGCCCGCCGTCAGTGCGAGCAAGGCGAAGGTGACGGCCAAAGTCAAGTAGCTTGGAAAGCTCTGCAAGCGCCCGTGACTGCTACTCATATATATTTCTCCTTGAAGATCGCCGGCGGAGGAGCGGTGACAGATCCAAAAGACGTTTAGCCACCCTGTTCATAACCGAGCCGAGGTGAGTCCGGCGAAAGCAAAGAATTCGCCGGTGAGAACTGTAGATACCAGTGAGAAAACGGGCAAAGAAACGAGGTTGAAAATTATGAGCAGGCGAAGCCTACTTCTAACATTTATTCATGTCAACAACTATTTTTGCATTCGCCATAGAACCCAAACGGTCTCGACTTTAACTTCCCTTTAGGTTCCGTGTGGAAGATGTGAACGCGCCTCACTTCACCACTGACGACTTATCGCGCGCACGCTTCGTCGAAGCGGGGGGCAGCCGTCTCGTCATCGTCTGTCGCGTGGACAAGCAATGACAGGCCGCGTCATTTATGATCCGCGGTCTCGGTAATCACTTTGACCAGCGCGGTGGGCGATGAGAGACCGTAAGCGCGAGTCCAGTGGCCGACCCGGTCGTTGCCGACGAGGATCATCGGCGTGTGGTCGGTTTTGCTTGAGACGGCGGCGCCGAGCGCGCGGAGCAGCGAATCAATCTCGATCTTCTCGCCCGTCACGAACGTCCATCCCGGCCCGGCGTTGAACTTCGCGGCGAAGTCGCGCAGCCTTTCCGGCGTGTCAACCGTGGGGTCAACGCTGATCGAGATCAAACGCACGTCGCGTCCGGCTTCCGTTTCCAACTGCCGCTGCACGCCGCGGAAGGTGGCGGTTAAAGGCGGGCAGACGCCGGTGCAGGTCGTGAAGATAAAATTGATGGCGACGACCTTGCCTTTGACAAGGTCGGTGTAGAAGTTGAGCCGCTTCCCGTTTTGATCGAGGACGGTGATGTCCGGAATCTTCGGCGGCGCGAGCGCGGCATTCTCATCCGCCGGTGGCTGTGTCGTTTCGTCCGCCGTTGCCGCCGCGCCGCCGCCTGCTTCCTTCTTCTCCGACCTTAAAGTCATGCCGCACTTGGGACACCTGCCGGGTTTCGCGGAAGACACGTCCGCATCCATGGGGCAGACATAGCGCGCCGTGCTCGTGGGCCGCGGCTTCTTCGCGCGCCTCTGTCCCGCCGCCGTGACGTGACCGCCGTCCGCGAGCATCGCGCCGGCCATGAAGGTAATGAATGCGATTGTGCGGATCAACTTCAACAGCATTGTCTCTCTCCGTCAAAGGTTCGACTCGATTGTTGACATGAGGTTCGCCGGCCATGTCGAATGCACGTGATTTTTATTTCGTGCTATGGCTTGTCATCCTGTCATCGAACAAGATAACATCAACCACTCAATAGCCGCCTTCAATTTTGGAAGTACGGTGCCTTTGGTCATCTTTTGAATTGTAAAGTTTGACCGAAATTGCCCGGTCTATTTGTCTTTGCATTCGAAGACCCGGATGGAACTTTTCAACTTTCTCGCTGTGGATTATTGAAATTGACCGCACTTCGTGATTGCCATCTTTCCCAAAGACCTTGATAGCCACTGAGGGCGCCAGCGCCGGAGTCGCGCCGGCAACGGCACGGAAAAGTCCACCATGCCCAACCAAATCACCATCCTCGAAGATGAGAATAGACTGAGCAGTTCTCGCGTCGTGGCACAGGCTGGCCGCGCGGACTGGACTCTGCGAGATGTGGCGACGGTTTTGTTTCGCCGAAAGTGGATGATCTTCGGTCTGTTTATGGCGATTACGTGCGCCACCGTGGCGGTTGCGTGGCTGCTCCCGAACCGCTACCAGTCGCGGATGAGAATCCTCGTCCGGAATACGCGCGCCGACGCCGTCATCACGCCAGATCGAACGAACTCCGCGACCGGCGGCGAGGTGACTGAAACGCAGATCAATTCGGAGATTGCACTTCTGAGCGGGAAGGATTTGCTCGAGCAGGTCATCCGGCAGAGCGGACTGGACAAACAGACGACGCCTTCGCTGTGGGATGCGGCGGGCGTGCCTTCGATAGAAAAATCAGTCCGGCGGATGGAGAAAGACCTTGAGATTAAGCCGGTCAAGAAGGCCGACCTCATCGAGGTGAGCTACACGGCGGACTCTCCCGAACTCGCGGCGGCGGTGCTCAAAAACCTCGGCAGCCTCTATCTTGAGAAACACCTCACGCTGCACCGCCCGCCGGGCGCACATGAATTCTTTCAAACACAGGCCGATCAATACAACGAACACCTGCGCGAGGCGGAAGCGAGGCTCTCGGCCTTCCAGCAGCAGAATAATTTCATCGCGCTCGATCAGGAGAAGCAGTTAAACCTGCAAAAAATGGCCGACGCCCAGTCGAGATTTCTTGAAGCCGTCGCGGCGGTCAACGAAGCGACCGGGCGCATCGGGAAGCTCCAACAGCAGTTGAGCACGCTCGCGCCGCGCGTGGCGACGCAAAGCCGCTCGCTGCCGAATCAATATTCGGTCGAGCGCCTGAGCACGATGCTCGTCGAGCTGCAAAACCGCCGGACGCAACTCCTCTCGAAATTCCAGCCGGATGACCGCTTCGTGAAAGAGGTGGAGCAGCAGATCAAGGATACGTCCGAGGCGCTCGACCGGGCGATGAAGATGACGAGCATCGAGCAATCGTCAGACCTCAACCCGCTCAGACAGACGCTCGAAACCGAACTGTCGAAGGCGCGTCTGGAACTGGCCGGCCAACAGGCCCGGCGTGACGACCTCGCCAAGCAGGTCACGCTCTATCGAGGCATCCTCGCGCGTCTGGAAGGCGCGACCAACGAGCACTCCGATCTCGCCCGTCGGGTTAAAGAGTCCGAAGAAAATTATCAACTGTACACGCTGAAGCAGGAAGAGGCGCGCATCGCCGACGCGCTCGATCAGAAGAAGATCACGAACGTCTCCATCGCCGAGATGCCCGTCGAGCAGCACCTGCCGGTCACGCCCAACCGCCCGCTGACGCTGGCGCTCGGACTTTTTCTGGCGCTCTTCGTGAGCGTCGGTGGCGCGCTTTTCGCCGAGTTGCTGCGCGACACGGTGCATACGCCGCGCGAGCTTGAGGCGCTGACCAGCGTGCCCGTGCTGGCGACCATCCCGAAGGGGGCGGCCTCCACGATAGACATCCTCGCGGCGACGGAAGACCTGACGGAACAACTGACGGACGCGCGCCATTTGAGGCCCGTGCGTTCGTGGGGGCGGGCGGCTCAATGACCCGGCCCGATTAGATTCAGGCAATCACCATGCGAACATTCAGACCTGATTCAAGGGCGATTACGCGGCGCGCTCAGGCGCAGGCCGCGCCGCCGCACTGTCTTCAACTCCTCCTCGCGTGCAACCAGACCAGCGTGGGAGGCCGCAGAGGTTCGGTCATCGCTTTTACTTCCGCCAATCCGGGCGAGGGGGTGAGTCATGTCGTCCGCTCCTTCGCCTCCGAGATTGCCAATTATACCGGCAAGCGGACGGTCATCGCCGGGGCGCGACGTTTGCGGCAGTTGCATATCGCGGACTACATGCGGATGAATCGAATCTGCCTGCGGACTGATGCGCCTAACTTGTGGGTGCTGCCGTCGGAGGATACGGAAGCGGATGACCCCTTCCCGACGGTCGAGAAGTGGGAGGACGACCCTGAGTTCGGTTTGGATCGTCTCCAAGCCATGCGCTCCTCTTTCGACTTCACGCTGATTGATTGTCCTTCGATCAAGTCTTCATTTGACGCGGCGGTGCTCGCTCCGAACGTGGATGGGGTCGTGCTGGTGGTGGAGGCCGACCGCACCAAGCGAGAGCAAATTCGACAGGCGCAGCAGACCATCGAAATGGCCGACGGCAAACTGCTCGGCCTCGTGATGAATAAGAGGCGATACGTTGTGCCCCGCTGGCTCTATCGTTTGCTCTGAGGTGGGAAGGCATGTAGGAGCGGTAAACAAACGCCGCGTCGAGAGGTGAGACGATGCTCTTTAGCAAAACACACACTACGCTCCGGTCGTTGACGCTGGTCTTGCTCGCCGCCGTGTGCTGCGCGGCGCAGGAGAGAACAGTTCAAACGCCGCCGACCATCGGCAACTTTGAAAAGAACCCTCGCTACCTGCTCAATCCGGGCGACGTGCTCGAAGTGCAGTATCGCTACACCCCGGAGTTCAATCAGACCGTGACCATCCAGCCCGACGGCTTCGTGTCGCTGGAGATTGTCAGCGACGTGAAGGTCGGCGGGTTGAATCTGGAACAGGCGCGCGCGCTGCTGCTCGAAAAAGCGAGCGTGCGTTTGAAAGACCCGGAGATCACCCTGATTCTGAAAGAGTTTCAGAAGCCGTATTTCGTCGTCGCGGGCGAAGTGGTGCAGCCGGGCAAGTTCGAGATGCGGGAAAAGGTCACGGCGCTTCAGGCCGTGATGCTGGCCGGCGGCTTCAAGAACAGCGCCAAGTCCTCGCAGATCGTGCTGTTTCGCAAGATCAACTCGGACACCGCCGAAGTGAGACTGCTCAACCTCAAATCCGTCAAGAAGACCGGCGATCTTGAGAATGACATCACCCTGAATCCGGGCGACATGTTGCTCGTGCCGGAAAACAGGTTGACCAAGATCGAACGCTACATGAAGCTCGCCAACGTCGGTCTTTTCTTCAACCCGCTCGAAGTCTTTCGCTGAGAGTTAACGGAAGAGATCGCGCGTGAAAAGATACAGCGGGTAAGTCCCTTCGCCACAGTCGCGCCCGCGGGGTAGTAATTTACAGCAGGATTGTTTCAGGCAAGAACCCCCATGCAAGCGGGACGGAAATTTTCTCATCTCTATTCGGCCAATGTTCGCCCCCTGCCGCGAAGGCGTCCCGCCCTCGCCTTCGCACCGGCGCATTCCTCTCTAATTAAGCTCTACCGGCTCTCGGACGTTGCGATTGCCGTCGCCGCGCTTCTCGGCGCATTCCTCATCACCAACCTCCACGCGCTGCCGAGCGACGCGGCGGGATTTCTCGCGCTGCGAGTCACGGTTAAGAACCTGCTGCTGCTGGCCCTCTTCGCTGCGCTCTGGTCGGGCATCTTCCGCGCCTTCAATCTGTACGATGGCCGGCGACTGAATTACGCCGCCGCGCTGCGCTGCGTCGCGGCCTGTACCTGCGGCAGTTTTTTCGCCCTCATGTTTCCTTTGACCAGTCGCGCCGGAAATTTTCGGGTCGGCGCGGTCGTCCTGATGTGGGCGGCGGCAGCGCCCCTCACCATTCTGGTGCGGCTCGTCCTCGACGCGCTGGCGCGACAGGCGACCGCCGGTAAACATCCGCGGCACGTATTGATTGTCGGGAGCGGGGAGCGTGCGCTCCGGCTCTACCGCGAGATGAGTGCGAAAGCGGGAGGCGACTATCAACTGCTCGGGTTCGTGGATTCCAACCTGCACCCGGTTTCCGAAGACGTGCGCGCGAGGATGCTGGGCGACCTGACGCAGCTCGAAACGATTCTCGTCAATCACGTCGTGGATGAAGTGCTGATTACGCTGCCCGTCAAATCCTGCTACACGCAGATTCAGAATACTATCCGCACCTGCGAGCGCATTGGTGTCGAATCGAAATATCTGTCCGAGATTTTCCAGCCCGGTCTTGCCAGAGCGGGCCAAGAGCAGTTGGAGGGTTTCGCCGTCACCTCCATGAAGCTGGTGCAGGAGGACGGTCTGTTCCTCGTCAAGCGCGCCATTGACATTGTTGGGGCCACGGTCGGGCTGGCCGTCCTATCGCCGTTGATGGTGCTGATCGCCGTCTGCGTGAGGCTGTCGAGCGAAGGGCCGGTCATCTTCAGCCAAGAGCGGTACGGGCGCAACAAGCGCCGGTTCAGGATGTACAAATTCAGAACCATGGTCAGCAACGCCGAAGCACTCCAGCCGGGGCTGGAGCACCGGAACGAAGTGCGCGGCCCGGCCTTCAAAATCAAAAACGATCCGCGCATCACGCGCCTCGGTAAGTTTCTGCGCCGGACTTCGCTCGACGAGCTGCCGCAATTGTTCAATGTCCTGAGTGGTGAGATGTCTCTGGTCGGGCCGCGCCCGTTGCCGCAGCGCGATGTGTCGCGTTTTGAAGAAGGGTGGCTGATGCGCCGCTTCTGCGTCGTTCCCGGCATCACCTGCCTCTGGCAGATCAACGGACGGAGCGATGTCAGTTTCGACAAATGGGTCGAGCTGGATTTGAAGTACATCGAAAACTGGTCGCTCATGCTCGACGTGAAGATACTGCTGCGAACGATTCCCGCCGTCTTCAAAGGAGCCGGCGCGGCTTAGATCGGATTTCACTTGGATGTACGGGTCAGAACCGCCTGCGGTAGCGGGCGGGTTCTTGCATCGCCAGAGACCCGCCCGCTACCGCAGGCGGTTCTGACCACACCGCCGTCCGTACACTGATGTGTAAACCGATCTAGGTGAAGCGGAAGCGAAACACACGCACGCCGTCTGAAAGATTCAGACGTGGGAAGGGTGAAGATGCGAGCCTCGGTGACACTGGCAAAGATGGCGACGTGGGCGGTCTGGCAGGCGACCCGCAAGGATCGGAGGGACGGGTTGATGGTTCCGCCGGTGCTCTGCTATCACCGCGTGTTGCCGGAGCGGGCGGGGTCACGCCGGCAGCCGGAGTATTCCGTCACGCCGAAGCAATTCGAGGCGCAGATGTCGCTGCTCGCCGCCGAGGGGTTCTGTTCCCTTTCGCTTGAGGAATATTCCGAGGCCGCGCGAGGCTTGCGCGAGTTGCCCGACCGCGCCGTCCTCGTCACTTTCGACGATGGCTTTGCCGACAACTACAGCGTCGCGTGGCCCGTGGCCGAAAAGTTCGGGGTCAAGCTCAACCTCTTCATCTGCACGGGGCTGCTGGAAGCGGAAGCGGTCGAGGCTTTCGCGCGCGACTCTCCGCCGGCAGGGATGAGCCGCGCGGCTTTCCCTCAACTCTGGGAGCCTTTGAGTTGGGCGCAGGTCGGAGAGATGTGTGCGGGCGGCGCAGGCATCGGCTTTCACAGCCACGGCCACCGGAACATGGGACGGATGACTTCGGCGGAGATTGCCGAAGACGCGGCCACAGGCATCGCGGTCTTCAAGCAGCGACTCGGACGCGAGCCGCGTTTTTTCGCGTTTCCGTTCGGACACACCGGCTCTTATCCGAAGACCGCGACCGACGTGTTGCGCGATGCCGGGTTCGAGATGTTCTTTACAACCGAGTTGGGACGCACGCCGCTCGGCAACGCCGACAGGCTCTTCTCAAGAATCGTCATTCACACGGAAGACGACCTCGACTCTTTTCGACGCAAACTTTTCGGCGGATACGATTGGGTGGGGCGGGTTCGCAGGTTCGCTTATTCAGCCCGCTCATCCCTCTTGGGTCAACCGTCCCTGCACGGGACTCGTCCCGCAAGCACAAATGGAAGTTGACGCGAAACTACCGGCGATGGTCAACCGTGACCGGGGCGCGAGCCTTAGCGGAGAACGACGACGCCTCTCGGCGCTGTTCGAGTTGCGCGGGTTCTGGGCCATCGCGGATCAGGGCGTCGTCAGTCTCGGCAACTTTCTAACGACCATCATTCTGGCGCGCACCTTCAGCCCCGAAGTGTACGGCCTCTGGACTGTGCTCTTCGGCTTCGTCATCTTCCTCAACGTCATTCATGGATCGCTCATCGCCTATCCACTGTCCGTAAAGGTCGCGGCTCAGGAAGAGACGGAAATGCGGCCACTCATCAACGACTCGCTCTGGTTGACGGCGGCGCTGACGGTTCCGCTCGGTCTGCTGCTCTTGAGCGCGTCCTACGTCCTCGGCAACCCCTCGCTCGGACTGTGGGCGTGTCTCGCGTTGTTCTTCTGGCAGTTGCAGGAAACGACGCGCCGCGCGCTGATGGCGCGGCTCTCATTTCGCAAAGCTTTGTGGAGCGACGCCATCAGCTATCTGGGACAGGCCGGTTTGATCTGGGCGCTGGCACGAGGAGGGCATCTTTCATCGGAACTCTGTTTCGCCGTCATCGCGCTGACGTGCGGCATGGCCGCCGTGGTGCAGGCGTTCTTGTTGAAGTTGCGTGTCGGTCTGCCGCGCGATGGGCGTGGGTTGGCCGGACGTTTTTGGGCGGCGGGACATTGGGTGCTGTGGTCTGGTCTGGCGACGAACTTCAGCATTCAGGCCGTGCCGTGGTCGCTCTTTCTCATGCGCGGCGCGCGTGAGGCGGCGGGTTTTCAGGCCGTCTCGAATCTGCTCGGAGTTACGCACCCGATCATGCTGAGTCTGGGAAACATCCTCGTTCCCGCCGCCGCGCGGGCGCGGGCCACGGAAGGACTGCGCGCCGCGCGGCGGGTCGCGCTCACGCACGCGGCGCAGGGCGCG
>JBGTBQ010000216.1:0-26549 GCA_041749275.1 Pyrinomonadaceae bacterium | reverse complement strand
ACGCGGCCCGCCGCGCCCGTCATCGTCGCGCCCGTCGCGCACGGAGCCGCCACGCAGAGCGCGAAAGAGGTCATGGTCTTCGGGCAGAAGATCAACTACGTCGAGGCCGGGAGCGGCCCGGTCGTGGTACTGCTGCACGGGATGGGCGGCAGCACCTTGAACTGGGCCTTCACGATGCCGGCGCTCGCGCAGAAGTACCGCGTCATCGTGCCCGACCAGATCGGGCACGGGCAATCGGCCAAGCCATTCATCAACTACCGCATCGGAACCTACGCGGACTTTCTGGATAAATTTCTCGACGAGTTGAAGGTCGAGAAGGCGACGCTCGTCGGCAACTCGATGGGCGGCTGGATCGCCGCGCTCTACACGCTCCAACGCCCCGCGCGCGTCGAGCGTCTCGTGCTCGTGGACGCCGCCGGCTTCAGGCCGCCGCCGGAGTTCGACCTCGCGGCCCTCTCCGGCCTCAACCCCTCGACGCGCGCGGGGATGCGCGAGCTGGCCTCGCTGGTCTTCTTCAACAAGCAGCTCTTCACGAGCGACGCGGCGATTGACGCGATGCTCGCGCAACGCATCTCGGCGGGCGACGGCTACACCATCCAGAGCCTCGTCGAGTCCATCCATCGCGGCGAGGACATGCTCGACGGGCGTTTGAGCGCGATCAAACAGCCCGTCCTCATCATCTGGGGGCGCGAGGACGGGTTGACGCCGCTCGCGCGCGAGGGCGAGAAATTCAAGAAGGAGATGCCGGGCGCGCAACTCGTCGTCTTTGATAATTGCGGGCACGTCCCGCAGGTCGAGAAGGCGGCGGAGTTCAACGCGGCGGTCTTGAAGTTTCTCGCGGGCGGCGCGCACTAAAGGGCGCGCCGCGGTTTTCTTACTATGAGGAGCGGACGCGATGCCTGTGCAGGTCGGCGACACGGCCACCATCTCGAAGACGATCAGCGATGAAGACATCCGCGCCTTCGCCGAGTTGACCGGCGATTACAACCCCGTCCATCTCGACGACAACTACGCTCAAGGGACGCGCTTCGGGCGTCGCATCGCACATGGGATGCTGGCGGCGTCGCTCATCTCGGCGGCGCTGGCGAATGAGTTGCCCGGTCGCGGCACTGTGTACTTGAGCCAGTCGCTTCAGTTCATCGCTCCCGTCTATCCCGGCGATACCGTTACCGCCCGCGTCACGGTCACAAAGGTGAGGGAAGACAAGCCCATCGTGACGCTCGAAACCATCTGCACGAACCAGAGCGGCGAGACGGTCGTGAAGGGCGAGGCGGTCGTGTTAATCACCGCGGCTTGATTGATTCGTGGTTGGGCTTTGGTCACGTTGATTTTAACCACAGAGACACAGAGGACACGGAGGATGCACAGAGAAGATTAAAACTCTGTGCATCCTCCGTGTCCTCTGTGTCTCTGTGGTGAGTTGCCCGTTTCATAACGGTCAATCAAGAGAACAACAGACAAAGCGGAAAAAGATGACGGTCGCGGAAAGGACAGAGCACACAATGGAAACGCCAAAGATTCCGACGGCGGCGTGGTACGCGCTCGCCGTCTTGACGCTCGTCTATGTCCTGAACTTTCTCGACCGCACGTTGATCTACATCCTCTTCACGCCCATCAAGGCGGAGATGAAGTTCAGCGATCTGCAACTGGCGCTCTTAGGCACCACGTCGTTCGTCATCTTCTACACGCTGCTCGGCGTCCCGTTCGGGCGGCTGGCGGATCGCGCGTCGCGGAAGCATATCATCGCGGGCGGTCTCGCCGTGTGGAGCCTGTTTTCGGGGCTGACGGGTTTTTGCGAAAGCTTCTGGACGATTTTTCTCTGCCGCGTCATGGTCGGCGTCGGCGAGGCGACGCTCGGCCCGGCTGCGCTCTCGCTCCTGAGCGACCACTTCCCGCCGCGGATGCGCGCGACCGTGCAGGCCATCTATTCGTCGGGCATCGCCATCGGCGCGGGCGTCGCGTCTTTCTTAGGCGGCTGGATTGGCGGGACATGGGGCTGGCGCTGGGCCTTCTACCTGCTCGGCTTTCCCGGCCTCGTCGTCACGCTCTTCGTACTGCTCATCAAAGAGACAAAGCGCGGCGCGACCGAGACGGCCCCGGCGCGTCACGGCGCGGAAGACTGGAAGATACTTTTCAAGTCGTCGCCGCTGCGCTATCTCTATCTCGGCTACGCGCTCTTTGGATTGGCAGCGAACAGTCTCTCGATTTGGGGAGCGACCTTTTTCGTCCGTGTCCACAGCCTGCCGCTGCCGCTCATCGGCTGGGTGGGCGGCCTCCTCTCGATTGCGGCGGGCGTGCCCGGCACGATCTTGGGCGGCGCGCTCGCTGACCGCTTCCGCCGGCGCACGGGGCGCGGTGGGCGGATGCTCTTCGGCGCGTATGCTGCCTTGCTCTCGATACCGCTGTGGTTACTCTTACTCTTCAGCAACAGCCACGCCGCGCTTCTGTTCGCGTGCTTCCTGCTGCTCGGTCTCTCGTTGGTATGGCTCGGCCCGGCGGCGGCGGATGTCCACGACATCGCCGGGCCGGAGCTGCGCGGCCTCGGCATTGGCATCTACTTCTTCACCGTCAACGTCGTGGCCTACGGCATCGGCGCGCCGCTCATCGGCAAACTCAACGACTGGCTCGGCGCTGCCGCCGCGCCCGGACTGATGCGCTACGCCCTACTCGTCTGCCCGCTCGCGTGCGCGCTCGGCGCGCTGCTGCTCTGGTTGGGCAGCCGACGGATGCGTGCGCTCGACACTCAAACTCACTCGACAGTCAAACTCAACTGAAGACCGTTGGCGCGCCGTTGTGATAACCTCACGCGAACCACGACGAGCCGTCTCGCACGCTCGACGCGACAGCCGACGATGAGCCATCACGAAAACGACGCATCAAGACGTAATCACGCGCCGGTCGTCAACGAGCCGAAGCTCGCGTGTCGCCTCGGTCTGTTCGACGCGACGATGATCGTGATGGGCGGCATCGTCGGCGCCGGCATCTTCATCAACCCCTACGTCGTGGCGCGGCAGGTTCACACGCCGTTCCTCATCCTCGGCGCGTGGCTGCTCGGCGGACTCGTGGCGCTGGCCGGCGCCTTCATCTACGCCGAACTCGCCGACCGGCAGCCGGGCGTGGGCGGGCAATACGCATACCTGCGCGAAGCCTTCCATCCATCGGTCGCTTTCCTCTATGGCTGGGCGCTGCTGCTCGTCGTGCAGACGGGCGCGATGGCCGCGGTCGCCGTCACCTTCGCCAAATATTTTTTGGAGATTACGCGCCTACAGATGCCCGACTGGCAGGTGGCGGCGTTCGCGCTCGCGCTGCTGACAGTCATTAACTGTTTGGGTGTGCGCGCCGGCAGTAGCGTGCAGAACGCGCTCATGGTGCTGAAGATTCTGGCCGTGGTCGCGCTCGTCGTGTGCGGCTTCGCGTTCGTCGGGGAGCCGCACGGCACGGCGGGGCCGCTGCTCGACCGCCCTGTCTCTCCGAACCTGCTCGCCGCAATGGGCGCGGCGATGACGCCGGTGATGTTCGCCTTTGGCGGCTGGCAGACATCGAGCTTCATCGCGGGCGAGATGCGCGACCCCCGGCGCGACCTCGCGCGCGGGATGCTGATCGGCGTCGGCGGCGTGATCTTGCTCTACATGGCGGTCAACTTCGTGTACCTCTACGTGCTGGGGCCGGAGGGACTGGCGCGGACGACGACGCCCGCCTCGGCGGTGATGCGCGCGGCGCTGGGTGAGCGCGGCGCGGCGCTGATCGCGGTCGGCATCGCCATCTCGACGCTCGGCTTTCTGAGTCAGGGAATGTTGACCTCGCCGCGCGTCTACTTCGCCATGGCGGAGGACAGGCTCTTCTTCAAGGGCGTGGCGCGTCTGAGCGAGCGCACGCGCGCGCCCGTCGTGGCGATTGCGCTGCAAGGCGCGCTCGCCATCATCATCGCGCTGTCGGGCCGCTACGAGCAGATTCTGAACACAGTGGTCTCGGTGGACTTCGTCTGGTTTGGACTGACGGCGGCCTCGCTCTTCGTCTTCCGCCGCCGCGCCGGCGCGACGACGGAAGCCAGCGCCGGCTCGCGCGTGCCGGGGCATCCTTTGACGACCACCTTCTTCATCGCGGCTTGCGCGCTGATCGTCGTCGGCACGGTCTACGGGGCGCCGTGGAACAGCGCCGTCGGTTTTGTCATCGTGCTCGCGGGCATCCCGGCATATTTTTTCTGGCGTTGGCGGAGGCGAATATGAGAGAGCAAACGGGGCGCGTGAAGAGTTCCGATTATTTGCACTGGGCGAAGACGCGCTCGCAGGCGCGCTTCAATCTCGCGACGAGCGGGCTGATGAACTATCCGCTGGCGGAGCTGCCGTTGAGTGTTGAGGATTTGGAGTTGAGCGGGCCGAGTTGGTACGGCTACGAGCCTTTGCAGGAGGCGCTGGCTAAGAAGTGCGGCGTACCGGCGGAATGCATTGTCGCGGCGACGGGCACTTCGATGGCGAATCATCTGGTGATGGCGGCGCTCCTCGAACCCGGCGACGAGGTGCTCATCGAGCACCCGGCTTACGACCCGCTCATCGGCGTGGCGCGGTATCTCGGCGCCGACGTTCGGAGGTTCTCGCGCAAAGTCGAGAGCGGCTTTCGCGTCGAGCCGGAAAAGGTCGCGCGACAACTGACGCCGCGCACGCGGCTCATCGTCCTGACGAACCTGCACAATCCGACGGGCGTGTTGACGGACGAGGCGACTCTCGGAGAGTTGCAAGAGGTCGCGCGCGGTGTGAAAGCGCGCATCCTCGTGGATGAGGTCTATCTCGACGCGATGTTCGAGCGTGCGCCGCGCGCGGCTTTTCATCTCGGCGAGGAGTTCATCGTGACGAGTAGCCTGACGAAGATTTATGGACTGAGCGGTCTGCGTTGCGGGTGGGTGCTGGCGGATGCCGCGCTCGCGCAAAGATTGTGGCGTCTCGACGACCTCTTCGGCGTCATCCCGGCCCACTCCGCCGAGCGTCTGAGCTGCATCGTGCTCGAAAATCTCGAACGCATCGCCGAGGGCGCGCGCCGGTTGCTCGAAGCGAACGGTCGCGCGCTCAATGAGTTCTTCGAGACGCGAGACGATCTCGAATGGACGTGGCACGAGTTCGGCACGGTCTCGTTTCCGCGCCTGAAACGTGGGGATGCGAACAGTCTCTGCGCGCTGCTCGCCGAAAAGTATGAGACTTCGGTCGTCCCCGGTGAGTTCTTCGAGATGCCGGAGCATTTTCGCATCGGCATCGGCGGCGAGACGGCGACTTTGATGGAGGGGCTTGTGCGGTTGGGGCGGGCGCTGGATGAGGTGAGGCGGTAGCGTGCGGTGCGTATAAATTTTTGATGAGTGTCCGGCGAGCGGCATTTCAACCGAGCGGCATTTCAACGCGGAGGACGCGGAGAGACGCGGAGAGCGGAGAGAAAGAAAGTCCGTTTTGAAATCTGACAACCTCGAATCCGGCATCGGTTTTCTCTGCGTCCTCCGCGCCTGCTCGGCGTCCTCCGCGTTAAATCGTCGTTCACGCAACCACAAATTCAGTCAATCATTATCTCGTCAATAAAAATCCATGCCTGCCCGCCCGCGCCCGGATGCCAAGCAGTCACCGTGCCGTAGTTGTAGGCTTTGACTTTGACGTTGCGTGCGCGCTGACTTGCTCTCGGCTGGACGAAATCCTTAACCACTACCTCTTCCATGCGGTCGGATACGTCGTTAACGATGGATGCCGCCTTCGTGTAGCTCACGCCGTCCGCCGACAATTCAAACTCCACACGCGACGGCCTTGACGGTCATGGAATCTTTGAGGATGAAGGGCGTGCTGTAACAATATCCGCCGCCGGCGGCGCGTGCAATCTTCCGGGCCGGATAAAATTTTCAGCCCCGGCGGCAAGAATGTTGTAACTTTCTCGCCGCTCGACTGTTTTCATTGTGAAGCGCGCGTATATGACGAGCGAAGACGAGGAGTTCTCCCAATTCTTCAACGACCACTTTCAGAGCCTTCGCCGGTTTCTCGAATGTCTGTTGGGCGGAGGCCGTGGGCTGGCCGAAGAGGTCGCGCAGGAGAGTTTCATGCGGCTCTATCACGAAGGGTTTCGCAAGCTGCCGCACGACGAAGCACGCTTCTGGCTCTTTCGCGTGGGGCGCAATCTCGCCTTGAACGAGTTGGAGAAAGGGCGGACGCGCCGCCGCCTGTTCGAGAAGATCGTGGAAGCTTTCAGGTCGCCCGCGCCGAACCCCGAACGTGAGTATGAGGCGACCGAGCGCGGCGAGTTCGTCTTGGAGATGTTGAAACGGCTGCCGGAGCCGCACCGCGCCGCGCTCTTGCTGCGCGAGCAGGAGGGGATGAGCTACCGCGAGGTCGCGGACGTGCTCGGCGTTTCGGAGAGTAAGGTCAAGGTTGACGTGTTCCGCGCGCGAAGCTCGATGCGGGCGGGCTGGGAGAAGGCGCAGGGGAGGGCGGCGAAGGCCGCCGGGTGAGCGAGTTGAGAAGGCCGGATGAGTTTATGAATTGCGAGTGGAGCGAAAAAGTATCCGCGCTGATTGACGGCGAACTGGCCGCGAGCGAGACGCGCGCCGTCGAGAGGCACGTGGAATCCTGCGCGGCGTGCCGTCGGGCGCGAGACGGGTTTCTCATTCTCCGGCGGCAGATCAACTCTTACAACGCGACGAGTGACCCGGCCACGCAGCGAAAAGTTCTGGCCGCCGTCCTCGCGTCAAAGGCAGGCGCGGCTCGCGGCAGCAAGGCGCGCGAGCGTCGCGCGGGTTGGTTCGGACTGCCGCGCTTCGCCCCGGCGATGTCCGCCGCGCTGGCGCTCATCCTTGTCGCCGCCGCGCTCGGACTTGTCGCTCTCGTGCGCTCGCGCAAGGATGCACCGAAGCCTGACGTTGCCGGTCACGAAAACGCCCCCGCAAAGAATGTTGAAAACAGCGAAGCTGTCATCAAGCAGGAGAAACTTGAGCCGGGCGCGACGCCGACGCCTGAGAGAGAGGATCGGAAAATCTATGTGGCGGGCAGCGGCCCTGAACGGCGCGAGAAGCAAAACGGCATCGTCGCCAACCTGACGGCGCGCGGGGAGCGCCAGCCCAAACGCACACGGAGACCGCGCACGGAACTCGCACCCGTGCCGGACGACGTGGCGACGCGGACGGGGCCGGAGGAGAAGAACGCGCGTGATTTGCAGCCAAACGCAACGAGCGACACTCCGGCCTCGACGCCAGCCGCGACGGACGCAAGCATCAACACGGCGCGCGGCGTCGTTCTCGACACCGCGCGCCACGCTGAGCAGGCGCAGATGCTTTTGCGCTCGTTCAGGAACGCGCGTCTCGCCGACGACGATCTGGTCTATGAACGCGCGCGCTCGAAGAAACTCCTCTATCGCAACATCGTGCTCCGGCGCGAGGCCACGGCGAAGCGCGACATCGGGGTCGCGCGGGCGCTCGGACGGCTGGAGCCGCTCCTGCTCGACATCGCCAACCTGCCGGATAAGCCGGCGGAAGAGGAAGTGAATTCGATCCGCGAGCGGATGCGGAAGCAGAACATCGTGGTCTTGCTTCAAGCCAGCGCCGCCCCGCGCGGAAAATCATACTGACCCGGTCACACCGGAGGATTCATGGCAGACAGACTAAACAAACTCGGACGGATGGCGACGCGCACGGGCGCGGTGTTGCTCCTGCTCTCAAGCCTCGCGCTGCTCTTCGCGGCGCAATCGCGCGGCGGTCGCGTCGCTTACGGCAAGCATCAGGATTTGCGGAAGTTCAACCAGTTCGTCCAGACCTCGAACTCGCCTTCAATGAAGCTGCTGCGCGAAGGGCGCGACCTGATTGACGGCGAGCGCTGGGCGGAGGCGGTGGGGAAGTTCAGCGAGTTCGTCGCCGCTTATCCGAAAGATAAGGACATGGATGTGGCGCTCTACTGGCTCTCCTACTCGTTGAAGCGGCAGGGCAAATTCCGCGAGGCGGCGCAACATCTGGCGCGGCTCCTGAAAGACTTTCCCGGCTCGAACTGGGCCGATGAGGCGACGGCGATGCTCGCCGAGATCGCGCCGCAAACCGGCGATACGCGCGTGATTGACGAGGCGCTCAACCGGAACAACGAGGAGATCAAGATCGTCGCCCTGCAAAGTCTCTTTGAGTCCAGCCCGGCGCGTGCGCTCGTCTATGTCGCTGACATCGTCAAGCCCGGCTCAAAGGCGAGCCGTAGTTTCAAAGAGGCGGCAGTCTCTTTGCTCGCCTCGCACGGCGAGCGGCAGGCCATCCCGTTGCTGCTCGAAGTCGCGCGCACGCAACCTGACAGAGAGCTACGCGCCGTGGCGATTCGCGGCCTCGCCGACCACGACGGCGATGAAGTGTTCGACGAGTTGGTCAAACTCTACGACGTGGAACGCGACGTGGAGGTGAAAGAGCAGATCATCCAGTCTTTCGAGAACATAAAAGGCGCGCGCGCCGACGCCAAGCTGCTTGAAATCGCGCGCGCCGCAACCGAGCACACCGAGCTACGTAAAGCCGCGATCCGCACGCTCGGTAACAAGAAGGGCGCGGCGGCAATCGAACCGCTGTCGGGGATTTTCGCGTCCGACGCAAGCCGCGAGATCAGGGAACAGGCTCTCATCTCGCTCTCTGATATAGAAGACCCGCGCGCACAGGACAGAGTGATAGAAGCCGCACGCGGTGAGCGCGACACCGAACTCCGTAAGTTTGCCATTCACCGTCTGGGCGACATGAAGGGAGGCAGAGCCTTCGATGAGCTATTGAAGATTTACCAGTCGGAGCGCGACACGGAACTGAAGCAAGACATCCTCCGCGCGTTTGGCAACATGGCCGACCCGCGTGCGCGCGCCCGCATTGTGGAACTGGCGCGCGGTGAGACCGACGCGGAGCTTCGGAAGAGGGCCATCCACGTCCTCGCCGAAGACGACAAGAATCCGCAAACGGTCGAGACACTGATTTCGATGTATGACGCCGAGAGGGAAGTCGAGGTCAAAGCCGACATCCTCAACGCGCTCGCCGAGACCGAACAGAAGAGCGCGCTGCGGAAGGTGATTGACGTGGCGCGGCGCGAACCGAATACGGAGCTACGCAAGAAGGCCGTCAGCCTGCTCGGCCAATGGAAAGACCCGGATGCCGCGAGGTTTCTCGAAGAGTTGTTGAAGCCTTAGAGCGTGTCTAAAAAGCCCCGTGAGGGGCGGAATGTTTATCGCCCGCGCCGCTCTCCCCTTGTTCTTTCAAGCCCCGGAGGGGCGGCAGAGCCTACCTCACATGTCGCTCCTCACGGAGCTTTAGCGACCTCGTGGCACGCGACGGGCTATAAACATTTCGCTCCTCACGGAGCTACGACGCATGGATTTTTAGACACGCTCTTAGCGTCGGAAAACAGAAACGGATAACACCAGAAACTTCAAATCAGCGGGCGCTCCGTGCGCCTGAAAGGATACGTCTATGTCAAGAACGCTTGCTATCATCCCGCTCGCCCTGATGCTTCTGCCGCCCAACGCGGCCTGCGCGCAGGCGCAAGAAGCGGTGCTCTTCAATTCAACGCAGTCGAGCGCCCGGCAGCCCGCGTCTCAGACGCAAAAGTTCACGCCCGTCGAGGGCGCCGACCTCGCCGCGAAGTTCGAGTCCGCGCGCCGCGCCGGAGCGAAGACGCCCTACTGGACGGCCTACACGTTCGACGTGCGGCCCGGCGTGGCGGTTGATCCGGGGCGCGGCGAATTCCACGGCTGGATGCAATCGAACGGCGACACGTCGGTCTTCGTCGGCACGTCGAACGGGATGCGCGTGGAGACGCCCGACCTCGGCGTCTTCGTCCTGCGTGAGTCGTCGGGCGGAGCCATCACGCGCATGGAGGTCTACAACCTGCGCCGCCCGCGCGAGTACAGCGGCTATCCGGTCTACTGGGCCGGGCGCGCGTCGAACGAGGAGAGCCTGAAATACCTCGGCGGCATCGCCGAGTCGAGCCAGCGGAGCGAACTGCAAGAGCGCGCCACGCTCGCGCTCGCCCTGCACGACGACGCGCGAGTCGCCGGCCTGCTTAAAAATTTCGCGCGCACGTCGCGGAACATAAAGGTGCGCCAGACCGCCGTCTTCTGGCTTGGCCAGACGGGCGGCGAAACCGCGTACCTTGCCGGGATGGTGCGCGACGAACGCGAGCACGAGGATTTGCGCGAGACCGCCGCCCACGCCATCGGCGCGAGCCGCGATCAGCAGGCGCTCGCCGCGTTGCAGCAACTCTATGAGACGGTCAAAAACCGCAAGGCGAGACAGGCCGTCATCCACGCCGTCGCGGATAACGAGAACCGTGACGCGGCTTACGCTTTTCTCCTGCGCGTTGCGCGCACCGACCCCGACCGCGAGGCGCGTGAGCAGGCCATCCATCGTCTCGGCGACAACTGGCGAGAGGCGGCGCTCGACGATCTGTTAAAGATTTACGCCGCCGAACGCGACAAGGAAGTGCGCCAGAGCGTGATCCACGCCCTCGGCGAAATCGAGGGCGCGCGCGCCTTCGGAGCGCTCGTCGAGATCGCGCGCACCGGCGACCACCCGGACTTGCGCGAGCAGGCCATCCACCAACTAGGCGAGAAGAAGACGGACGCGGCCTTCGACGAGTTGTTGAAAATCTACGACGGCGAGCAGAATCTTGAGATCAGACAGCGCATCCTGCACGCCATCGGCGAGATGAAGAGCAAGCGCGCCGAAGACAAGCTCTTCGAGATCGCGCGCAACGCCCCGCACCAAGACCTGCGCCGCGAGGCGCTGCAACGCCTCGGCGAGATGGCGAGCGAGCGCAGCTTCACGCTCCTCAGCAACACGGTCAGCAACTCCGACGAGAAGACCGAAGTGCAGGTCGAAGCGGTGCGCGCCATCAGCGAGAAGCCGGTTGAGCAATCCGTGCCGCTTCTCATCAAGGTCGCCAAAACGCACCCCAACGCGGAAGTGCGGAAGGAGGCCATCCGTCACCTCGGCGATTCGGGCGACCCGCGCGCGGTGGAATTCTTCAGGGAACTGCTGTCGAAGTAAAAAATCGGTGGGGCGCGGGCGGCGCGCACGACGACAAGATGCTGCCCACAAGACAAGCACGCCCAACAAAAATAACCACCAAGTCGCGGAGGCTACGAAGAGTGACCAGATACTTCTTTGCGCCCTTTGCGACTTGGTGGTTTTGTTAGATGCTCTGAACCTGTGACTCGTCCACGCGCCGCCTGTGTGCGGTCTGGTGCGTCAGCCACTCTCTTCGCTCGATGCCGTACACGCGGACACCGCCGCGCCGGCCCGTCCAGATCATCCGTTGGTAGAGCATCTCGCAGAGCGCCAGTCCGAGGTTGTCGTCGCTGGCTTTGGTGCATGCTCGCAACTCATCCCAAGTCTGCTCCCCGCCGCGCAGGGCGGCGAGGATTTTCGCTTGTCGTATCGTCGCGGCTGGCGCGTGTTCAGTCTTAGTCAAAACGAATCTCATTCATGCGCTCGTGGGCATCCGGCCCCGGTCGCTTCACGCGGCCAATCCACTCTGCCGCCGGTCGGCGCCGTCCCAGCGCTCGCCGGCTTTGTCTTCCGGTTCGAGCAGTAGGTCGAGTTCGGCGAGAGCCTGTCGGAGTTGTCCCGTCTGTTCGCGGGTCAGCAACACGGATGTCGCGCGCTCGCCCTTGTGGCTGACGGTCAGACTGATGAGGCCGGGGACTAAGGCCGACAGTCTCACCGTCCCGTCGTCATCCCGCCTCCCTGCCTTCATCGCAAAATCTTTCGGTGTGGGCATAGTTTTAATCAGCGCATGACGCGCCCGTCGCGTCCGCCGCCGTGAAGAACATAGTACGGCGACGGTGGAAAACAGGGCAAGGGACGTGCCGGACGAGAAAGAATGCGAACGGGGCCGTGGACGCTACTTCGTTGCCATCTTTCTTCGTCAGCGAGGTCAAAGTTTTGACGCGGGCGAGCGGAGGGACGGAATGTTGACAGGCTTCGCCGCCGATGACTTGCTCGGATACCTGCGTCATCGTCGCCCGCGCCGCGGAAGAGGAGCGCGTCAGACGGTCTTCAGCATCTCGCGGGCGTGGCGGCGGGCGGCGTCGGTGATCTCGGAGCCGGTGAGCATCCGCGCAATCTCTTCGACGCGCGTGCGGCTGTCGAGCCGTTGCACACCGACCTCGGTGCGTCCACGGACGCCGCGCTTGTTGACGAGGAGATGCGTGTCGGCGAAACGCGCGATCTGTGCCTGATGCGTGACGCAGAGGACTTGATTCGTGCCGGCGAGCGACTTGAGCTTGAGGCCGACGGCCTCGGAGACGCGCCCGCCGATGCCGGCGTCAATCTCATCGAAGACGATGGTGCGCGGAAACTGTGTGGGATTGGTGATCGTCTTCAGGACGAGCATGAGACGCGACGCCTCGCCGCCCGAAGCGACCTTTGCCAGCGGGCGCGGCGGCTCGCCGACGTTGGCCGAGAAGTTGAACTCGACCGCGTCAATGCCCTTCGCGGTGAAGCCGCGCGAGATGTCGCCGCCGTCCGCTTTGCCCGTGGAAGTCGGTTCGACGCGCGCCTCGAAACGCGCGCTCTCCATCGCCACTTCGGCGAGGGCGCGCTCGACCGCGCGCTTCAACTCTTCCGCGGCCTTCGAGCGCGCGCGACGGAGTTTACGCGCCCGCGCCAGATAAGCCTCGCGCGCGGCGGCGAGTTCCTGCTCGATCTCAGCGGCGCGCTCGTCCGAGCTTTCGAGCAAAGCGAGGCGCTCGCGCGAGCGCGCGAGGTGTTCGAGCGCGGCTTCGACCGACCCGCCATACTTCCTTTTGAGCCGCGCGATCTCCGCGAGGCGGCTTTCAATCTCGGCCAGACGGCCCGGCGAGAACTGTAGCTTCTCCGCGAAGCCGCGCAGCGTCAGCGAGAGGTCTTCCAGCAGCGCGCGCGCCGAGGCGAGACCCTCGCGGTACTCGCCGTAAGAAGCCTCATAGCCCGTCAGCTCCTCGATCCAGCGTTCGAGCTGGCCGAGCCGCGCCGTGGTCGAATCCCCGCGCTCGTAGGTCTGGTCGTAGGCGTCGGCGCAGAGCGTCGTGAGGCGTTCGAGGTTGTTGAGGCGGCGGCGTTCTTCCTCTAACCCTTCATCCTCACCCGCGCCGAGACGCGCGCCGCCGAGTTCTTCGGTCTGAAAGCGGAGCGCGTCGGCGAGTTGAAGCTTCTCGGCCTCGTCGCGCCGCAACTCGCGCAGGCTCCGTTCGAGCGCGGCCCAGCGCGCGTAAAGTTCCGATACCTCGCGCCGCGCGTCGGCGAGACCGGCGTAGGCGTCGAGCAGTTCGAGGTGCGTCTCCGTGTCAAAGAGCGTCTGCTGGTCGCCCTGCCCGTGGATGTCCACGAGATAGGGCCGGAGGTCGCGCAAGGTGGCGAGAGTGGCGAGCCGGTTGTTGACGAAAATTCTGCCTCTGCCTCCCGCCGCAAGCTCGCGCCGGATGACGAGTTCGACGCCGCCGTCGCCGCTCGATGGCGCAAGGCCGGAGTCCGCAAGGATGGCCTCGACCTGTGGATGCCGCCCGACCGTGAACAGCCCTTCGA
Organism: Pyrinomonadaceae bacterium; assembly: GCA_041749275.1. Lineage (GTDB taxonomy): Bacteria > Acidobacteriota > Blastocatellia > Pyrinomonadales > Pyrinomonadaceae > JBGTBQ01. The sequence continues at coordinate 13,024 of JBGTBQ010000216.1, read as the reverse complement.
CCGAGCCGCGCGCCTCGCCCGTCTTAATCATCTCCGACGAGAAACGCCCGCCGATCAAAACGCCGAGCGCGTCCACGATGATGGACTTGCCCGACCCGGTCTCGCCCGTCAGCAGGTTGAGGCCGCGTTCGAACTCGACGCGCAGTTCGTTAATCAATGCGAAGTTTGAGATGTTCAGCAGCGTGAGCATCGGTCTACAATCAATCTCCGGCCCGGCGAAGCGAAGTGAAGCGAAGCGCATTGTACACCATCGGCTGTCATGTTTTTGAAGGTGCGCGCGGCGTTCGGATGAGGGCCACTTCGGTCAACATCCGAGGCAAGGATTGATAGAATGTTTCCGTTTGCATGAGGTTTGAGATGAGTCAAGAATCACCTATCGCCTGTGTCATGTCGGCGCTCGACGATGGACAGAGACAGCGCCGGAAGGAGCTGGAGACGCGCCTCGGTGCGGCCATCGAAGAGGTGCGGGAACTGCCGGACGGCTACGAAATACGTTTGCCCTCAACGTCGCAGATAGTGCGAGACGTGGCGGAGTTCATCACTTACGAGCGACGGTGCTGTCCGTTCCTCGATTTCGAGCTGATGGTCGAGCGCGAAGGCGGCCCCGCGTGGTTGCGTCTGAAGGGGCGCGAGGGCGTGAAAGAGTTCGTGCGGCACGAATTCGGATTCGGCGATATCGTGCAAGACTGAGCGTTGAGAAACAGCGTCCCACTCGTCACACTCTGCTCGCTACTCGTCACTTCTTCATGGACGACCAGCCGCCTCTTAGTTTATCCTGCCCCTCCACGTCTCAATTTTTAATCCATTCTTCAGAGGGAGTCGAATCCATGCCCGAATCCAAATCCGCCCGCGCGTGGGCGGTGTCCCTGTTCCTCTTCATCGCGTTGTGGTGCTTCGCACCTGTCGCGGCACAGCACCAGCCTCAACCGGCGCAAACGCCGACGCCGACAGCGGAGAGCCAGCCGGAAGACGCGGCCACCGAGATTAAATCTTACGAGCGTCTCGAATGGCGGCAGATTGGCCCGGCCAACATGGGCGGGCGGACGGCGGACGTGGAGGGCGTGCCGGGCAACCCGCACCTCGTCTACGTAGCGACCGCTTCGGGCGGGCTGTGGAAGACGACGAACGGCGGCGTGCGTTGGACGCCGGTGTTCGAGCGGGAGGGGACGATCTCCATCGGCGACATCGCGCTCGAACCCGGCAACCCGGACGTGGTGTGGGTCGGGACGGGCGAGTCGAACGTGCGGAACTCGGTTTCGTTCGGCGACGGCGTTTATAAATCAACGGACGGCGGGAAGAGTTGGCAGCACATGGGCCTTCGTGATTCGGAACGCATCTCGCGCATCCTCGTCAACCCGCGCAACCCGGATGTCGTCTACGTCGGCGCGCTCGGCCACGCCTTCGGGCCGAACGACGAGCGCGGCGTTTTTATGACGACCGACGGCGGCAAGACGTGGACGAAGACTCTCTTCATTGATAACGAGCACGGCGTCGCAGACATGGACATTGACCCGACGAATCCGAACATCCTTTACGCCGCGATGTGGAAGTTCCGCCGAACGCCGTGGACGCACACTTCGGGAGGTGAGAAGGGCGGCGTGTTCCGTTCGACGGACGGCGGGCGCACGTGGAAGAAGTTGGAAGGCGGACTGCCGAAACTCGTCGGGCGCATCGGCGTCAAGGTCGCGCCGTCGAACCCGAACGTGGTCTATGCCATCACGGAGGCGAAGGACGGCACGCTCTGGCGCTCGGACGACCGCGGCGAGACGTGGCGCAACGTCTCGAAGCAAACGTCAATCGTCTCGCGCGGTTTCTACTACACGGATTTGCGTGTTGACCCGACGAATGAGAACAGAGTGTATGCGGTCGCCTCGACCCTCTTTGTCTCGGTGGATGGCGGGCGCACGTTCCGCTCGATCACCGGAAGAACGCACATTGACTATCACGCGCTGTGGATTGATCCGACGAATCCGAAACGGATGTGGCAGGGACAGGACGGCGGCGTCGCCGTGAGTTACGACGGCGGCGAGAGTTGGGAGTATGTCAACAACATGCCGCTCGGCCAGTTCTATCAGATTCACGCCGACAACCGGCAGCCGTTCTACTACGTCATGGGCGGGCTGCAAGACAACGGCACGTGGACGGGGCCGTCGCGCACGCGCGAGCCGGCGGGCATCCTCAACGACGATTGGCGGATGATCTCTTTCGGCGACGGCTTCTACGTCTTCAACCACGCGGACGACCCAGACCTTTATCTCTCCGAGTCGCAGGGCGGCAACATCGTCCGCACCGACATGCGGACGCGCGAGCAGCAGCTCGTCGTTCCTTACATGGGCGACGACGGCGGCCCGGCGGAGGTGGCGAAATATCGTTTCAACTGGAACTCGCCGATCATTCAGTCGCCGCACGACAAGAACACGGTCTATCTGGCGGGCAGCGTCGTCTTCAAGTCCACGGACTTCGGCAAGACGTGGACGACGATCAGCCCTGACCTCACGACCAACGACAAGGCCAAACAGAAGGGCGCGGGCGGCCCCGTCGCCTTCGAGAACACGGGCGCTGAATACCACACGACCGTCATCAGCCTCGCCGAGTCGCCGTTAAAGACCGGCACAATCTGGGCCGGCACGGACGACGGCAACCTGCAAGTGACGACCGACGGCGGCAAGAACTGGACGAACATCACGAAGAACGTCGCGGGCGTCGCGCCGAACTCGCCCGTCTCGCACGTCGAGCCGTCGCGCGCGGACGCGAGCACGGTCTATGTCTCTTTCGACCGCCACATGCTCGACGACTTTCGCCCCTACGTCTTCAAGACGACGGACGGCGGACGCACCTTCCGCAACATCACCGGGAATCTCCCCGCGAAGGCGCACGTCTGGGTGGTGCGCGAAGACCCGAAGAATCCGAAACTGATTTACGCCGGGACGGAATTAGGTCTCTATGTCTCGTACACGGGCGGCGACAACTGGACGAGCCTCGGTCTGAAGAACCTGCCGCACGTCGCCGTCCACGACATTCTCGTCCACCCGCGCGACAACGATCTCATCCTCGGCACGCACGGGCGCTCGATCTGGATTCTCGACGACGCCACGCCCATCCAACAGCTCACGCCGGAGGTCGCGCGCAAGGACGTACACTTGTTCGACGCGCGGACTGCGCTGCGCTACACGACGCGCTTTACGCGCTACGGCATCGGCGACAAGGTCTTTGCCGGGCCGAACCCGCCTTACGGCGCGCTCCTGAGCTACCATCTCAAAGAAAAACCGGACGAGAAGACGAAGGTGAAGATTCAGATTCTCGATGACAAGGGGAAGATGATTTCGGAGATCGAGAACGCGGCGAAGGAGAAGGGTCTCAACCGCGTCTCATGGAACCTGCGCTATGGCGGGCCGCAGGTGCGACGGCCCCCGACGGACGAAGAGACGCAGTTCACCGGCGGGCCGCGCGGGCCGCAAGTGTTGCCCGGCACGTACACCGTCAAGCTGTTTGTCGGCGACAAGTCGTTCGAGAAGAAGGTCGAAGTCAGACTCGACCCGACCATCAGCGTGCCGGCCTCCGACCTGCAAGCGCAGCTCGACATGACACTCAAACTCCGTGATATGCAGACGGCGACGAACAACGCTCTGCGAACGCTCGACAGCCTCAAAACTCAGGTCGAGTTCGTCGAGCGGACGGTGAAAGACCGTCTGACGGATGTGCCGAAGGAGTTGTCGGACAACCTCACGGAGCAGAAAAAGAAGGTCGAAGAGTTGCAGAACAAACTGGCGCAGCCCGACGGCGGTTTAGGCTTTGAGGGCCGCGCGCAACTCGTTGACCGCATCGGCGGACTCTTCTTTACCGTTGACGCGACGAACGCCGCACCCACGCCCGCGCAGCGCGAACTCTTTACCGAGATTCAGAAGGAGTTCGACGCGAAGATCGCCGAGGTCAACAAGTTCCTCGCCGATGCCGTGCCGCGGTTGAACGAAACGTTGCGCCGCGCGGGTGCGCCGACGCTGATGACGGGCAAGCCGATTGAATTGCCGAAGCCGTGAGGCGCGAGGGGCGAAGGAGTTTGAAGGTGGAAGAATTGAGAGGCGTGCGCGAAAAATCGAAGCCTGCGTTTGCTCCGTAGGAACGGAATGTTTGTCGAAAGCTCGTCATGGTTCGACTCCAAGCTCCGACGGAGCTTGGAGTCGGTAAGCAGTGAACTGTAGGCGGTAAAAACAGAAACAGGAAGAGGCTTGAGTGAAACAATCTCCGGCCTCTTTCTTTTTCTTCGCACTGCTCACTGTGCAAGAGACGGCGGCGCCCGCCGTTCATTTTTTGCGCGGAGGTCGCGCACAAGTCGAAGTCAGTCAAAATAACGCGCGCATCGCGTGATCCCTCTGCCCGACGCTTCGCGCGTTAGGAGTTGAGAGAGAATTCGGGCGGGGTACTTGAAGAAGTGAGGGAGAGATGAGAGATGTTGTTAATACTGTCAATCATATCGCTGGCCGCGGTGGGCGGCTTTCTGCTGGCGCTCGTGTCCGACGCATTCGCCTACGAGCTGTCGCGCGTCGTCGAGGCCGTGTTCGATCTCATCGAGCACCGGCTGGCGCTTCAAGCGCGCCGGCGCGGCGAACGCCAGCCGCGTGAGCGGGTCGCTTACGCGGCGTCGTTTGCGAACGCACGCTGACGAAACTTCTCGTTAATTCAATCCGGGGCGGAGCGTCGGACGGGATTAACCACGAAGACACAAAGCACACACGGAAGAACCCCTCCCTTTTCTTCCGTGTGTGCTTTGTGCCTGCGTGGTTAATTTTTTTCTTTCGCTGATCTGCCCGCTTCCTCTCCGCCGCGCGACGCCGGGTCGTTGGCGCGGCGCAGCAGGTCGGCGAAGCGTGGGTCGGAACGCAACCCGTTGATGCGCGGGTCAACGCGGATGTAAGTCAGCCCGACGGCGTGTTCGTCCTCGGCCCGCGCGAGCCACTCGAAAGCCGCGTCGTGCTCGCCGAGAAGCGTGTAGATGACCGCGATCTCGTAGGCCGTCACCCATTGTTCGTCGCGCCGTTCGATGAGACCGCGCAAGATTTCGCGCGCCTCGTCAATGCGACCGCAGGCCGCGAGCACGTGCGCGTGCTTGGCGCGGGTGGTCGGTGTGTCGCCCGCGTAGGCGCTCTCCTGCTCGAAGATGGCGAGCGCCTCCTCGTGCAGCCCCTGCGCCTCGTAAGACCAGCGCAGGACGATGTGCGTGGCGAGCGAGCCGGGGTCGAGTTCGAGCGCGCGGTGACATTGTTCTATCGCTTCGTCGAAACGCTGCGCGTAGAAGAGCACGATGGCAACCGCGGTGGAAATGACGGGAGAGCGCGGGCTGACGACCTGCGCGCGTCTGATCTCGGCGACAGCCTCGCCGTGGCGTCCCATCGCCGAAAGATTGAGGGCGTGCCAGCGGCGCGCGACCGGGTTGTCGGGCTTGAGTTCGATGGCGCGGCGAAACTCGGCTTCCGCGCGCGGCCAGTCGCGGTCGTAGTGGCAGAGCACGAAGCCCAGCGAAGCGTGCGCCTCGGCCAGTTGATCGTCGGCTTCGGTGGCGCGGAACGCGGCCTCGCGCGCGCGCGCCCACGCACCATCCGGCGGCGGCTCGACGTACCAGTTGAGGAGCGAGTAGCAGTCGGCCATTTCCGCAAATGCGAGCGCGAACTGAGGGTCAAGCTCGACGGCGCGCTCGAACCGGAGAATGGCCTGCCGCAGTCCTTCCGCCGAGCGCCGCGTCGCAAAGTAACGGCCCGCGACGTAGAGTTTGTGCGCTTCTTCGTCGCTGGTCATGCGCGCCTCGCCGGAAGGCGTGTCGCGGTGCGGCGTGTCGGAGGAGTGGCCCGGCTGGGGGACTTCGGTGGCGCGCGCGCGTCTGGCCTCGGTAAACGCGCCGAGGGTGGAACGACGCGCGTTGAATGGATTGCCGGTGCGCCGCAGCACCTCTTCGAACACGGGGTCGCCCCGCAGCGAGTCGAACTGCGGGTCAACGCCCAGCCATGCGAGACGCCCGTCGCGTATCTGAAGCGCGCGTTCAAGCTCCGAGAGGGCGTGTTCGCGGTGACCCAGATGGGAATGAAGCGCCGCGAGCAGGTACGGCGAGACGTAACGTGTAGCAGACATCTCGCGGACTTCGCCGAGCAGGTCGAGCGCACGCTCGCGCTGGCCCGCCGACGCATAGCTGGAGGCGAGCCAGCAGATCGTATAGGGGCTGCGGCCCATCAGTTCGACGGCCTTCTCACCGGCCTCGATGGAGCTTTCGTGCTCGCCCGTGTGACGCAGCACGGAGCAGAGAAAGAGGTGCGCCAGCCCGTAGCGCGGTTCGTCCGTGGCGAGCTTGCGCGCGGCGGCGACGGCCTCTTGGTAGCGCCGCGCGTGGTAGAACGACCAGCTCAACGTGTGGCGCACGAAGGGCGTGAGCGGGGCGAGTTCGAGTGCGCGGCGAGCCTCGGAGATGGCCCCGTCGAACTCGCCCGTCATGCCGAGGAAGTAGGAGTACCAGAGCCGCCCCGTCACGTAGTTGGGATTCAGTTCGATGGCGCGGCGCAGGTGGCCGGCTGCCGTCTCCCAGTCGAACTCGTTCATCAGCGTGGCGAAGCCGAGCGCGGCGAAGCCTTCGGCCAAACCGGAGTCGAGCGAGACCGATTTGAGCGCGGCCTCCTTCGCCGCCGCGCTCGTCTCGGTGGTCGGGAGCACCGTGTAGACGCCGAGCAGGTTGTAGTAGTCGGCGATGCCGGCATGGGCGAGCGCGTAGTCCGGGTCGAGCGCGACGGCGCGGCTGTAGGCGACGAGCGCGCGGGCGAGGCCGTCTTCCGAAAAAGTGTTCCAGTGATAGCGCCCGCGCATGTAAGCGTCGTAGGCTTCGGGGTCGTCCGTGCCGCGCTTGGCGAGCCGCTCGCGCTCGTCGCCCGTGAGGTGCGGCAGCAGCGCCTCGGCCACCTGCGCGGAGATCGAGTCTTCGAGCTGAAGCACATCTGCGCTCTTCTCGTCGAAACGCGCGGCCCAGCGCGTCGCGCCCTCGCGCACGTTGAGGAGTTGGACGGTGACGCGCAAGGTCTCGCCCGCGCGGCGGATGTTTCCGTCCACGACGTATTCCACATCCAACTCGGCCCCGGCGCGCAAAGGGTCCGCGTCAACGGCGTGGTAGCGCATCACGCTGCTGGTCGGGCGCATGACGAAGCGGCGGACGTTGGAGAGGCGTGTGATGACGGCGTCCGCGAGACCGAGGCCGAGATAGTCTTCGCTCGTCTCGCCATCGCGGCGCGTGTCGAACAATCTGAAAGGCAGCACGGCGACCGTGGGCTGCGTCCGTTCCGGCGCGCGCCCGCCGGTGACGAGCGGGTTGCCGGTGCGTTCGATGAGAGTTTGAAAACGCGGCTCGGCGCGCAGCGGCCCGAATTGCGGCTCGACGGCGAGCCAGATGACCCATGCGTCGCCGATGCGAAGAGCCTCTTCGAGAAGCATGAGCGCCTTCTCTTTGTCACCGAGATGACAATGTATGAGCGCGAGAAAATAGGGCGAGACATACTCGGTGTGCGCCATCTCGCGCAGTCGTTCGAGCACGCCCTGCGCGTCGGCGCGACGGTTCGCCGCCGCGTAAGCGATGCCGAGGCTCGCCGTGTAAAGTTGGGAATTGCCCGCGATCTCCAGCGCCTTCTCCGCTTGTGCGACGGCTTCCTCGTAAATGCCGGAGCAGATGAGCGCCCAACTGTAGGTGACCCGGCCCCACGGAAAGCGCGGCTCGGACTCGATGATTCGGCGATAGACGGACAAGGCTTCGTCGAAACGGCCAGAGTGGTAGTGGCACCACGCGAGCGACTGTTGGACGAGCGGCGTGACGGGGTCTAGTTCCAGTGCGCGCCGTGCTTCGGCGAGGGCTTCGTCAAATCGTGCCTGACCGAGCAGGAGGAAGCTGTACCAGTTGTGCGCCGTCGAGTTGTTCGGGTTGAGTTCGACGGCGCGACGATGGTGATCTTCCGCCGCGTGCCAGTCGAAGTCGCGGCATTGGACGGCGAAGCCGAGCGCGGCGTGCGCTTCGGCGAGCGCGGGGTCAAGCTCGACCGCCTTGAGGGCCGCCTCTTTGGCGGCGGCGGAGCTTTCAGCGAAGGGCCTCACGCCGTAGATGCCGAGAAAGAGGTAGTAGACGGCGATGCCGGCGTGCGCGAGCGCGTAACCGGGGTCGAGTTCGATGGCGCGCCGGTAATCTTCAATCGCTTTGGCGAAGCCCTGTTCGGTCAGACTGTGCCAATGGTAGCGGCCTCGCAGATAGGCGTCGTAGGCTTCGGCATTATCAGTGCCGCGCTTGGCGATCTGCTGCTGTTCCTCGCCGGTCAATCGCGGGATCAGGGCGGCGGCGATCTGTTCGGAGATGGCATCTTCGAGCTGGAGCACGTCCGTGAACTGCTGGTCGAAGCGGCCCGCCCAGCGCGTCGCGCCCTCGCTGACTTCCGAAAGTTGGACGGTGACGCGGAGCACCTGACCCGCGCGGCGGATGTGGCCGTCCACGACGTACTCGACGGCAAGTTCCGCGCCCGCGCGGAGTGGCTCGCCCCCTTCGCCGTAGCGCAGCACGCTGCTGGTGGGGCGCACGACGAAACGGCGCACGCCGGAGAGGCGCGTGATGAGCGCGTCGGCGAGGCCAATGCCGAGATACTCGTCGCCCGTGTCGTCCGCTTCGCGCGCGCCGATGAGCTTGAACGGGAGGACGGCGATTGTTTTTTCGCCGGCGACCGGCCCGGCGGTGACCATTGGCGCCGGCCTCCGGGGACGGGAGGGAGAGTGCGGCGGGGCGAAGACCGGGCGACCTTCGAGGTAGCGCGTGATGTCGTCGCGCAGTTCTTCGGCGGAGAGGTAGCGCCGCTCCGGTTCTTTCCGGAGCGCCTTCATCACGATATTGTCGAGGTCGCCTGAGAGTTCGCGGCGCAGACTCTCGACCGTCGAGCCGCGACTCCAGTAGACATAGCTCAGGGTCGTGTGGTCTTCGCCCGGCGGGTGCGCGGGCAGCATGTCGTCGCGGCTCATGATCCGGTCGCTGGGGTGCGACGGTTCTTCCTCGCAGATGACACGCGCGACCTCGTGCGGCGCGCGGTTCCGCAAGCGGTACGGGCGATGTCCCGTGAGCAGTTCATAGAGCAGAATGCCTAAGCTATACACGTCGCTCGTGGGCGTGACCTTGAGACCCTGCACCTGTTCGGGGCTGGCGTACTCCGGCGTCATCAGACGCATGGCGGTCGCCGTCGGATCGAGCGTGATGGCGTCGGCGATCTCCGGGTTGAGGACTTTGGCGATGCCGAAGTCCAAAAGCTTCGGCGTGCCGTCCGGCGTGACGAGGATGTTCGAGGGCTTGATGTCGCGGTGGATGACGAGGTTGCGGTGCGCGTAATGCACGGCGTCGCAGACCTGCTGGAAGAGCGCGAGGCGCTCGCGCAGGGTGAGCTTCCGCTCGTCGCAGTAGCGATAGACGGGCAGCCCTTCGATGTACTCCATGACGAAGTAGGGCAGCCCGTCGTCGGTCGTCCCACCATCTATGAGGCGCGCGATGTGCGGGTGGTCGAGGCTGGCTAAGATTTGGCGCTCGTTGCGGAAGCGGCGGAGGATGAAGTCGGTATCCATCCCGCGCTTGATGAGCTTGACGGCGACGCGCAGGCGAAACTCGCTGTCGGCGCGCTCGGCGAGATAGACCGCGCCCATCCCGCCGCGCCCGATCTCGCGCACGATCCGGTAGGCTCCGAACCTGCGCCCGATGGCGGGGTCTTCCAAGCCTCCGGTCAACGGCGCTGTTTCCAGAATCTCGCCGGGTGGACGCAAGGCCGCCGCTTCGAGCGCGGGCGACTCGATAAACTCTCCGGCCTCTTCATGCTGCGCGACAAGCGCCTCGACCTGCTCGCGCAGAGTCTCGTCGCCCGCGCAGGCTCCGGCGATGTACCCGCGCCGCTCGACCGTCGGCAAATCGAGCGCCGTCTGGAATACTTCCTCAATCTGTTTCCAGCGTTCCGGAGTCATCAGTCAGGGATGAAGGATGAAGGATGAGGGATGAGGGATGAAGAAGAAAGAATTCAACTTGATAGCCGTGCTTTCATCCTTCATCCCTCATCCCTCATCCCTTCGTTTGCACTTGTCCGTAGAGCCACGCCTTCGCCATGCGCCACTGGCGTTTGATGGTGGGGGCGCTGACGCCCATCACTTCCGCCGTCTCCTCGACGGAGAGTCCGCCGAAGAAGCGCAACTCGACCACGCGGCTCTTCTGCGGGTCGAGTTTGTGCAGCCGTTCGAGCGCTTCGTCGAGGGCGACCATCTCGGCGGCGCGCTCGCCCGACACGTCTATGTTCTCATCGAGCGAGAGCTTCTGGTATTCGCCGCCGCGTTTCTCGGCCTGCTGCTGGCGTGCGTGGTCAATGAGGATGCGGCGCATCATTTGCGCGGCGACGCCGAGGAAGTGCGCGCGGTTTTGCCATTGCACCTGCGTCTGATCCACGAGGCGCAGGTAGGCTTCGTGGACGAGCGCCGTCGGCTGCAAGGTGTGGCCCTGCCGCTCGCGGCGCAGATAGCTGGCCGCTTGGCGGCGCAACTCGCCATAAATCAGCGGCAGCAGATCGTCGAGGACAGCGCGGTCGCCCTCCGTCAGACGGATGAGCAGTCGGGTTACATCTTGTTGAGAGGACACGGTCACTTTAGGGGAACTTTCGATAAAAACACCTGCCGTGATTAATGAAATGCCAGTATAAACGACCCATCCGCCCTTATCAATTTCACTGCCCGCCGCGCCCTCCCTGACGGTCGAGCTTCCGCACATTTACCCGCGCGGGTGCGGAAAATCTTTTGCACACACTGATCCATTTCTCGCCGCGCCGCCGCGTTAGTTTGTTGAAGGCCGCTCAAGGCCGGTGACAGCTTCAACCAACTTTCATCAACACAAGGGACATCGCCATGAAATCACTGATCCAAGCCACCAGATACGCGCTCATGCTGTGCACGGTCGCGGGCTTCGCCGCGAGCGCGAGCGCCGACGTGAAGATCAAGTCGAGGAACAACGCGGGCGGGCAGACCACCGAGGGCGTTACGCTCATCAAGGGCAAGCGCCAGCGCACCGAGAACGGCCCGCAGGTCACGATCATGCAGTGCGACCTGCGGCGGACGCTGCAACTCTCCGTGCCCGCGAAGGCTTACGTGGCGACGCCGTTCGCCGACGGCTCCATGCCGGACGGCGCGGCGAAAACAAACACGACAAGCCAGCCGCCAGCCGCTCGTCGTGGCGGCATCGTGACCTCCACCTTCACCTCGACCGACACCGGCGAGCGCAAACAGATGTTCGGCTACACCGCGCGTCGCATCAAGACCTCGATTGTCACCGACTCTTCGCCCGACGCGTGCAGCCCGAACAAGAGCCGCATGGAGACCGACGGCTGGTACATTGACGCCGCCTTCGCGCTCAGTTGCGACGCGCAGTATGCCGCCGCTTACGTTCCGCCGACGCAGGCCGGCGGGTGCCGCGACGAGTATCGCACGAAGCAGATCGGTGCCGCGAAAATCGGCTACCCCGTCATGGTCACGACGACCATCTTCGACGAGAGCGGGAAGGCAACCTACACCTTCACCAATGAAGTCCTTGAGATTTCGCAGGCGACGCTCGACGCTTCGCTCTTCGACGCGCCGGCTGACTTCAGAGAGGTGAGCAGCTTGCAGGAGCTGTACACCGCGCCGGCTGCGTCCACGGCTTACGGAAACGGCGCGGAGGAAGATAAAGGCGCGGGCGGCATCGGTGCGAACGGGACGGCGAACGCGGGCGGCGTGGCGTCTCCCGCCAGCGGCGCCAAGCGGGCGGGCATCACGCGCGTCGGCGTGGCGATTCTCAAGGCGACCGGCGCGGGCAACGTCACCGCGTCGGCGCTGGCTGAAAATTTGCGCGACGGCTTCGCCCGACAACTCGCCGGGCCATCCGTCGAAGTGACCGCGATTACCTCCGAGTATCCGCAACAGATTGAAGACGAGGCGCGGCGCAAAGAGTGTGACTTCATCCTCTACCTCGTGGCGGAGCACAAGAAGGGCGGCAGCGGTGGCGGGGGTGGCGGTTTCGGCGGCTTCCTCAAAAAGGCCGCGCCCGCATTTGCCGGCGGCAGCAGCGATTCCGGCGCGGAGGGCAACACTGGTGCCGTTGCCGGGAGCTTCAAGACGAAGGACGAATTGGCGCTCGACTACACGCTGCAACGCGCGGGCGCGAGCAACGTGACGGCCTCCGGCGCGCTCAAGGCGAAAGCGAAACGCGACGGCGAAGACCTCCTCACGCAACTCGTCCAACAGGCCGCGCCGTCGGTTATCGGTGAACTGAACAAATAGTCGGCGGGTGTCCGAAGTCTCTCCGGCTGGGGGGCAGGGGAGCGGGCGGCGCGGAACGGGGGCGGCATCGAAAGCCGCCCCCGTTGATTGTTACGCGGCCTCGACGGAGCCTTTTACCTCGGCGATAGCGGAAGCGATAACTTCATCTTTCACCCCATGACGACGCAGGCTCTCAACCAGATTGGAGATTTCCGGATTCTCGTTAAGACGCTCTAGGTCTGCGCGCAAACCTTGCCCAATGTACGCTCGAATCAATGGCTGGTAACCGGAGAAACCAAGACGTGGCGCAATATCTTTCAGATCAGCAACGACATCTTCGGGAATCCGCAGACTAACAATCGTCATAGCGCGATCTTTTCGCAGCCGTTGCTTCAACTTATTGATTTTCATACAACTCTCTTTCCGATTTCTCGGCTGGTCGAGCAGAGATGATACGGATAACGTCATCCTGCTCAACATACACAACATAGAGCAACCGCCAACTCACAGTCATGCCAATGACCGCTTCGCGTGGCTCACCCTCAACAACGCCAGCAGCTACGACATGTAAGAAGGGATCAAAGAAGGCTTCACACGATGTTTCAAAGGAGACCTTGTGCTTGCGGAAATTGGCCGTGGCCTTTCGGCTGTCCCACTCAAACCCGATTTCATGCAAAGTGTAGCTGACGTTCATCAAGGAGAGGTATAAAGCTGT
>JBGTBQ010000215.1:0-31839 GCA_041749275.1 Pyrinomonadaceae bacterium | reverse complement strand
TTTAATAATCTGGCGTTGGGCATGATTCGTCACACCGGATGGGAGAATGTCGCTGAGGCGAGACGCTTCTATGATGCTTACCCCGCTCAAGCATTGCAGCTAATTTTGAAGCCGCCCTCCTGACTTTGCAAACGCCCTAGAGGTAAGGGCGTCTTCTTAAGTTCATTGAAGGCGCCCTTACCTCACGTGCCGGCTCCCGCCTGCTATGGAGGACAACTGTCTACGGCTTCACTCCGCTGTCGGTTGGCGGCGGTGTAGCCGGTGTGGTCGGTTGCGTCGCGGGCGGGCGAGTCGGGTCGCTGCCGCTCTTCGGCGGGCCGGGCTGTGTCGACTCGATGGTCAGCTCCTTTTTCGTCGGGTCGGCTGGCTTCGCGGGCGCGGGCGTCGGCGCGGGGGCCAAACGGCGACCGGGCGCGGTACGCTCAGTCGGCATCGTATTGAAGTTATCGGGCAGCGTGCCGCCGTTCTCGATGGCCTGTGAAATGAGGTCGTTCTTCTCGTTGCCGTTGGCGATGATGACGCCGTTCTTGTCAACGGTCTTCGGCACGATGCCCGAAATCTCCTGCATGATGCCGCCAAGCAGACCTTTCTTCTCCGGCTCGCACGGTTTATTAGCTTCTCTGGGGTCCGGCTCCGGGATCGGGGCGCCGATGGCGGCCAACTGCTCGCGTGCCTTTTCGGTGAACTCGCAGTTCGCGTGATTACGCACGAGCCGTTGGAGGTATTTCGCCGCCTCGTCCGGTTCCTCTTCGACCACGTAAGTTTCGGCGAGTTTGTAGAGCACTTCGGCCATGTGTGAGAAGTGCGGATACTTCACGGCGATGTCGAGATAGCGTGACTGGGCGCCTTTGAGATTAGTCGCCGCGCCGTTGTAATACTTGGCGCGGTAAAAATTGCCGGTCTGGAGATCATGCATCGCCAGATTTTCCTGCACCTCGCGGAGACGTATCTCGATGTCGGGGCGCAGCGGCGATTTCGGGAACTGCTGCATAAAGACCTTGAGTCTCTGCTCGGCCTTCTTGGCGTTCGTAATCTGCCGGTTGGGCAGACCCATCTGACGCATCTCGACCTCGGCCATCTTCAGCATCACGTCGTCGGCCAAAGGATGCGTCGGGAAGAAGGTGAACCAATCCTGATAGTGCTGGCCGGATTGGATGAGCGCGCTCGTCGTGCCTTCGAGATAGAAAGTGTCGGCGATGGCGAGCTTCGCCAGCGGCAGGTAGGGCGAGTCCGGGTAGGTGTTGATAATCACGCCGTAGAGACCGCGCGCCGTCTCGTAATTATCTTTGCGCGCCTCTTTCGTGGCGTCCTCGAAGAGCTGGCGGTCGCGGCCCGGCGCCACCGTCCCGACCAGTTCGTCATATTTATCGTCGCCGCCACGTCCCAGTATGCGGCTGAAAAGGCCGCCCTTCTTTTTCTTCTTCTTGCTGTCATTTTCAGCGGTGGCGGGGACGCTGGTGCGCGCGCTCGCCGTCTCGCGCATGGCCGACTGGACACGGGTGTCGAGGTCAATCGCCGCCGCTTCGAGCTTGTCAATATCGCTCTGCTCGAAGCGCTCGGAGCGCTCCTGTTTGCCGCGCAGGTCGCCGACTTCGGAGAGCAGTCTGCCGACCTCTTTTTCAAGGCCGCTCAAGCGCGCGTGCGGGCTGTCCTTCTGCCCTTCGTCCTTCGCGTTGAGACCGGCGATGGCGCTATTCAGCGTGCGGCGCAGCGTTTCCAGCCGCGAGCGCAAAACCTCTGTGCGCTGCGAGGGCGATAGCCCCGACTGCTGCCCACCCTGTGCAAAGGCGTTGGGCGCCGACGGCGCCGCCGAAAAAGTGATGACCGCGCACAACATAACAAGCAAGAGTTTGCGTAGACGCATTAAGAAAACCTCCAAGAAATCAAAGGCTGAAGGATGAACGCGGAACGCCGAAAGAGAAGGTTGAAAGGTCGTCTATCAGCGTTCCGCCCTCATCATTACACTAACTGCGCTGTGGCGTTGAGCAGCCCGCGCACGGCGCTCGCCGGGTCGCCCGCTCCGAAAACGGCGGTGCCGGCCACCATGATTTCCGCCCCGGCGGCGGCCACCTTTTCGATGTTACTAAGATCAATCCCGCCGTCAATTTCGATCCGCGTCGACAGGCCGCGCTCTTCGATCATGTTGCGAAGGCGGCGGACTTTTTCGATTGAGGCCGGGATAAACTTCTGCCCGCCGAAACCGGGATTGACGGACATGACAAGGACGTAATCAGCGTATTGCAAAACTTCGTCGAGCGTGCTCAGAGAGGTCGCGGGGTTGATGACGACGCCCGCCTTCGCTCCCTTCTTCCGTATGGACTCCAAAGTGCGGTTGATGTGCGCGTCCACTTCGATGTGGACGGAGACCATCTGTGCGCCCGCTTCGACGAACTGTTCGGCGTAACGACCCGGCTCGGAAATCATTAGATGCGTGTCGAGGGGTAGATTGGTTGCGCGGGCGAGCGAGCGAACAACCGGCAATCCGATAGTAATGTTGGGGACGAAATGGCCGTCCATTACGTCAACGTGAACGACCGTGGCGCCGCCGCGCTCGACCGCCTCGATATCTTCCTTGAGGCGCGTGAAATCGGCGGAAAGGATGGACGGGGCTATTTCTACCATGTTTTCCTCCGGCTCTGTCTTCCGCTTAGTGTTTGAAACGCTCTGGAATCCGTGTCGGTGTATGCCAGCGGACTTGCTTGCATGTTGTTCGGGCGGCTCGAAACCGGACAATCAAGGATTCTGGCGCCGGTTGGTATTGCTCAGAGGTCTCGACGAATTAGTGTTCCTGCCACCGCTTGAGTTGATGTTGCGATTGTTCGTGATACGGGGGCGGGTGGCGCTGTTGTTGGCGTTCGCGCCACGGTTCGCATTCAGGCTCTGGTTAGCGTTGCGTGTATTCGTGTTACTCAGGTTGCGGTTCCCCGTGCTGCTGTTGCGCGCGCCCGCGTTTCGGTTCCCGTTGAGATTAGAGTTAGCGTTGGCATTGGCGTTGGTATTTTTGTTTTTATTGCGGCGCTCGCGGTTCTCGTTCTTTGATTCATTGGAATTCTGATTCTTTGCCTCGCCGGTCTCTTCTCTTTTCCGCTCTTCGGCGACCTCTTCGGAGGGCGGCTGCTCGCCTTCTTTACGCGCGCGGCTGACGACGACCGCGATGGTCTGCCCGGCTTTGACGACCTCGCCGGCTCGCGGCGATTGGTCGAGGATAACGCCGGGCGGAATGTCCGGCTTATAGCGCCGTGCACGTTCGCGCATACTCAAGCCAGCCTTTTCAAGCGTCGTCTCGCCTTCCATGTACGGTTTATTGAGCACGTCCGGCACCTGTATCTTGGGGCTGCGGAGTGAAAGGTAGACGGTTGCGACGAGGCCGAAGGTGAAGGCGACAGCGACGATGGCGACGATTCCGAGCTTGCCGAAGACCGATAAAATCCTACGCGATATCGCTCCCACAAAACCTCGCCAACTTTTTCAGTCTCTCAGAGAAAAGCGCCCCGCACAGGGCGCACACTTGGATCAGGATGGGCAGTCTAACACCCGCTACGGAGAGGCCGCAAGAAGAGGAGGCAGGCGGCAGGAACAGGAAGCAGGTTAAGAAATTCTGCTTTGAAATCTCGGATCACAAATTCACCATATTCATGCCTGCTGTATCTGCCGCCTGCTCGTGTGGCCTGCCCTACTCACTGCCTCCTGTCTTTCGAGCGCGGTGACGAAGAAGCCGTCTGTGTCGTGCCGATGCGGCCACGTGCGGGCTATGCCTGAAGACACAAACAGTTCAACGGGCGCAGGATTAACTGAGACTTGTTGGAAACCGCCGTGCGATTCGAGGAAGGCGGCGACCACTTCTTCGTTCTCTTCTCTCTCGACGGAGCAAGTCGAGTAGACAAGGCGGCCACCGCGACGCACCACGCGCGACGCTTCGGCCAGAATCTTGCGCTGCTTCGCGGCAAGTTCTGCGATGTCGCCGGGCGTGAGTCGCCAGCGGATTTCGGGATTGTGCCGGAGAGTTCCCGTGCCGGTGCAAGGCGCATCAACCAGCACGCGGTCGAACGACTCGTCGGCGAAGGGCAAACGCGCCTCCGCGTCCAGCACGACCGTGCGGATGTTATTCACGCCCAGTCGCGCGCACGTTTCTCTGACCAGTCGCAGGCGATGTGCGTGCAGGTCACCCGCGACGATCATCGCCTCGCCATGCGTGAGCGACGCGAGGTGCGTCGTCTTGCTTCCCGGTGCGGCGCACACGTCGAGCACGCGCTCGCCCGCGCGCGCGCCGACGACGTGCGCCACGAGTTGCGACGCCTCGTCCTGCATATAGACCAACCCTTCCGCGGCCAGCGCACGCAACGCCGCGCCGCTCCCTTCGCCGCCCTCGACGCGGTAGGCGTCCGGGGCGACACGCGAAGGCGCGATTTCGACGCCCGCCGCGCGCAAATTTTCCAGTACATCTGTTTCGCCGTCTCGCAAAGCGTTGACGCGGAAAGCGAGCCGGGCCGGCGCGTTGTTCGCCGACGCAAAGTCCGCTGCTTCTTCCACGCCGAACGAGGCGGCCCAACGTTCGATGAGCCAGACGGGGTGCGAGGTCTCGACGGCGATCTTCTCGAAGGGGTTGGTGAGTGAGATGGCCGGGTCGTAGTCAGGCTCGCGCGTCGCGCGCCGGAGCACGGCGTTGATGAAAGGAGCGGCGGAGCGCATCCGTTGTGCGTGCGCGATGTTGACCGACTCGTTGACCGCCGCGCGCGCCGGTACGCGCGTGAGAAAGCGGAGCTGATACAGTCCGAGGCGCAAGGAGCGACGCACCGGCGCATCGAGGCTCTCGATTTTTCTCCCGGCGAAGTACTCCAGAGATTTATCGAGCCAGAGCCTGCGCCTGAGCACGCCGAGCACCAACTCGTTACAGAGCGCGCGGTCTTCGGCGCTCAAATCATTCGCCGCGCTCGCCAGCAACGGCGCGGCGAACGCGCCCTCATCATCCACGCGCCGCAGGATTTCGTAAGCCGCGCGCCGCGCCGGTGAGACACTGCGCCCGCCTGTCGCGCGCTCACGCTCGTTCTTGACGACGCTCCTGCCTGTGCCCATGAAATTTGTGCCATCAACGCGCCGCGTAGCGGCGGATGAATTTAGCCCGGCCTTTCAAGGCCGGGGTTAGCGCGTCACACGTTCACGGCGTCGCGTCAGCGACGCTTGAACCTTCCTTCAACCGTCGCTGACGCGACGCGGGGATGTGTCGGCCAGATGACTTGAAGTTGAACCGCCAAGCTCGATTCAGCGAACCACCGCGCGGCTGAGTTTCGCACAAGCTTCAATTTATCTATCCCAACCTCTCGCCCGCGACCACACGCGTGCCGTTGACGAAGTCGCGCGCGCTCGTCCGCTGTTTTCCTTCGAGTTGCACTTCACCAAGCTTCAACGCCGTCCCGCCGCCGCACCCGACGACGAGGCGGTCGCCCTGCGCCTCGACGACCGCGCCCGTTTCAAACTCGCGGCTTGCGACTTCATTTCCGCTCTCTTGAAGCGCTTCAGCGCGCCAGACGACGAGTCGTTTCCCTCTGAAAAACGTGTAGGCGCTCGGCCACGGCTGAAGGCCGCGCACGCGTCGTTCAATCTCGAAAGCGTCGCGCGACCAATCAATCAGCCCGTCCTCTCTTTTCAGAATCGGCGCGAGCGTCGCTCCGTCGTCCGGTTGCGGGCGCGGTTCGATCTCGGACAGGCGCGCGAGCGTTTCACCCAACAACTCCGCGCCCACGTGCGAAAGGCGCTCAAGCAGTTGCGGTGCGGTCTCTTCAAGGCCAATCTCCGCCTCGCGTTGCAAGAGAACGGGGCCGGTATCCAGCCCTTCGTCCACCAGCATCGTCGTCACGCCCGTCACGCGCTCGCCGCGCACGATGGCCCAGTTGACGGGCGCGGCGCCGCGAAATTTGGGCAGCAGTGAGAAGTGCACGTTGATGCAGCCGTGACGTGGTGCGTGGAGATAGGCAGCGGGAAGGATGCGACCGTAGGCGACGACGATGGCGGCGTCAACGTCGTGCGAACTAAAAAGCGAGAAGGCTTCGTCCGTCCTGATCTTCGCCGGCTGGTGAACCGTAAGACCGCGCGCGAGGGCGAACTCTTTGACGGGCGGCGACTTCAGTTTGTTCCCGCGTCCCGCCGGACGGTCGGGTTGCGTCCACACAGAGACGACTTCATGCCCGTCCTCCACGCACCGCCTCAACGACGGCACGGCGGATGCGGGCGTGCCCATGAAGATCAAACGCATGGCGATAAACGATGAACGATGAACGCGGAACGATGAACGATGAACTAAAAAGTAGTTGTCTTTTAGTTCATCGTTCACCGTTCCGCGTTCATCGTTTCAGACTGCTTCTCGGTCTGGTTGGGGCGCATCTTTTCGGAGACTACTTTGGCCTGCATGAAGAGGCCGAGGTAGTCGCGCCCGCCGGCCTTCGAGTCGGTGCCGGACATGTTGAAGCCGCCGAAAGGGTGGACGCCGACGAGCGCGCCCGTGCACTTGCGGTTGAGATAGAGGTTGCCGACGTGGAACTCGCGCCGCGCGCGTTCGAGCTTCTCCGCGTCGTTGGTGTAGACCGCGCCGGTCAGACCGTACTCGGTGTCGTTGGCGATGCGGAGCGCGTCGTCGAAATCAGCAGCCTTGATGCAGGCGAGGACGGGGCCGAAGATTTCCTCCTGCTCGATGGTGTCGCCGGGCTTCACGTCGGCGATGACGGTCGGCTCGATGAAGTGGCCCTGCTCGCCGTCGGAGCCACCGCCCGCGATGACGCGCCCGCCGTCGGACTTCCCTTTCTCGATATAGTCGCTGATGGTCTTGAAAGCCTTGCTGTTGATAACGGCGCTCATCGTCGTCGCGGAGTCGGAAGGGTCGCCGACCTTGAGCTTCGCGGTGCGTTCGGCGATACGTTCGAGCATCGAGTCGTACACGTCTTGATGGATAATTGCGCGCGAGCAGGCCGAGCACTTCTGTCCCTGAAAACCGAAGGCCGCCTGCACGACGCCGGTCGCCGCGTCGTCGAGGTCTGTGTCCGCGTCCACGATGATGGCGTCTTTGCCGCCCATCTCGGCGACAACGCGCTTGAGCCAGATTTGCCCATCGTGAACCTTCGCCGCGCGCTCGTTGATGCGAAGGCCGATCTCCTTCGAGCCGGTGAAGGCGACATAGCGCGTCTTCGGATGGTCAACGATGACATCGCCGACTTCCGCGCCCGAACCCGTCATAAAATTGACGACGCCCGGCGGCATACCCGCCTCTTCCAACAACTCGAAAAATTTGTAAGCGATGGCCGGCGCGTCGGAAGATGGCTTGAGGACGACGGTGTTGCCGGTGACGATTGAAGCGGCGGTCATGCCCGCCATGATCGCCAGCGGAAAATTCCACGGCGGGATGACGACGCCGACGCCGAGTGGGATGTATTCGAGCCGGTTCTCCTCGCCCGCGATTCTCGTCAGCGGCGGCGGCGCGGCGTAGCGCAACATCTCGCGCGCGTAGAACTCTAAAAAGTCTACGGCCTCCGCCGTGTCGCCGTCCGCTTCGGGCCAAGTCTTCGCTACCTCGTGAACCATCCACGCGGAGAAATAATGCTTCCGCTCGCGCAACAAAGCGGCGACGCGGAAAAGCAGGTCGGCGCGCTCCCGCGGAAGCGTGCGGCTCCACGTCTGGAAAGTCTCGTGCGCCTTTTCGACCGCCGCGCGCGCCAGCTCTTCGTTTGCTTTGTGAAAGCGCCCGACCACTTCGGTCTTCTTCGCGGGGTTGGCGCTCTCCAGAAACTTGCCGGTCTCGACGCGCTCGCCGCCGATGACGAGCGGGTACTCGCGTCCCAGTTCCGACTTCACGCGCGCCAGCGCCTCGCGCATCGCTCCCGCGTTCTCTTCCTTTGAGAAATCAGTAAAAGGTTCGTTGCGAAATTCGTCTTGTTGTAGCTGCTGCATGTGCTGCTCCTTAAAATGACAGTGTGATGCTTGAACACCGAACACGACGCGAGGGGCGCCGCGATTCAGGATTCTGGCATGGGTTGTCGCTTACTATGTTTATCGCAATGCTATCACACCGCAAAACAGTACCGCGAGCGATAGCCGGCGGGTGTGCTCTCAAAAACACTCTCGCCGGCCATCGCTCGCGATACTTGTTCAGGGGGTCGCTAAACCCAGCGCCCCAGCTTTTGTAACTTCCTGATCTTGCGCTTTACGAATTCGCGTTTGAGCGTCGTCGTGCGGTCAATGAAGACGATGCCGTCGCAGTGGTCTGTCTCATGGAGCATACAGCGGGCTTCGAGTTCGAGGCCGTCGAACTCGAACTCTTCGCCGCGCACGTTTTGCGCCCGCACGACCGCGCGCAGAGAACGTTTGACGGCGAAAAAGATGCTGGGGAACGAGAGACACCCCTCATCGCCCGTCTGGTCGCCCTCGACGCGCAGGACTTCTGGATTGATTAAAGCCACGCGCGCCGATGGGTCTTGTCCGCCCGCACAATCCATCACGAAGAGACGCTTCGAGACGCCCACCTGCGGCGCGGCGAGACCGACGCCGCGCGACGCGTACATCGTCTCGAACATATCCGAGACGAGCTTTTCCAGACGCTCGTCAAACTCCGTCACGGGGTCGCCCGGCGTGTCGAGCACCGGGTCTCCGTATTTCACTATTTCCAGCAAAGCCATCCTTGAGGTTCCTTATTGCCTGTTTCGATAAGTGTAAACATTAAGAGAGTTTACGATGCAAATCTTACGACAATTACTGCCCGCGCGCCAACTTTCAAGGAGAGCGCTCAACCGCGAAAAAGGCAAAGGGCGCGGCCCGTTAACAGCCACGCCCTACCACCCTCGACCATGTCTGTTCTACGCCCGCGACTCTTCCAGCTTCGACACTCGCCTATCAATCCCGGCGATGTCGGCCCGCACGGAGAGAATGTCGTCGTTCAGAATCTTCACCTTCCGTTCGAGTGAATCCAGCCGCAATTCGATGCGGTCGAGTCTCTCATTCACTGCTGCGAACCCCGCGCGTATCTCGTCGCGCATCTCGCGCATCATTTCGAGCAGTGTTTCCAAAGTCGGTTTGGTGGTGGGGTCGTCGCTCACGACGGAAGTTTAGCCCCGGAAGGGGGCACGGGGCAAGACCGGCGAACGCGCTCATCTTCTCAATCTAAAGTGATGGCGATTTGCTCGCAAGGCTGGCGAGGCGTTGCGCGACATCGCGGAAGTCCGGGTCTTCGGCGTAAATCTTCTGAAACTCTCTGCCGGCCTGCGCCGTCTTGCCGAGCCGTTGGTAAGAGATTGCGCGCCAGTACAAAGCATCGCGGATGAGACGCGGGCCGCGCCCCTTTTTCTTCTTGAGAGCTTCGGTGAAGACGCTGACCGCCGCTTCATCGAGACCCTTTTCCAGCATCGCGCGCCCGTAATAGATTCTGGTTTCGAGCGTCACGTCATCCACCGGCTGCACCTCTTTCGCGCGCTCGATGACGCCGTCCCACAGACCGCGCTCGGCGTAGAGTTCGCAGAGCGAGAGCGTCAGCGCCGGCTCGCCCGCGAGTTCTTCGAGTTCTTCCAGCAGGCCGATGGCCTCATCCACTCTTCCCTGCTCCTGATACAACTCGACGAGCAGCAGCGTCGCCGCGAGCGCGTCCGCCGGGACGAAAGCCTCGACGCGCGGCGTGACGCGGATGGGGATGCGCGCATCGCCGAGATACTTTTGCATGAGCGGCGTCGGGAACTCGTCATCTTTCTGGACGACGCTTTCCAGCAACGCTATCGCTTGTTGTTCTCCTTTGTCGCGGCTCGACAGGATGACGGCGGCGGAGAGCGCCGCGCCCGGCTCCTCTCCCGCCGCCGCGAGAAAGCGCTCAAGCGCCTCTTCCATCCGCCCTTCGCGTTGCGAGTTCAGCGCGCGGACGAAATCCTTCTCGTGCGTGGGCGCGAAGAAACCCGGCGCGGGGATTTCCGCCCGCGCCGCCGTTTGCTCGCCGACCTCACGTTTTGTTTCTCCGGCCTTGTTCTTGCGCCGCGAGCCTGTGCCCCACTGCTTCACATAGCTCGTCCCGGCGCCGGGCAAGTCCGCCGTGAATCGTGTTCCACGCGGCCCGACGCCAACCCGCAACGGCCCGACGCCGATGCTGCCGCCCAGCCCTGCGCGGCTCACGTTCAGCCGGATGAATTTTCCGAGCCGGATGCTCTTGCTGAAACGGAATCCCATAGTTTTAGAACGAAGGTCAGAGGTTAGAGGCTAGTTCAAGACTTGGCTTCAAACCAGCCTCGATCCTCTAAGAGCGTGTCTACAAAGCCATGCGCCGTAGCTCCGTGAGGAGCGGAATGTTTATAGCCCGTGCCGCCCCTTTCTCTTTCAAGCCCCGGAGGGGCGACAGACATTTATATGCCGCTCCTCACGGAGCTTGGAGACCTCGGCGCACCCGACGAGCGACAAACATTTCGCCCCTCACGGGGCTTTTTAGACATGCTCTAACCTCTAAATCAGTCCTGACGAGATTGGCACACAAGCAAAAAGCTGATCCACGAAACCACCCGAAGCGACACGAAACAGCACACCTCTTTCGTGTGGTTGGTGCGTGTCGTTTCGGGTGGTTTCGTGGACCATGGTTCTCTCTGTACCAATCTCTTAAGTTTCGATTTAGCTTCTTTCCCCGAAAACCGGCGGGCGCTTTTGCATGAAGGCCGTCACGCCTTCGCGGAAGTCGGCGGAAGCAAAGCAGGCGGCTTGCCCCTCGGCCTCGAAGTCGAGCGCGGCGGCAAGGTCGCTGGCCTCCGCGCGGCTGAGTGCGGCCTTGATGCGCGCGATTGAGGGTTGCGGGGCAGCGGCGAGACGCGCGGCGAGTTCGTTGACGGTCGCGTCCAGTTCGTCAAACGCGACGACGCGGTTGACGAGACCGAGGTCGAGCGCTTCACGCGCATTGACCTGTACGCCGGTCGCCATCAACTCGAACGCTTTCGCGTAACCGACGAGACGCGGCAGGAAATGCGTCGCGCCGCCGTCGGGCATCAGACCGACGCGGACGAAGCTCTGGCTGAACTGCGCCGCGTCCGAGGCGATGCGAATGTCCGAGGCGAGCACGTAGCTGAAGCCGATGCCGGCGGCGGGGCCATGTATGCGCGCGACGACGGGCACGGGCATTTCGCGCAGCGCCATGATGGGCGGGCTGATTAACTCACGCACTTGCGTC
This sequence comes from Pyrinomonadaceae bacterium, assembly GCA_041749275.1. GTDB lineage: Bacteria > Acidobacteriota > Blastocatellia > Pyrinomonadales > Pyrinomonadaceae > JBGTBQ01. Next base: position 20,669 of record JBGTBQ010000215.1, on the reverse strand, counting down.
GCCACGTCGAGGCTCTTGAGTTCGGCGGGGCTGATACTCGTCAGGTCAAGACCGGAGCAGAAGGCTTCGCCCGCGCCCGTGATGACGACAACGCGGCTGCCGTCCGTCGCGGACTCGATGACCGCGGCGGCGAACTGCTCGAACATCTCGAAGTCAATCGCGTTGCGCCGTTCCGGTCGGTTAAAAGTTATGCGCTTGACTCCGTTCTCAAGCGTGACGATCAGTTTGGTGCTAGTGGTCACGGTAGGTTCTCCGAATCATTTCGAGCGAGCGGTAAGCAGTGGGCCTGAGTAGTTTGAGAGAGACATGATTTTTCGCTCATGGCTCAGAGCTTACTGCTTGTCCGCTTCAATGCCGGCGCTGTCAGGACAGCGTAACGCACCGTCCCTCTTCTTTGCGGACGCCACCAGATGGCGACGGTCAGGCGCTTCTCGGCAACGGGGGTCTCTTCCCGGCGTGCGACGCTGCGGACGAGACGGCTGATGTCGTGGCGAAAGAGACGCGCGACGACGCGGCGCGCGGGGTCGGCGGCTTTGAGCCGCGCCTTCTCATAGCGCAGCAAGTCCAGCGCCCAGCGTGGGTGCTTCGGCTGTGTGCGGAGCTTCCCTTCGAGATAAGTGGCAAAGTTGAGCGCATCGCCGAGATGTTTTCTGATGCCGGTGGGCGCGTAAGTCTGCGCGTAATCGTTGAAGTGGGTCGAGAAATCGTCGCCGATGATTCGATTGGTCATCGGCAGCAGTTTGCCGACTTCGAGGAAACGCTTGGCGCGCAGGCTGTCGGCGAACGAGTTGACCTGATGCGAAGAGAGATGTCCGAGTTCGTGCGCCTCTTCATCGGTCAGCCCCAACTCGTGCCCGACCGCGAGCGGGTCGCCGAAGAAACGCTCACGCAAAGTCGCATCCGTATAGAGAAGCGCCAGCGTTCTTTGAACCTCCGCTAATCCCATCTTCCGTGCCGTCTCCCGGTCTCGCGCGCCCTTCGCAATTCCGCTTTTACTTCCGCGAACGGCGGCAGGTTCTCGTCGCGCTCAAGCACCGCGCCTTTGACGGGCGCCCGCGCCAAAACTTCATCCATCAGCTCCCACACTTCGCCGGGCGTCGCGTGCGAGTGGCTGTCAACCAGCACGTCGCCGTGCCGGTGGCCGCCGACGAAATGTAACTGAACGACGCGCTCCAATGGAAGCCTTCGCAGAAATTCTCGATGGTCGTAGCCGTGGTTGACCGAGTTGATGTGCAGATTCGTGATGTCGAGCAGCAACCCGCAGCCCGTTCGCGTGAGCGCCTCGTTGAGAAAATCCGCTTCGCCCATCCGTCCGCCCGGCACTTCCAGCATGTACGTGATGTTTTCGAGAATGAGCGGCGCGTTGATTCGGCTCCGCACCTCGGCGACGTTGCGCGCCAGCGCCTCGATTGATTGTTCGTTGAAGGGAGTCGGCGTCAGATGCCCGATGTCCACGCCGCCCGCGCGCGTAAACGAAAGATGCTCGCTCCACCACGGCGGGTCGAGGCGGTTGACGAGGCGCGCGAGCTTGCCGAGGTAGATGTGGTCAACGCCTTCGGCGCTGCCGAGCGAGAGGTTGAGCGCGTGCGGGATGAGCGTAAAGTGTTCGGCGAGCAGTTCGAGTTCGCGCAGCTTTTCGGGCGTCGCGTCGAGGTAATGGTCGGCGGTGATTTCGAGAAAGTCCACCTCTTCACGGTGGAGGAAAATGTCGCCGCGAAACTGCTCGCGAAAGCCTACCCCGACGCCGAGCACGGGCAGACGCTCCCACACGCCTTCACCCTCCACAGCCACCGCCACAACTGCTCCCGCAGCTACTGCCGCTGCTGCAACTGCTGCCGCCGTCCGAACCGCTCGAAGAACTATCGGACGAGCCGCAGGACGAGCCGCAACTGCTCGCGCTCGACACGCCGCCGTCGCCGGTCATCGCCGCGCGTTGGAAGGACTGCTGGTAATAATCGTAAGGCGTCCCGGCGAGCGCCCCGACGCCGAACACGCCGACGAGCAGAAGCAGCGACGGGTCGAAGGCGTAGGCCGGCGCGGTCACGCCCATGCTGTTGCCCACCGCTTCGGGCGTCAGGGCCGGTTTGTACTTCAAACGCTCGAATGCCAGTTGCAAGCGTTCGAGGTAGGTGCGCCCGCGTCGGCTGACGCGCGGCACGCGGCAAGCCTTGACGAGAACCGTCAATCCGATGATTCCCAGAATGACGAGGAAACTGACGTTGTACCTCCCTTCGGCGACGGCGACGATGAATTTATACGCACCGAGTCCGAAGATGACGCTGGCCCCCGCGAACACGACGAGCCGGGCCGTCTGCCGCGCGTCGTGCGCCGTCAGCAAATTCTCTTTTTGCAGATGATGCTCGTAGGCGGAGCAGAAGGGCTTAAGGTGTGGCGAGAGGCCCGTCGCCTTGAACAGGTCGGAGGCTTTGCGCGGACTCGTAAACCAGTCGAGCGTGCGCCGCTCAATCGGCGAGAGGTGCTGGCGCTCTCCCGCGTTCGGCCCCTGCTCGATCACCTGCTCGGCGCCCTGCTGCGCCATCCGCAACTGACCTCTCTGGACAAGCGCGAAGACGACCGAGCGCGTGACTTCGTTTTCGCCGCCGCGCAGGTATGCAATTTCATGTGGGTCGGGATTGGAAGGAATCGGGGGCAAAGGCATACCCGCCGTCCAATCGAAACTTCGCGTCAACAGACGGCAGGCGACGACCGTGAGCGCGATGACTCCGGCGTAGACCAACAGAAAGAGCGGGCCGTACATATCGGCCAGCGGGTTGTCCATCAACCAATCCATATCATTTACCTCTCAAATAGCTTTGCAATGATACGTCTGTCCTGTGTGTGCAGTTCTATTCCAAGTTGACCGGCGGAAGCGTGTCGAGGACGCGCACGCCGCTTTCCTTGAATTTATCATTTCAAGCGTCGGTGTTGTAACGAAAATTTAACGTGCGTAAGGGTCTACTCGTTCCTGAGTATCGCGCTCCTTGAACTTCACCACAGAGACACAGAGAACACAGAGGGAGCACTGAGGGTTGAATGCTATAAGCAAGTCGCCTGATCTTCTCTGTGCCATCTCTGTGTCCTCTGTGTCTCTGTGGTGAATTGCCGGACACCTGAGTTTCAAGGATAAAGAGACCCTTAGTGCACGTGAAGCGAGACGAATCAGACCTAGAAAATTCAGTATTCCCGCAACTGCTCGCGGTAGCCCTCGAAATTCCGCCGCATCTCTTCGATGTGGTCGCCGCCGAACTTCTCGCGCATGGCTCCGGCGAGCACGAACGCGACCATCGCTTCGCCGATGACGCCCGCCGCCGGCACCGCCGTCACGTCCGAACGCTCGAAGGCCGCCGCCTCTTCCGTCTTCGTGTCAATGTCCACCGAGCGCAGCGCCCGTCGCAAGGTCGAGATCGGTTTGAGGAAGCCGCGCACACGCAACTCCTCGCCGTTCGTGATGCCGCCTTCGAGTCCGCCCGCGCGGTTCGAGCGACGCAGGAAACTCTTCGCCTCGTCGTCGTAACCGATCTCGTCGTGGACAAGCGAGCCGGGCAAGGCCACCGCCTCGATGCCCGCGCCGATGGCGACGCCCTTCACCGCCGGGATGGACATCACCGCGCGAGCCAAACGCCCATCCAACTTCTCTTCCCAAGAAGTATGCGAGCCGAGGCCCGGCACGAGTCCGCGCGCCACGACCTCGAAGATGCCGCCGAGCGTGTCCCCTTCACGCTTCTTCTCATCAATGAGCGCGACCATGCGCGCCTGCGCCTCCACGTCCGCGCAACGAAGCGGCGCGTCTGCGGGGATCGCCGCGATGCCCTCCCACGAAACTTCAAGCGGCGCGGCGGGCACGCCGCCGAGTTGGACAACGTGGCTCTTCACCTCGACGCCGAAAGCCGCAAGCAGTTGCTTCGCCAGCGCCCCGCACGCCACGCGCATCGTCGTCTCGCGCGCCGAAGCGCGTTCCAGTATGTCGCGCAGGTCGCGCGTCCCGAACTTCTGACCGCCCGCGAGGTCTGCGTGGCCGGGTCGCGGACGCTTCACCCGCCGCGACTTTTCGGGCGGCGCTTCAAGCGGCTCCGCCGACATCACTTCCGTCCAGTTCGCCCAGTCCTTGTTCTCGACCATCAACGCGACGGGCGAGCCGAGCGTCGCCCCATGCCGCACGCCGCTCAGAATCTCCGCGCGGTCGCGCTCGATCTTCATCCGCCCGCCGCGCCCATAACCCCACTGCCGCCGCTCAAGCTCACGGTTGATCTGCTCGACATCAACCTTGAGGCCGGCAGGCAGACCTTCGACCGTCGCCACGAGCGCGCGACCGTGTGACTCTCCAGCGGTAGTGAAACGAAGCATTTGAAAGTAGTGGTTACTGATTGGACGATGCTTGACGAGCGAAGCGGCATTCTATCTTGCCACGCGTCACCGCGCCAGAAGTTCTTCGGCAAAGATATTTCCGCGACCGAGAATGCAGGCCGGGTCGAAGGCGCGTTTGAGTTCCGCCATCTCGCTGAGGTGCTTGTCGCCGTAGAGTGCGCGCAGGTACTCGCGCTTGAGCTTGCCGACGCCGTGCTCGGCGGAGATAGTACCGCCGAAGGAGACGGCGCGGCGGATAAACTGGCCGTAGATTTCGCGCGCGGCGATCTGTTCGATGTCGTCGCGCGGCATGATGTTGACGTGGACGTGGTTGTCGCCGATGTGGCCGAAGGTGACGTACTTGAGGCGCGCGCGCCGCAGCGTCTCCTGATAAAAACGGAGCATCTCGGCGAAGTGCGCGTCGGGCACGGCCATGTCGGTTGAAACCTTGCGCTGGCCTCGATGGGTGAGCCACTCATTGACCATCACGGGCAGTTGGTGGCGGAACTCGCTCATCTCGGCGCGGTCGTGTTCGTTCGTGCCGAACCACGAATCATTCAAGAGCGCGTTATGCTTTTCAAGCAGCGCCAGCCATCCACCCAACAGCAACTCTTCCGACTCCGGTGTTATTTCCTGCTCGAAGAAAATAGCGCCCGCCGCGCGAAGCGGGACGAGCGGGAAACGCTCGCGCAGGAAGTGGAGCGCTTCGTCGTCGAAGTATTCGAGGGCACGCGCATCGAGTTCGTGCTCCGCGTCATCCTGCGCCGCGTTGTTCGCTGAGAGCGCGCGTGTTTTCAATGAACGCTCTCTCGCTTCGCGGACAAAGGACAGCAGGTCGGCTTCGTTCTCGAAAAAGACGATGCCGCTCAGGACGCCTGCGGGTTGCGGGAGCAGCGTGACCTCAACTTCGGTAACGACGCCGAGCGTGCCCTCGCTACCGATGAAGAGGTCTATTGCGTCCGCCCTCTCGGCGATGAAGTAACCGGCGGCGTGTTTGCGCGTGAGCGGCATCCGGTACGAAGGCAGACGCGCCTCGATGCTCCGACCATGTTTGAGAGGAACGCTGATCGTGCCGTCCTCGTCCGCGTGGATGTCGCCGCGCCGGAGGTCGAGCACGTCGCCGGTCGCCAGCGCGATTTTCAGTCGCCGCACATAAGGGCGCGTCGGGCCGTACTTGAAGGTGCGCGCCCCGGAAGCGTTGGTCGCCACGGTGCCGCCGAGAAAGCAACTCCACTCGGTCGGGTCGGGCGGATAGAGAAGTCTCTCCGCCGTCGCCGCGCGCTGTAGGTCGTTCAGAACGACGCCCGCCCCGGCGGTCGCGCGCCCGCCGCCGTCTTCCCTGACGATCTCTTCGATTCGATTGAGCTTGTGCGTTGACAGAACGGCGCCGCCGAACGGCACGCGTCCACCGACGATTCCCGTGCCCGCGCCGGCGATTGTCAACGGCATGGATTCCCGCGTCGCGCGCGCGAGCGCATCGGCGACCTCCGCGGTTGTTTCGGGGATGATGACGTGCGAGGCGTGCCCGCCCGCGAGGTTGCTGGCGTCCGAGAGAAAAGACTGAATTTCGTCCTGCTCTGATTTGACGAGCATGAAGGTTCACCCGGCGGAGTTGGCAAGAAACGGATTCCGCGCGACGTAGATGGCCGAATCCTGATCGTCTCCCTCATCACGCTTCAGACCGTGGAACTCAAAGCCCACCTTTTCGAGCACGCGCCGCGAAGCGAAGTTGTCAAGGTCGGTGTCGGCCAAGACCTCCGCGAATCCGTGCTGCTCGAAGCCGTGGCGCAGGCACGCGCGCGCCGCTTCGGTCGCGTAGCCCCGCCCCCATGCGGAACGCGCGAAGACGTAACCAAAGTCAATTCCGTGCATCGTGTTAGACACGCCAAAGCCGCAACTGCCGATGACGCTCCCGCTCGATTTCTCGACGACGGCGAGGCGTCCGTAGCCGCGCTCACTGTACGCCGCCCTCACGCGCCCCACCCAGAGGCGCACGCTTTCGACATCCGTCCATGCACGCCGGTCGCCGATGTAGCGCATCACCTCCGGATCGCTGCATATCTCGAACAGCACGCCCACGTCCGCGTGCGTCCACTCGCGGAGGATGAGGCGCTGGGTTTCGAGAATCGCGGTCATCTTATTTTCAAGTCAACTGAATTTCACGCGCGCTCAACTTGGCAGCGTGCTCGGCCTTGCCCGCTACTGCGGCAGAAGTCTGCGGAAACCTGCTTGCTCGAAATGGTGGTCGGTGGTTAGGGCGTCGGTGATATCGCCATGTTGCATGAGGAGGATGCTGACCGCATCGCAGAGTGACCAATCTTTATCGAGCCGCGTTCGCAGCAAGTCTAATGCTCGGCGGTGCAGCGGTTCGTCTACCCACACGACCTCCACTTCTAAATCGCTTAACAAATCAACCGCGTACTCCAGAGCCGCGGCCCGCGGCACTCCGCGGGCGTGAGCCAACGCCACGAACTCCGCAAAGACGTAACTGTGTGTGAGCCGGGCGGGCGCGGAGTCGTACAAAGTCTGCGCGTCCGCGTGGCGGAAGTCGCGCCGGTCGAAGAGGCACATCAAACCCGATGTGTCGAGCAGCATGATTATGGCCGAAGAGAATCGTCGTACTCGCGCGCCAGATCACGATCTATGCGGTCGTTATCGGCTGAACGCTCGTCGCCGCTGTCCCAAGCGCCGAAGTGCCTGCGCGCTGCGCCTCGCGTTTTGGTCGTGGGCCGAAGGTCGTCTCGCTTAATGTCGGCGATGAGCTGTTCGATCAGTTGGCGGCGCTCATCAGCAGGTAAACGTTGCGCCGCTTCCAGAATCGCTTCAAAGTTTTCACTCATTTCATTCACCCTCGGATGAGATGTAACCCGGCACTTGGCAGCGGCAATTATACCCGCGCCGAGAGGGTAAACAGAAAGCCGAGAGCTTCAGGACAGACTGATTTCACGCTCGCGCAGATACTTGATGCGGTCGCGCAGTTCGGCGGCGCGCTCGAACTCCATCTGCTTGGCGGCGTGGCGCATCTCGGCATCGAGGCGGGCGATGGTCGCCTCGATCTTGTCTTTGCTGTACTCCTCGAAGGCTTCGAGTTCGAGCGGCACCTTGAAGTAGTCGGCCTCGTAGGCGGTGACGAGCGTGGCCTCGACCGGCTTGACGATGGTTTGCGGAGTGATGCCGTGCACGCGGTTGTACTCCTCCTGTATGGCGCGGCGGCGCTCGGTCTCTTCGATGGCGCGGCGCATCGAGTCGGTCATCTTGTCGGCGTAGAGAATCGCCGTGCCGCCGGCGTTGCGCGCGGCGCGACCCATGGTCTGGATGAGCGAAGACTCGGAGCGCAGGAAGCCCTCCTTGTCGGCGTCGAGGATGGCGACGAGCGAGACTTCCGGCAAGTCTAAGCCTTCGCGTAAAAGGTTGATGCCGACGAGCACGTCGAACTCGCCGCGACGGAGGTCGCGCAAAATCTTGATGCGCTCAAGGGTTTCGATGTCCGAGTGGAGATAGCGCACTTTGACGCCGACCTCGGCGAAGTAATCCGTCAGGTCTTCCGACATCTTCTTCGTCAGCGTCGTGACGAGCACGCGCTCGTTTCGTTCGGCGCGGACGCGGCACTCTTCCAAGAGGTCGTCAATCTGCCCCTTGACGGGCCGCACGATGACTTGCGGGTCGGTGAGTCCCGTCGGGCGGATAATCTGCTCGACGACTTCGCCGCCCGTCTTCGTCAGTTCGTAAGGGCCGGGCGTCGCCGAGACGTAGATCACCTGCACCGCGCGCTGTTGAAACTCGTCGAAGTTGAGCGGGCGATTGTCCATCGCGGACGGAAGACGAAAGCCGTACTCGACGAGCGTGCCCTTGCGCGACTGGTCGCCTTTGAACATGGCGCGCAGTTGCGGGATGGTCTGGTGCGATTCGTCTATGACGATGATGACGCCTTCCGGCAGGTAGTCGAGCAGCGTCGGCGGCGGCTCGCCCGGCGCTTTACCGGAAAGATGGCGCGAGTAGTTCTCGATGCCGCGGCAGAAGCCCATCTCCTTAATCATCTCAAGGTCATACATCGTGCGTTGGTGCAGCCGCTGCGCCTCGACGAGCTTGCCTTCCTGTATGAGCTTTGGCTCCCACCAGTCAAGCTCCTCGCGGATGGTCTTGATGGCGCGTTTGATGGTGCTTTTCGGCATCACGTAGTGCGTCTTCGGATAGATGGGCAGACGCGACTCGTGTTTGTGCAGGACTTCGCCGAGGAGCGGGTCAATCGTCGAGACCGCGTCAATTTCGTCGCCCCACAGCTCGATGCGGTAAGCCTGATCCTGATAGCTCGGATAGACCTCGACCACGTCGCCGCGCACGCGAAAACTGCCGCGGTCGAACTCGATGTCGGAGCGCTCGTATTGCAACTCGACCAGCTTTTGCAAGAGCGCCTCGCGCGTGGTCTTCATCCCCTTCTCGACGAAGAGGAGCATCCCGTAATAGGCGTCCGGGTCGCCGAGGCCGTAGATGCAGGAGACCGAAGCGACGACGATCACGTCTCGCCGCTCGAACAAAGCGCGCGTCGCCGACAGACGCAGACGGTCAATCTCCTCGTTGACGGTCGCCTCTTTCTCGATGTAGGTGTCCGAGGCCGGAACATACGCCTCCGGCTGGTAATAGTCGTAGTAGGAGACGAAATACTCGACGGAGTTTTCCGGGAAGAAGCTCTTGAACTCCTGATAGAGCTGCGCGGCGAGCGTCTTGTTGTGCGCGATGACGAGCGTCGGGCGCTGCGTGCGCTCAATCACCGTGGCGACGGAAAAGGTCTTGCCCGAACCCGTGATGCCGAGCAGAACTTGATCTCTCGTGCCGTCGTCGAGACCGCGCACCAGCGCGTCTATCGCCTGTGGTTGATCCCCTTGCGGCTGGAAGTCGGAACGCAGTTTGAAAGGCATAAATGCAGATGTCGGATGCCGGATGTTAGATTTCCAAAATGAAATTCTAACATCCGGCATCCGACATCAAAAGTCTGCTTTTCAGGCCGCGGAGGTGGCGTCCTGACTGCTGATCTGGTAGATGGCCTCCATGATCGCGGAGCGAACCTCGGTCGGGAGCGTGCCACGCACGGCGAGGCGGCGGAAGGCCGGGAGAACCTCTTTCTGACCGGAGAGCGCGAGGAGTTTGACGACGGCGAGGCGCACCTCGCTATTCGGGTGGGCCTCGATGGAACGGAGCAGGGGCTGCACTTCGCCCGCCTTCGCCATCAGGAAGAGGAGCGAGAAAGCCTCGTAGGTTCTCTCGCGGCTCTCGCCCGTGAGTTGGCTGACGGCCTCGCCGGCAAGGCCCGAAGTGTTGATGGCCGCGCCGATGTGGCGGCGGCGTTCGGGCGTCGCCTCGCGCAAGGCGCGAGTGAAGGAGTCAGCGCGGTCTGGTTTGAGGTCGAAGAGGGCGCGGGCGGCGGCGCTCCGCACGTCTCGCGCTTCGTCATCGAAAGCGGCGCAGATTTGATGGAAGGCGTCGTCCGTGTCGAGACGGGAGAGGTCAGCGAGGGCGGCAGCGCGGTCGGACGTGTCTTCGCTGACGATACGCTGCTGAATCGCCTTCGGCACCGTCGAGAGTTCATCGAACCGTGCGATGCCTTTCTCTTCGGCGGAGGGCGCTTCGGCGACGAGCGAATCCCCGGCTTCGGCTGTCTCGACGGGAGTAACGCTTCGATCTTCCTCAACGGTCGAAGTCTCCAGCGTGGGCGTTTCGAGTTCGGCTGGCGCTTCGCTGGTAAACGTCTCTTCGTCGAATGCAGTGAAGGATGCGGACTCTTCGGTCTCGGCGACTGGTGGGAAGGGCGTCTCCTCCACGTCAATCTCGACCCAGTCCGTGGCTGCTCCGGCGAATGCTATCTCGGCGTCGTCATGGAGGAGAGTCGGTGTTTCATCCTCGATGCGTTCCGCTTCTTCTGTAATGGTATCGGCTTCGACGGGTGGAGCAACGCTTTCCTCGAAGGTGATTTCGGTTGATGAAACCTGCGACTCTGGAGAAGTTTCCGCGTGCTCCTCGACGAACAACGGCGCTTCAATCTCCGGGGCGTGCTGCTCGATCTCGACAGCGGGCGCTTCCGCAACGACCGTCTCTTCGACCGGTGATTCTTCGACGGCGGTTGCGGCCTCGGTGGACACCATGGAGAACCAAGCCGCGGCGTCTTCGATGACCGGCTCGGCCTCTTTCGCCTCGACCTCGACACGCGCTTCCTCAGTCGTCGCGGCCTCCGCGACGACTGAGGAAGTCTCCGCGACTTCATCAACCGGAGGCGCGGCGGCTTCTTCGACGGTCTCTTCGGCGACTTCTTCGCTGAGGGCCGGTGCAACCTCTTGAGTGACCTCCTCGACCGGCGCAACCTCTTCGGTGATTTCCTCTTCGGTGACTGCCTCGACCGGCTCGACCTCTTGCGTGATTTCCTCAACCGGCTCGATCTCTTCGGTGACTTCCTCGACAGGAGCAGGCTCACTGACGGGTTCCTCGACGTACTCCTCGACCGGTGCGGCTTCGGCGACGGGCGACTCAAGCTCGGCAACTTCCGCCTCGGCAACTTCCGTCTCGGCAACTTCCGTCTCGGCTGTTTGAATCGCTTCGACTTCGGGCGCAGCATCGTCAGCGGGGCTGACTGTGGCTTCGACGGCGGAGGTCTCGACGAGAGCGGTCGCAACGACCGATGGCTCGACGGCAGGTGTTTCATCCGCCACCGCTCCGGCGTCGGCCACGACGACCGGCGGCGCTTCGACGCTGCCCTCCCGGCACGTCTCGATAGCGCTTTGCAGGAGCCTGCGCGGGAGTTTATCTTTATGCTTTTTCTGCCGCTCGCGTAGGTTTTCGAGCGGTTCAACGGCTGCCGGATCGCGCAGAGCCGCGAGACCCTCGACCGCCGCGCGCCGAACTTCAATGGACTTATCTTCGAGCGCGGCCACGAGGTGCGACGTGGCCGCGTGGTCGCCCGTGAGCGCGAGCGATCTGGCGGCGGCGGCGCGCTCGGCGGCGGCCTCCGAGTAGTGGAGATCGTGCGCGATTTCGTTGAAGAACCCGTGCTCGACGAAGGCCGCGCGTGCCCGCGCGCGCCGTTCGGCGTTGCGCCCGGAGAGCGCGGAGAGAAGTTCGGCGGCGACCATCTGGCGCCCAACCATATCGGCGCCCTTGAGTACGCCTTTATCGTAACGCTCGCCTTCGAGCAGGCGCTTCGTCTCGACCTGCACACTCTCCGCGTCAGACTTGACGCTCGGCTCGATCTCCGAGGTTGGCGTCGCGGCGGCGATCAACGAAGCCTCCTCGATAGCGGAAGCCGTCGCGTCATCTGTTGAGAGACCGGCTTCCTCGACTTCCGTGGCGCGAGGTGCTTCGACCGGCGTCTCGACACTGCCCGCTTCCTCAACAAACGTCTCCGTGACAGCCGTCTCCTCGACGGGTTGAGACGCTTTCTCGAAGGGCAGCGGCTCGGCCTTCGCTTCTTCTTCTTTGGATTCTTCAGTCGCCGCGACGCCAGCGAGAGCCGCGGCAACGACCGGCGCATCCGCGACGGGCTTCGCCCCGGCTATCTTGAGGGACGCGGCGGTCGGCGCAGTTTTCAGCCCGACGGCGTCGGGAGTTTTCTTCAACGCGGCCTTGCTCGATTTATTCGTGTCTTCTTCCAGCGCCGGTGTGTGAGTCATCGCGGACGAGCGCCGCGCCACGAAGAACAGGCCGATGCCGGCGACCAGCAAGGCAATGCTGAGGGCCACCCACCAGTTGCGTAACAACACCGCGGCAAGCGACGTTCCCGGCTGCACCGTCGTTACTGGCGCGCTCGTCTGTGTTGCGGGGACAGTCGTTCCGGGCTGCCGCACCTCGGCGATCTGCATCTCGGCGGGCGTTCCGGCTGGCGCCGCCTCCGGCGTCACCTCGGTCGCCGGCGCCGCCAAAGTCGGCGGGCCGGTTGGCGTTTCGACAACAGGCGACACCGTTCCGCCTTGTTGCTGCCGTGCAGCCTGCGAAGTGTTTGGCGTCTGCGCGGCAGTGGGCGGATTTCTTGTCGCGGCGGTCTCGCTCGTCGTAGGTGTTGGGGTCTGCGCCGGGCGCTTGGTGGCCTGAGTCTGCTGCGTATTGGTGGCGCGGTTATCGTTCGCGGCGGGTGTCGGAGTCGTCTGCGCCGGTTTGTTCGCGGCGGCTTGAGTGGACGCTTCAGGAGTCTCGAATACTACGTCGAGGCGATTGAATTTCTGCTCGACGCGGGGCTTGGCCCCCGGTTGAAGGCGGTAGGTGAGCACCACATCCTTGCCGCGCTGCTGCACCTGCATGTCGGTGTAGCCGCGCCCGCCGCCGCCCTTCGGAATCGCATTGGCGTCCGCGTTCGGGATTACGACGTGGAACCTGTCACCGCTCCGGTATGCGGAATAGTCATTAAGCGGGTTGTCGGACTTGATCGTCTGGCGCGACCCCGCGCCCGTGTCGCTGCCGCGACTGACGAACACACGTTTCTTCGTGGCGGGCTTCGGCGGCTGTTGCGCGGCGTTGTTCGCGTTCCGCGCGCCGCGCTGCGCCTGTGCGACGCCGAGTCCGACGAGAGAGACGAGCGACAAGGCCGCAAGCAAGAAAGCAGCGGTTATCGTTCGCGGACGGCGATATTGATGTGGATTGGTTGTACGGGGCATTGCGGTAGATTCATTCAAAAAACGGTTGCAGGCTGTCGCATTATGCAACATGGCTGACCCGGTTGTCACCAAACATTTCAAGCCTCCATCATCTCCTGTCGCGCGAGCGCGACCCGCCCGGCCACCTCCAGAATCGCGGCGCACACGGGCGCGGGCAGCGCCACCCGCTCGGCGATCAGTTGAAGCCGCGCGGCGAGGTCGGGGTCGTCCATCAGTCCGAGCAGATGAACCGCCGCCATCCGGACGGCTGTGTCCTGATGGCTCTCAACCGCGTCGAGGATCACCTGCGCCTCTCCGCCCTTCACCATGAGCGAGAGGACGGAGAACGCCTCATAAGCTTGGCGCCTGTCATCGCTCGCCAGACGATTGACGGCCTGTGTGGCGAGGCCCGCATTGATGCAGGCGCGGGCCACCGCGCAGAGCGTCGGACTGTCCGCCGTCTCGGCAACGTGCATGTAAGCGTCCGCGCGCTCGAAGCTCAGACGTGAGAGAGTGCGAGCCGCCGCCGCGCGTACCTCACGCGACTCGTCCGCCATCCCGATCAGCACCGGCGCGAAGACCGACTCGTGGTCAATCGAGCCGAGCGCGGTCACAGCCGCCGCACGCACCGCCGCCGCCTCGTCGCTGACCGCCATCGCCGTCAGCGCCTCGACCGCACGCCGTACCTGAAACATCGCCAGCGACTGTGTCGCCGCAATCCGCGTCTCCACGCCGGCGTTATCCAGACGGTCGAGCGCTTCCTGAAGCGTCTGGTCTTCGAGCCATTCGGGCAGTTGACTCACTTCCTTGACGTGTTCGATGGCTCGCATCTCGCTCACGAACTGCTCGGCGCTCTCGGCCTGCGCGAGCGTCAAGCCTTCCTCAAATAAAGACGAACCGGTGTCCAGCGATTCGACCGAGCAGGCCGTGAGCGCCGGACTGAGGATCATGGCCGGGATGTCGGGGTGTCGCCGTGCCACGTCGAGCAGCGCGCCGATGGAGGAGGGTAGCCCAAGCATTCCGAGGGCTTTGACCGCCTCAGTACGAACGCCCGCATCTCCGTCATAGAGCGCCTCGGTCAGGAACGGCAGCGCCTGCGCCGAAATCATCTCGCCGAGCGTGCGCGCCGCCGAGGTGCGCTCGTAGGCGTTTGACGCGAGCAACAGCGTTGCGTTCTGCCGCGCCACGAAACCGTAATCTTCGAGGGCCGTGCGCGCGCGCCGCCGACCGTCCTCGTCGGTCTCTTGCGCCCGCAACACCTTTAGCAGCGAAGTCTCGACCGCGCGTCTGTCATCCACCGCGCGCGAAGAGAGCACTTCGATGCTGTGCGGGCCGCCGACGACGAGTTGCGCCACTTCCTGATCAATCCGGTACGCGCCAAAGAGAACGGAAGGCACTGTCGCCGTCCTCGTCTCCTGCCTTCGCTCGGAAGGATGACCATTTCCCGCCGTCTCAGTCGTGGCGAACTTCACCTGCCGCGACGCTAAGTCCTCGGCTCCGTGTCCACCCTTGCGGCGTTCAAACGGCACGGGAACAGAATCCTTGCGCCGGTCGCCTCTGAAATTCACGAATGGCTTCAAGCCCGACGCCGCGCTCGCCATGCTCTCCAATCTTCCAGCCTTGCCGGTCTTCTTCTCGCTTCTGCTCGCTGTTTTCTCAGACACCCAGTTCCCATCCGCTTCAGCCCCTCCCCGGCGCCGACGGATGACGAGGTAAGCAATCAGCGCCAGCACGCCTCCCAACAACGCCAGTAGCACCGGCATTGAGAAGATGATATCTCCCCAATTTCCTGCCCCATCAATATTTGCCTGAGCATCCGGGGCCGCCATGACCGGAGAAACTTCGGAATTTTGCGGCGCATTTGTCACCGCCGTGACAGGCGCGGCGAGGGCGTCGTCGCTTTGTGTCGCGGGTAATGGAGAGGGCGCGGACGAGACGCTCTTCATATTGCTCTGCGCGGCTGCGGCAGGCTTCTCAACGACTTGTTGTTTCTTATGCGTAGGCGCCTGCCCGACCGCTGTCTGCTCAGTCCGCGCGCTACGCCGCTCGGCTTCACGGCCTATGCCCTCAGTCGCGGCGTCTGGCGCGCGGGACTCTCTCCGCGCGCGCGCCGGCTCAGTTAGCGCGGTCTCCCGTGGAATGTCCCTTTCGACTCGACTCTCGACCCCGCCTTCGATATTGAGATCGAGCCGGTCGCCGCGCGGATGGACGGTGACGCTTGCGCCTGATTTGATCGGGATGAGAATTTCGAGCGAGTCGCTGATGCGCTGAATCCGAATCCCGCCCGGCGCGCTCCTGCCTAGCTCGGTCTGCCCGTGGACGATGACGACGTGGAACCATCCCGCGGACTGAAAAGTCTGCGCGCGCGTGAGCGGCCCATCGGCGGTGATCGTCACCGTGCCGCCGTTCGAGGCAATGCCCGTCACCTTCACGGCAGCCTCTCTGAGACGCTGCTGTGCGCTCTGCGGCTCCGGCGGAGATAAGACTACCCACGCGCCGAGCGCGGCGACCAGTCCGATTCTCATCCACCACGAAGCTCCGAGACCGACAAGGCGCTTCGACTTCGGGGCAGCAATCATTATGCGAGACCATTCCTTAATCATGGCATTATTCTTTCAGGCGAGTCCCCGCCCATGCGGGCGGTGAGGTCAAGAGTTGTTGATGGGATAGTGGACGCGAGCGGGGGCGTTGCTCGTCGCCCGTTCTTCAGGAGTAGAGAGCAGCTCGGTTATCGCTGCTCGTCGCTGAATTTGTAACCGATGCCCCAGACAGTGAGAACCATCTGAGGGTTTTCCGGGTTCTCTTCGATCTTCGCACGCAGACGGTTGATGTGCGAGTCAATAGTGCGGTCGTAGCCTTCGTAGGAGTAGTCCCAGATTTTCTCCAGCAGGTACTTGCGCGGAAACACGCGACCGGGATTGGAGGCAAACAACCGAAGCAGTTCGAACTCCTTCGGTGTGAGTTCCACCTGCCGGTCGCCGATCATCACCTCGCGCTTCGATGGGTCAATACGCAGCCTTCCGCGCACGACCGGCGCCTCTTCGCTCGCGGTCTCGGTGCGCGCCGCCGTGCGGACGCGGCGCATCACGCTCTTGATTCGCGCTTCGAGTTCGCGCAGGGAGAAGGGCTTGGTGATATAGTCATCCGCCCCCATCTCCAGACCGAGCACCTTATCCACCACATCGTCCTTCGCCGTCAACATCAGGATCGGAATGTACGGCGCCTTCTCACGCAACTCGCGGCAGACCGCCAGCCCGTCCATCTTGGGCAGCATCAGGTCGAGCAGGATCACATCGGGTCGTTCATTCATCGCCAACTGCACACCCGACAGCCCGTCCTCCGCCGTCTGCACACTGAAACCGGCGCGAGAGAAGTGCTCGTTAATCATCTCCAGAATCTTCTCGTCATCTTCGATGACGAGAAGATTAAGCTTGCGGTCGCCCGCTTCGGGCAGTTCCTCTTCCGCATCTTTTCTGGTGGTGCTGGTAGCGGGTCTTGTGCTCATCGCAGGCAGTTTTGGTCAAGGGAGCGAGCCGGGGCGGCCCGCCAACCGGTGCGCCGACAAGAAACGGACGCCGCCCGGACTTTGGAAATATAACAGGTTAAGCACGGCAAACTCAAGCATTAAGTTGCTCAAGTTCATCCGGGCCGTTTCTGTCTCACACTGTACATATTGAAGCACCTCAATCATTTACGAGCCATCATCCCGATTCGACTTTCCACACTGGGTTAATCGCCATGCCGTCCTGACCTTTTTCCGTGGCGGTTTCCCTTTTCTCTTTACCGGAGATTTCAAAACTTTTCGTTTGTGTGTTATGTACAATGCCGAAGCACGACTCATGCGCCGCCTCGCTTTCAAAGCTTAATCAAGTTGACTGTGCCGACCCTTTGGAGAGTTATGAACCAAGACGAAAGACAAGCACTCATCGCACAATACGCGGCAGGTTACGACGAGGTGTTGACGAGCCTCGAAGGCTTCCCCGCGGACAAGTTGGGCGAACATCCATTGCCCGGCAAGTGGAGCGCGCGCGAGATCGTCCAGCACCTCGCCGATAGCGAAATGAACAGCGCCATCCGTCTGCGAAAACTCCTGACCGAAGACAACCCCGTCATTCAGGGCTACGATCAGGAATCTTACGCCCTGCGTCTCAACTACAATGACCGCGACATCGCTCCCGCGCTCGACGCGCTCCGCGGCTCACGCGCGACCACCGCGCAGCTTCTCGACACGATGAACGACGACGACTGGGCGCGCGAAGGCGTCCACTCCGACAGCGGGCGCTACACCGCCGAGGATTGGCTCAGAATCTACGCGGCACACGCTCACAACCACGCCGCACAGATTCGCCGCCTCCGTGAAAGTCTGGAGCCGGCAAACTGAAGTCTGGAGTCAGTAAGTCTGAAATTTATTGCCCGGAAACAAATTCGTTGACGTTACGGTGCTCCTGCCAGTAGGATGATTATTGCCCGCCGGGGGCTATTATCCGATCCATCGCCCCTCGCGCCTCGAACCCGTTGCCCCGCTTGCCGAAAGCCCCGAAGCTTCAGGCCGAAAGTCCCCGCCTGAGAGACCAAATTCCTGAAATGTATCCGACTGACAAGGAGATTTCCCGTGCGTCGTAACCTATTTGCCCAGAACTTTAAAGTGCTCGCGGTTGCACTTTTGTTATGCGCCGTCTGTCCTTTCGCGGTAAGAGCGCAGGATGGAGACGGCCAGCCCGGTCGCCAGCCGGCTGAAACTATCGCCCCCGCGGCGCGGGCCAGCGAGGTCGCCTGCGGCGGCTTTATCACGCTCACGCCAACCGAGTCGGGCTTGGAAATCGTCGGTGGTCAAGAAGAGCAAGCGCAAAGATTTTACAGTGAGGGCGATTACGTCTTCATCAGCGGCAGCGTACAGGAAGGCTTAAAAGTTGGGCAAGAGTTCGCGGTGCTGCGCCCGCGCGGGCAGTTCAAATCGAAGTTCAGCCGGAAGAAAGGCTCGCTTGGCGTCTATACGCAGGAAGTCGGGCGCGTTCGCGTCGTCCGAGTCAGGAATGGCAGTTCGGTAGCGCTCGTCCTTAACTCTTGCGACAACCTGCTTCATGGAGACCTGTTGCACACGCCGCGCGGCGTCCCCGCGCCCGCCGGGCGTGCCGAGGGCGTGCTCGACCCGTTCGCCGAACCGACCGGCAAACAGACGGGCCGCATCGTGCTCGCGCGCGATACGCGGGAAGCGCTCTCGCTCGATCAGGTCGTCTTCATTGACCTCGGCGCGGAAGACAACGTCAAGCCCGGCGACTATCTGACGGTCTTTCGCCCGAACCACAAAGGCGTCATCGTTGACTATGGCGACGAAATCACGAGGAACGCCCGTGACGGCTACGAGAGCGATGAGTTTCGCGGCGGAAAGTTCTCCATTCAGTCCCAGCGCCTGAAGAGAGTTAACGACAACGTCAAGGGCGAGACCGTCACGTCGCCAAAAATCTTCAAGCGCCGCCCGCCTGTCCCGCGCAAGGTCGTCGGCGAGATCGTCATCCTCCGCGTCGAAGCGCGCACCGCCACGGCGGTCATTACCCGCACCGTGCAGGAGATTCACACCGGCGACCACGTCGAGGTGCAGTAACGAATCAGCGGTCAGCACTCAGCGGTCAGCATTCAGCTTTCTCTCCGAACCGAAATCACGCCGTATTGACGGTAGCAACTCGGTGATGGAGAAGATTAAATCTGAAAGCCGACCGCTGAATGCTGAGTGCTCTCACCCAACTTTCTTTTCCTTTGGCGGCGACGGCGCGGCGCGCGGCGGGAGGACGGTAATGCTCGTCTCTTCGTCGCGGTTTTCGCGCTTTATCAACGTGAGATAGAAGGCGCGGAAATATTCGTACATCGAGTAGCAGGCCGAGATGACGACGACCCAGAGCATGGCTCGCCCGGCGGTGTAGAGAAGCACCTGAAAGTCAGTTCCCGTGAGTTGGTTGTCACTGCTGAAGAGGTGGCTTAAAGCCGTCCGCAACTCCGGCACCGACCAGAACTGTATCGCGGGGAACGCATATCCGAAGTTCGCCACGGGCGGCTCGCCCGACGCGCTCGACGCGATCAGGAAGGCGACCGCCAGCACCTGCGAGAGCATCTTGAACTTCCCCCAACGCGAGGCCGCGATAATCACGCCGTCGGCGGCGGCCATCGAGCGCAGGCCCGTGACGGCGAACTCGCGCCCGACGATAATGACAACCGCCCACGCCGGCGCCAGACGATTCTCGACGAGCGAGATCAGCGCCGCCGAGATGAGTAGTTTGTCGGCGATGGGGTCGAACAATTTCCCGAAGCGCGTCACTTGATCGCGGCTCCGCGCAATGTGTCCGTCAAGGTAATCCGTAAGCGCGGCGGCGAGGAAGAGCGAGACGCCGAGCAGGTGGCGCTGGACGCCGAACCAATCCTCCGAGAACGGCGTCAGCAATACGACGACGAGTAGCGGGATGATGAAGATGCGCGACAGCGTTAGTATGTTGGGAAGATTCACGCGCCCTCCTTGCCGCAAAGTCCCTCGTAAGTTCAAACTCCGCTTTCGTCGCCGGCAAAGTCCATAAAAAACCCGCGTCCGACTTCAATAGCCCCATCTTCTTGCGGACTTTCTCGTTTCATTGAGTTGCTGCCTTGCCTGCTTGTCCCGCGTCGTTTAAAATCGTCGTTTTCGCATCAAGCGTTGGGCTTCACTATAGCGACCGCGGACAGTTTCAAGCAATGGCAATTGACCGCATTACGGTGCGCGGGGCGCGCCAGCACAATCTGAAGAACATCAGCGTCGAGATTCCGCGCGACCGTCTGACGGTCATCACGGGACTCTCCGGGTCGGGCAAGTCTTCGCTCGCCTTCGACACCATCTACGCCGAGGGGCAGCGCCGTTATGTTGAATCTCTCTCGGCCTACGCGCGCCAGTTCCTCGACCAGTTGGAGCGCCCCGACGTTGATTCCGTGGACGGACTCTCGCCCGCCATCTCCATCGAACAGAAGACCGTCTCGCGCAGCCCGCGCTCGACCGTGGGGACGGTGACGGAAGTTTACGACTATCTGCGCCTGCTCTTCTCTTCGGTCGGCCAACCGCACTGCCACGTCTGCGGCGAACAGATCACGCGCCAGTCCATCGAGCAGATCGTGCTCAACGTGCTCGTGCTGCCCGAAGGCGAGCGCGTGATGGTGCTCGCGCCGATTGTTCGTGGGCGCAAGGGCGAGTTCAAGAAGGAGTTGGAGAAGCTCGCCAAAGACGGATTCCTACGCGCGCGTGTGGATGGCGAACTCGTTTCGCTCGACGAAGAGATCAAGCTCGACAAACGGCGCAACCATACCATCGAAGCGGTGGTTGACCGCCTGCTCATCAAACCCGGCATCAATGAACGTCTGACCGAATCCATTCGCACGGCGCTCAAGTTGACGGGCGGCTCGGTGCTGATCTCGGTCGTTGACGGCGAGGAAAAACTCTATTCGGAGCGCATGGCCTGCGTGAACTGCGGCATCAACGTGCCGCCGCTGGAGCCGCGCTCGTTCTCATTCAATTCGGTCTATGGCGCGTGCAAGCGCTGCCACGGACTCGGCACGATTTTGCAGGTTGACCCGGCGAAACTGATTCCGGAAGGCAGCGAGCGCACCGACAAGCTGCTCTTCTTCGGCGCGGCGGACAAACAGGGTTCAGCCTATTTGAAGAGCGCGCTTCTCGCCGTCGTCGAACACTTCGACGCTTCG
>JBGTBQ010000214.1:0-9951 GCA_041749275.1 Pyrinomonadaceae bacterium | reverse complement strand
CAGGGTCGAGCGCGCCGCGCAAATGCCGGCGAAACGTTTCGAGCGCGGCATCGTCGAGCGGCGCGCCGTCCGCCGGCGTGACGCGCATCGAGGTCAGCTTGCCGAACCGCGTCTGCCAGAGCGCCTGCCCCGCTTCAATCGGGATGAACGCCTTCGGCGTCGTGCGATGCTCGTCCCAGTAATCTTCGTCGCGCGGGCGGACGCGCGCGAGGTCTACGGGGAAGGGCGGGTCCCAATCGGAGAGGTTGGCGGATTCGGTGATGCCGGGATACGCGGGCACCAAATCCCGGTCGTCGGCGGCGCCCGCAATCGGCACGATGCCCGCCAGACGAAACTGAGCGCCGCGTGTGAGGAGACCGCCGCCCTCCTGCCAGAGAAAATATGCGAGCGTCACCTCGTCACCCGTCTGAGCGTTAAGGTCGCGCGCCGCCCACTCGTTCAGGATGAGGGGCGGGAGTTCAGACGGAGAGGCGGAGAGAGGGGGCGAGGGAGTGAGGGGGCGAGGGGGCGAGGGGGAGATGTTTGATGACGCGGATTCTTTTTCCTCTTCGCCCCGTCTCTCTCTCCCCCCGTCTCCCTCTCCCCCCGTCTCCCGCTCTCCACGTCCCCCCATCTCACTGTTTCCCCCTCGCAGTTTCTCGAACGCCGCGTCGTCAACCGCCGTCACGAGCGAGTAAGGAACTTCGCGTTCACCCACGCGGATCGTGTTCGCAAGGTAAGAAAATATCGGCGCGGCGCGCACTACGGATTTACTCGCCGCGGCGCGCGCCGCTTCCGCCAGATGTTCGTTGACCAGCCCGCTGTCGCTTTCGAGCGCGGCCCCACGTCGCTCGTCGAGCGCACGCACGCGGACGCCCACATCTTCGAGCGTGAAGCTTTCGCGCAGGATGCCTTCCAGCTTCGCGGCGTGCGACGGGTCAGCCGCCGCGCCATCGCCCGCGTCTTTCGCCGAGACGAGGACGGTGTTGATCTTGCCCTCCTGCTTCAACTCCTTTTGCAGCAGACCGAGCGGCACGAATGCGGCGCGCACAGCCGACTGCCGCGCCTGCACGGAGAACTCGCCGAGCGCCGACGCGGGCAGCGCCTCGCGCATCGTCAAACGGATGGTGCGCCCCACATCTTCCTTCCGCCCGTGCAGCGACTCGACCGGAATCTCCGAAGGCTTCTCGATCCTGAGCAGCAGCGTGTCGCCGACACGCGCGCCCAACTCCGCGGCGAGAGCTTCACTCAAGAACACCTCGCGCTCACGCGGCGCCCGCGCCGCCGCCTCGTCTCGCCCGTGAAACCGCCAGAAGCGCTCGTCCACGCCGTAGACCTGAAGCCCCGCGCCGCGCCGCCCGCTCTCCTCGTGCGTGACCGCGCCCGTCAGCGTGACGAGCGGGCAGGCCGCGTCGAACCCAGCGGCGGCGAACTGCCCATGCTGTTGCACGTCCGAGGCAAGTTGTTCACGGAAGAAGCCGGCGGAGGAGACGACCGTGTCGGCGCGTCCCAGCCTTTGCAGAAAGATGTCGCGCAGAGAGGCCCGCACCGAGTCGCCGACGAGCAGCGCTCCGGCGAGCACCGAGACCGCCACGGCGACACCGAAGACGACCGCGAGGTTCGTGCGCCAGTAGTATGCGAAATTGCGTCGGAGAAGAGTGGCGGTGTTCATAAAGGATGAAGGATGAAGGATAAGGGATGAAGGTAGAGCGTCTGTTCGTCAATCACGCTTTCATCCTTCATCCCTCATCCTTCATCCCTTGATTAGTTGCCGGTCAGCCACCTTGAAGCGCACGGGGAAACGCGCGGCCAGTTCGGCGCTGTGCGTGACGACGAGGAGGATAGTCTCCTGTCGCCGGTGGAGTTCGATCAGGAGCGACGCGACGCGTTCGGCGGAATCGTGGTCGAGGTTGCCCGTCGGCTCGTCGCAGAGCAGGAGCAGCGGCTTTCTGATGAGCGCGCGCGCGAGCGCCACGCGCTGCTTCTCGCCGCCGGAGAGTTCCGCCGGACGATGCGTGAGCCGATCCGCCAGCCCCACCTCTTCGAGCAGCAAGTGCGCTCGCGCCGCGTGGTCGCCGTTTCGAGACGCAACCAGCGTCGGCGTCAGGACGTTCTCAAGCACACTGCACTGCGGGAGCAGACAGTGATCCTGAAAGACGAAGCCAACCTCCTTATTCCTGAACGCCGCGAGCGCCTTCTCTTTAAGTTGAAATGGGTTCCGACCGTCGAGCGTCACCGTGCCCGATGTCGGCGGCTCCAGCGCGCCGACGATGTAGAGCAGCGTGCTCTTGCCGCTCCCCGACGGCCCCATGATCGAGACGGCGTCGCCGCGCTTCAGTGACAGAGAAACATCCGAAAGGATTTCGAGCGCGCCGCGCGGCGTCGGGTATGATTTCGAGAGATGAGAAACTTCCAGCACTTATAAAAAACTCCGCGGCAACACCGTTTCGCCTCGCCGCCTTCGTTCAGACCGCCCGCGCCACTTCAACGCTTTCCGCCGCCGCTTCATCCGCGCCGCTGTAAACTTCGAGCGCGCGCTCCGCCATCCGCGCGACGCTGTAATGTTCACGCACGCGGCGAAAACCGTTCGCTCCTAATTCTTCGGCGAGCGCCGGGTCGCGGTGGATGCGCCGGAGGCCGTCGGCCAGTGCGCCCGCGTCGTCCGGTTCGACGAGCAGGCCGCCGCCCGTCCGCTCGACGATTTCGGTGAACCCGCCGCGACGCGGCTGGACGACGGGCACGCCGCAGGCCATCGCTTCCAGTAGAAAGATGCCCTTCGGCTCGTCGTAGGTCGCGGGCACGGAAAGCACGTCGAGCGAACGCAGGAAGGCGATCTTCCCTTCGCGGTCGAGCGCGCCGCGATAAGTGAACTCGTCGGCAAGACCCCAATCCTTCATCTTCCGTTCGATGTCGCGGAGATAATCTTTGTAATCCGCGCCGAGATAGCCCGCGACTTCGAGCCGCGCGTCTTCCAGCTCGCCGCGCTCGCGCAGGAGTTTGTAGCTTTCGGCGAGCTGGCGCAGCCCCTTCTCCGGCGCGACGCGCGCGAAGTATCCCACGGTGAAAGGTTTCTCACGCGGCCCGCGCTTCTCGTAGCCCTGAAGGTTGATGCCGAGCGGCACGACGCGCATCCTCTCTTCGGGGATGCCCAAATAGCCCGGCATGAAGCGCGCGTAATACTCGCTCACCGCGATAAAGGTGTCCACGTGCGGCACGTTCGCGCGAATCAGACGAAGCGACTCTGAGCGGTAAGGCTCCGGCAATCCTTCGAGGAAGAGGTCTTCGCCCTGCAACGTGCAAAAGATGGGTCGCTTCAACGCCTCTCTGAGTGGTTTGGCAAGCGAGATGAGCAGCGTGTACGGCAGGCTGATGACATCGAACGGCGGCTCGGTCTTGAGCCAGTCGAGCAGCTTCTCGAACTCTTTGCGCTGGTTGCCGTCCTCGCCCCGGAGCATCGAGACGGTCATCTCGCCGAGCATCTTCGGGTTGACCGAGACGGAGCGGCGCGACGCCAGTTTCAAAGCCCAACCGGAATCCCACAGCTTATCCAGAAAGCGCGGCGTGTGTCGCAGCAGCGGCACGTGCTGCTCAAGATAGACGCTGATGCCGCCGAAGAAGACCTTCTCGCCGCTCACGTTCTTCTCATCGGTCAGCGTCGGCGTGTAGATCGGCGTCAACACCACGTCGTGCCCGCGCGCCAGCAACTCGGTGGCGAGTGCGTTGTCCCTCAGACAACTGCCGCAGTACATGTCGGCGGCCCCGGCGGTCAGGTAGAGAATTCTCATCATCAGCGGGCGGCGCGCTGAAAGGCGCGGCGCGCGTAAAGGTGCTCGAACAGGTTGCCCTCGTGCGGCTGATCCCATGCGATCTGCATCGTCGAGACGGGGCCGACGTTGAGACGGTCAACGAGCGGCGAGGCGATGAGCCGCTCGATCAACTCCTCGTCCTCCGTGATGGCCGTGACGACGAGGCTGGGGCCGAGCGCTTCGGGAATCTCTTCGGGCCTGACTTCGACGACGCCGGCGAACGGGAACAGAAATTCTCTGTTCGCCAGCGGGTGCGCCGGGCCGTCGCAGCGTACCACGGTCGGCAGCAGATAGGTCGCGCCGTCGAGTTGGACGACTCTTTCCGCGCCGCGCCGCGAGGCCGACACGTCGCGCGCCCCCGGCTCGGACTTCAACCCGTCGTCAATCATCCGCGAGATGCGCGCCGCGACCGCCGGGTCGGCGAAAGGCGCGAGCGCGGCGGCGGGGTCGTCCACCGCGCGCGGGATGATTTGCGCGAGGCGTTCGGCCAGCGCCTCCGCGATTTCGTCCGCGTGGCGCGACACCCAGACGCCCGATGCATTGACGCACGAGCGCCCGCCGTTCTCGGCGATGGAGGCGGCCATCACGTCGAGATAATCTTCCCAACGGTCAATGAGGTCGTCGCCGATGACGACCTTGCTGTGGCCGGGGCCGTGAATTTCTATGCGCGGGTCGTCCTTCCACGCGGATGTCGTTGAAGAGTCGCCGAAGACCATGCCGCGACCGGTGCGGCGCAGGATTTCGCCCGCGCCCGCATGGTCGGTCGGATAGTAGCTGAACGCTTCGGGCGGCGCGCCCGCGCGGATGAAGGCCTGAATGATGCGATAAGGCGTCCACGGTTCGGACGCGCCGGGCTTTAACACCAGCGGGACTTTGAGCGGCACGGCGGGAATCCACAGCGCATGGACGCCCGGCGAGTTGCTCGGCAGCACGATGCCGAGCGAAGGCCCGCGCGGGAAGAAACTCAGAACGTGTCCGCCCGACTCGCCCGCGCCCCGGTCGAGAATCGAAAGATCGAGACCGCGCGTGAGTCCGCCCAGCACGTTCCCCATCATCGTCATCACGCCGTGGACGCGCTGCATATTCCGGCGCGCGAGCGAATGCGGCAGCCCGGTTGTCGCCGATAGTTGATGAACGTATTCATCCGGCGTCTGCACGGCGTCGCCGATGGGCAGCGTGTCTTCCATGAAGTGGCGCGCGGCGCGGGCCGAGATGTCCAGCAGTTCAGCCGACGTGAATTGCTGAAGCGCGCGGCGCGGCGTCGTCTGGTCGAGCAGGTCGCGGCGGATAAGACCGGGGTTGGCCTGACTCACTTCGACGAACGGTTCGCGCGTCCGGCTGTGCGGCGCGCGCGCGATGTCGAGGCTCCGGTACGGTTGGCCTTTGCGTAAGATGGGGATGTGTAGCATTCGCGTTTTGCTAGAGCGTCTAGTGACGGATTAACCGCGCCGCTCAGACCTCGCGGGTTGAGCGTGTGAAACGTGGAGATTCACCACAGAGACACAGAGAGCACAGAGAATGCACAGAGAAATTCAACTCTCTGTGCTCGCTCCGTGTCCTCTGTGTCTCTGTGGTGAAATACCTGTCACTATACCCTCAACTGACAAAAATACGGCAAGCGCTCCGGTCATTCTCACTCGACGCTCCACAAAGACAGCGCCGCCTCATCCTTTATCAATATCCGGCTGCCGACGATGGCCGGGTGGGTATATGTCGCGTTGTCGGCGACCGTGTAACGCGCCAGCGGCTCGAATCCTTTCAGACTCTTGCCGGCGACAATCAGGTTGGCGTCCGCCGTCAAAAACAGCAGCGCGCCGCCGGCGTTCAACACGGCGGCCTGATTGCCCTCGCGCCCTTCGGTCGCCCAGACGAGTTCGCCCGTCTTCGCGTTGAGGCAGAAGTATTGCCCCTTCCGCAGAGAAGACATGCCGAACAGATAGTCGCCATCGAGCACGGGCGAACTCATGTACATCGCCACTTGCGGGTTGTGCCAGAGCTGCTTCGCTTCAAGTCCAGCGGCGCCCTTCACAATTTCGATGGCCTTCGTCCCCTGCCGCACGCCGGAGACGATGAGCGTGTTCCGGTAGACGATGGGCGTCACGATGTTTTCGTTCCACTCGTCCGGGAACGCCATCTTCCAGAGCAGCTTTCCGCTCTCGGCTGACAAACCCACGACCGATTTGTCCGTCAGCGTGACGACCTGCCGCGCGCCCGCCAATTCGACGACGACCGGCGAAGAGTAACCGGGGCCGTCGCCGGCCCAAGACCATTTTTCAGCGCCGGTCGCCGCGTCGAACGCGGACACCTTGCCGCCCCGGTCGTCGCCGACGTGGACGATGAGCAGATTCTTTTCCATGACGGGCGACATCGCCGTCCCGCAGAAGAGCTTCGAGCTGTCGAGCCGCCCGAAATCCTTGCGCCACAGGAGCGCGCCCGTCTTCGCGTCGAACGCGGAGAGGACGGCGCCCACGCCGAGCGTGTAGAGCCGGCCCGCGTGGACGAGCGGCGTCGAGTTCGGCCCCTTGCCCATCTTGATGGCGTACTGGTTCTTGTCGAAGGCCGCGTCGTAGGATTTCGTCCAGAGGGTTTTGCCCGTCGAGAGATCGAACGCGGAGACGACCTCCTGCTCGCCCTCTCGCGTGTGCAAAAAGACGCGCCCCTCAGCGACGACGGGCGACGAGTAGCCGCCGCCGACCGTCACCTTCCATTTTTGCGTGAGGGTCTTGGGCCACGACTTCGGCGCGGCAAAATTCTTCGCCACGCCATCGCGCGCGGGGCCGCGCCACTGCGTCCACTCCTGCGCGGCGACGTTTCCCACGCACATCATCAGCGCGCCGAACGAAATGACCGCGAGCCGTGCATTCATGCGCTTCATAATAAATGTGGGCCTTTCTCAAACACGTACCCGCAAGGTGCGACTGCGTTCCGCGAACAATTTTCAAATCCGCAAACCGACCGTTTAGAGGCGGGCAATGCCCGCCGGTTCGAGTCGCCCGGAGCTTGATGCGGCGGGCATTGCCCGCCTCTAAACGAATGGTAAATTCACCCGCGAGGCCCTCTAATACACGCCCTCGACCACCGTCGTCTGAAGGCGCGAGAACGGGCGGACGTTTCGCACGCCGTCCCACGGGTACGGCTCGCACGGCGGCTCGCGCTCGGCCTCGTCGCGTTCGAGAAAACGGGGCATGAAAAATTCTTTCGTAAGCGTCGTCAAACGCACGCGGCCCGTCTCGCCATAGCCGACGACGCGGTCGGGCTGGTCGGGGTCAACCACCTCGATCAAGGCGCGCGGCGAGGGCGGATAATAGATGATGTCGAAAGGGTCGCCCTCGGCGCGGGGCTTGTGGACGGCAAGGCCCATCAGCGTGTTGCCGTAGGTCGCGGCGAAGTAGGCGCCTTCCATCAACTCCTCGACGGCGAAGCGATGGAACTGCGGCGTCATCTCGGTGCCGCCGCAGAAGACGCCGGTAATGCCCGCCTTCTTCAAAGAGATTTTCTCGCACAAGGCTTCCAACAGCTTCGGCGTCGTGAACAGGCATTTGACGTTCGGGTGCGCGCGCAAGACCGTGAGGCCCTGCTCGACGACGTGCCGCTTGTAGTCCTCGGCCTGCCGCATCTGCCCCGACTTGATGAGCTTGATGACCCAGCGCGGGTCGAGGTCAACCGTGAAGCAGATGCCGCCGCGATGTTGCGCCAGATGCTCGACGGCCAGCCGCAGACGGCGCGGCCCCGAAGGGCCGAGCATCAGCCAGTCCGAGCCGGGCGGAAAGAATTCGTCCGGCAGCGTCCGGCTGAACATCTCGTAGTCAATGCGAAAGTCCTCGATGCTGATGCGCGACTTGGGCACGCCCGTCGAGCCGCCCGTCTCGAAGACATAGACGGGCTTATCGGACAACCCCTTCGGCACCCAGCGACGGACGGGGCCGCCGCGCAGCCACTCGTCCTCGAAAAATCCGAAGCGCGCCAGATCGTCGTAAGTCCGCACCTCGCGGCGCGGGTCCCAGTCGAACGTCTTCGCGCGTTCGAGCCAGAAGGGAGAGCCGGTCTCCGGGTTGAAGTGCCACTCGACAACCTCGCGCACCCACGCATCGAGCGCCTCGCGCGAAGCCCTGATTTGATTCTGTAATGTCGTTTCGCTGCTCGCCATCTTGCGACGGAGATTACTAAGCGCGGCCTCCCGCGCACAACCCCGGAGCGACGAAATTTTCGGGGTGTTTGTAAAAAGTTATTTACATCCAACTCTGCTCGGAGACTCGTCCGGGAGCGGCTCGCTCGTCTGACTTCACGATGCGACTTGCTGGTTAAGATCAAGGAATAGCGGCGTGAGCGCATCTGCCGCTTGTTTCTTCGCGCCCGAAGATTTCGTCAGCTTGAACCAGTCGAGCACGAAATGAGCGGCGCTGAAGCCGAGCGCGGCGTCGAGCGTGAAAAGGTGGCGGGACAGTTCGCGGCGAACACATCGCTCGAATGCGCGTTCTATCCGCGCGCGCGCGGTGTCCAGCCCCTCGATAATCGTCGTGTCCACGTCCAGACCGGCGCGCGCGCGCCGCCACGCGAACTCGTAAAGCCGCATCCGCGCTTCGTCCTCGACCACGCCGGTGACGACGACGACGAGGTGCGTCGCCTCCGTCTCTTCGACACACTCGGCGGCGCGGCGACTGAAGGCGGGCGTCAGATCACCGTCCCGCGTGATGAAGAGGAAGGAGTCGCCGCACGCCTCGACGGCCAATTGCGATTCGCCGTGGGTGGAGGCGGGGCCGGTGGCGATGTCGCTTTCGGGGACGCCGAGCGAGCGGACGATTTTGTACACGCGATTGGAAAGCCATCTGCCGTCTTCGAGCAGGGCCACGGCGAGCCGCGTCGGGTTGAGCGTCTCTTCGATAACCTCGTCGGCCACGGGCGTCGCGCACAGGCTGCATTTGGCGCGGCTGATCGTGACGGCGGCGAGCGAGTCGGGCGAAGGCAGGTCGAACAGCGCGTGACCGGACTTGCGACAGCTCACACGCACTTCGCGCTCCAACAGCCCTGCGTCCAGCATCCTATCGAGCGAGACGCCGCCCGCAAGGACGCCTGCCTCCGCGAACAGACGCCGTGGCGTAAATCCCTCGCGGCGCATCTCCTGCACGCGCCGCAGGAACAAACGCACCGCGCGCTCCTCCATCAACTCCGACGCGCGCCCTAGCTCGCGCCCCCCTCGGAGCGCGCCGGCGGCGCGGACGAAGTCGGCGGGCTGGACGGCGATGAAACGGGCCAAGCCCCGAGGCAACTCCCGCGACCGCGTCTGCCAGCGCGGCGCATCAGACGACTGCTCCGTCGCCTCCGGCTCACATGCTCCGACGCCTCTCACCTCGCCCAACGCTTCGCACACGTCCCGGCGGAAATGGTCGAGCCTTCCGAGCGGCTCCGCCGTCTCGACGTTATAGATGATGCCCGCGCTCAAGCTTTCATCGCCATCCGCGCCGAAGACGAGCGAGAGAACGCAATCGCCCGCGCTGAAAAGATCGCCCGGCGTGTAGGCGGCTCCCGCTTCAGACTCACGCTCCGCCGCATACTCCCGCTCAAGCTCCGACGCGGCGACGGCGGAACGCGCGGCGTCCCGGCCTTCACCCATGAGCAATTGAAAAAACCTTTGACGCGAAGCGCGGACGAGCGGTCTGTGGCCCCTCGCCGCCAGCGCGTCGAGCAGATCGAGTCGCTCTCGCTCGTTCAACGAGAGCGACAGGCTGTTGCTCTGAATGAACAGCATCTCTGTTGCCCGTCCCGATTCGCCGGGCGACGTAGCGCGCCGCTTCCCGGACTGGCTTTGTTACGGCCTGACCCTGATTCTCAACCTCTCGCTTCCGCTAAAACTCTCCGGATAGCGTCGCTCGCGCGCCATCTTGAGCGCCACCGCCTCGTAAGCGCCCGCGCCGGGACGTGGATTCCATACACGCGCGTCGGTCACGCGCCCGTCCTTGACCTCGACGAGAATTTGCACGGTGTAGTCGCCTTGCGGGGCCGACGCGCCGACGGCCCGACGCGTGCCTATCACCGCTGCCGCCGACGGCACAGGCGGCGCTTCGCCGTCCGCATTCTCCGTCTCCGGCTTGGAGCTTGGCGCAGGCGCAGACCCGTCGCGCTCACGCCCCGCTGCGCCGTCGCCCTCCGGCTGACTCGCGGCTATCGC
>JBGTBQ010000213.1:0-5035 GCA_041749275.1 Pyrinomonadaceae bacterium | reverse complement strand
GCTGGCGCACCGGGCCGAGGTCGCGCGCCTGCGAGACGAATACGACGCGGCACAGGCGCTCTTCAACCGCGCGGCGACGCTCCTCGGCGAGCAGGGCGACCGTGAGGGCGAGGCCGAAGTCCTCCACTCGCTTGCCACGCTGGCGCGGCGGCGCGGCGACTTCGAGACCGCCTTCGCGTATCTCGACCGCGCGACCGATTTGACCGACGAGCGTTCGGTCGTGCGAACGAAGTGCGGGAACACGCGCGGGCTGTGCCATGTCGCGCTCGGCCAGTGGACGGAAGCCGAGCGGGAATTTCGCGGCGCGCTCCAGTCGGCGGAGGAGCGCGGCGACAGGTATTACGCCCGTCTGATCGCGCACAACCTCGGCACGCCCGCCGGGATGCGCGGCGATTTCGGCGAAGCGCTAAGGTGGCTCCGGCGGATGTTGCGGGACGGCGGACGGGATGCGCCCCCGGTGCCGCAGGAGGCCATCGCACATCTCAACATGGCGCGCTGCTACTGGCACCTCGGCAACTTCGCCGCCTGCGAGCAGCACCTCGACGGCGCGCTCGAAGTCTGCCAGCTCTTCAATCTGGCGGGTCTGCGCGGCGAGATTTTCGAGTTCTACGGCAACCTCTACCGCGAACGGCGAGAGGTGGCGCGCTCCGTCGAGTTCTACGAGCGCGCCGCACGCGCTTACGACGAGGTGGGCCTCGACCTCACGCGTACCGAACTGCTCGAAGAAAAAGGATTGCTCGCGCTGCAACTCGGCGACTTGGCGGAAGCGCGGGCGCTGCTCGACCGTCTGGTCGCGGCGCGCGAAGACGCGCGCGATAAGATGGGGTTAGAGCGCACGAAGCTCGCGCGCGGGCGCGTCTTGCTGTCGCAGGGGAGGCAACAGGATGCGCGCGCCGACCTCTACCCGGCGCTCCAATACTTCCGCGCGCACGGTCTCTACTACAACGAGGCGCAAGCGGCGATGCTCCTCGCCGTGTGCGAGCACCGGGAGGGTGACGACGTTCAGCAACTCGAACACCTGCGCCGCGCGCTTGACTTGGCGGCCCGTTACGATTATGAATACTGGCTCGCGCGCGCGGTGGAAGAGCATCCCGAACTGTTCGCCACCGCCGAAGCGGCGGAACTTCTGCCCGCGGACCTGCGCGAGCGACTACCGACTATATCTGCCACACAATCCAGCGTCGTCGAGGCGCGTCAGGCCGTCCCCATCGTCGTCACGCAGACGCCGTTGGCCGACCTGACGATCAACATGCTCGGCCCGGTCGAAATCTTCCGCGACCCGGCTCGCGCCTTCGCCCCGGACGCATGGGTGACGAAACGCGCGCGCGATATTCTGTGCTTCATCGCCTCGCGCCCGCACCGCCGCGCTTCGAAGGACACGATCATTGACACTTTCTGGGGCGAGGCGGACTTCGCCGCCGTCGAGAAGAATTTTCACCCGACGATTTCGCACATCCGCAAGGGACTGAACAGCAACCAGCCCTTGAAGCAGAACTTTCTGCTCTACCGCGACGGCGATTATCAGTTGAACCCGGAGTTCTCCTACCGGATTGACGCGGAGGAGTTTGATCGTCTCGTCGCCGAAGGCGACGCCGCGCGGCGCGCGCGCGAGCAGGAGAGTTTCGTGAAGGCATATGAAGAGGCGGTCGTGCTCTATCGCGGCGGCTTCATGCAGGGGAGCTACGACGATTGGGCCGAGGAGCAGCGCTCCTATTATCAAGAACAATACTTGCGCCTGCTGGAAATTCTCGCGGGAGCGGCGCAGAAGTCCGAAGACTGGGAGCACTCGCTCCGCCTCGCCCAGCGCATCCTGCGCGAAGACCCGTTCCGCGAGGATGTGCATTGCGTGATTATGCGCGCCCACGCCGCGCAGGGAAACCGCGTCGCGGTGCGCGAGCAGTACGATGCGCTCAGAAAGCTTTTGCGGAAGGAACTCGGAGTCGAGCCGGCGGCGGAGACGCAGAAGGCGTACCGGCAGTGGCTCGGTTAAGCGGTGATATAGCTTACAGATAACACGGCGGCGGGCGACATATAAATTGTAGTGATGGAGCTATAAGAGAAATGAAATACAACCGTAACAAATATCTATGGCGCATTGTTATAAAGTGAGCAACTTAAATTCTTTGGCGCCCCTGATCCTCGCTTGTGGCCTGCTCCCGACGCGGGTTGCCCTGCCTGACGTTCGGAGCCTGAACAGTTTCCTGAATAACGCGTTGCCTCGTCCGTAAAGCGAATGAAAATGGCTCACATCCCGACAAAGGCCAAACGCCGCGCCTCTCTGGCGCTCGTCCTACTGCTCTGTCAACTGCACGTGAGCGCCGGAATCATCATCCATCGAGGCACGCAGGGTCTCACGATGACGGGCGCGGACGGCATCTACTACGACAACACTTCGGGTCTCACGATGACGGGCGCCGACGGACTCCTCGGCCTCACCGTCAACGGAATTTTCACTACGGGTTCGGATGGCCTGACGATGACGGGCGCGGACGGCCTGACGATGACGGGCGCGGACGGCGTGACCTACACCGGTTCCAACGGTTACACGGCGACACACGTCAGCGGCCTGACGATGACGGGCGCGGACGGCCTCACGATGACGGGCGCCGACGGCCTCACGATGACGGGCGCGGACGGGACGGTTTACGAGGCCAACTCGGTCACGATCAGGCAGCCGAATGGCCTGACCATGACGGGCGCGGATACCGTGACGATGACGGGCGTGAACGGTCTGACGATGACGGGCGCGGACGGTCTGACGATGACGGGCGCGGACGGTCTCACCATGACGGGCGCCGACAGCGTGGTTCTTAACAGCGCGAGTCAGGTCGTCGCGGTCTTGCCGAACGGGACGATCTTCCACGCGCCGACGAACGGCCTGACGATGACGGGCGCGGACGGCCTCACGATGACGGGCGCGGACGGCGTGATGATGTACGGCGTACAAGGGCTGACGATGACGGGCGCGGACGGCTTGGCGATGCTGTCGGCGGTCGCCTCTGAGCAGTCATGGAACGTCGCGTCGTCGGGACTGGTCGGTTTCGACCCGGAACTCGCCCTCCACCTCGACAAGCTCAAGATGCAGAGCCGGACGGACGATAGCAACGTCAACGCCGCCATCGTCTATCATCGCGCGGTGACGGAGGCCGACCTCAATGACCTGCGCGCCGCCGGCATCCATGGCGGCACACGCTTCCAAGTGTTGCCGCTGGTCATCGTCACAGGCACCGCCGACCAGATCATCGCCGTCTCGAAGCTGCCGGCGGTGCGCGCCATCCACGGCAACCGCACGCTTCAATGGAACGCGGACAACAGCCGCAACCTGTCGGGTCTGACGCGCGTGCGGCCCGATGTCGAGCTGACGCGTCGAAACGGCGGAATGCCGTTGAGCGGCAGCGGGGTCGGCGTCGCCGTCATTGACACCGGCATCAACTCGTCGCACGCGGATCTCTCAGGCCGCGTCATCAAGAACGTCAAGCTCGCCGACTTGCAGGGCGGCAACCCGCTCGCCTTCACTTACCCCGCGAACATCGAGACGCTACAGAACACAGACCTTGCACACGGCCATGGCACGTTCGTCTCCGGCATTATCGCGGGCACCGGCGTTAATTCCTCCGGCAAGTACGCGGGCTACGCGCCGGGCGCGCGCCTCGTGGGTCTGAGCGCGGGCGATGCATCGCTCTTCCACGTGCTGGCGGGCTTCGACTATCTGCTCTCGCGGACAGACCTCGACGTGCGCGTGGTCAATTGCAGCTTCTCGGCGAACACGCTCTACATGGAGCACGACCCCGTCAACGTCGCCACCCGGATGCTCGTCGAGCGCGGCGTGAATGTCGTCTTCTCCGCCGGCAACAGCGGCCCCGGTATGCACACTCTGAACCCTTACGCCGCCGCGCCGTGGGTCATCTCGGTGGGCGCGACGGACGGGCGTGGACGCCTCGCGGACTTCTCCTCGCGCGGCGACTTCGGCAGCCGCAACTTCCGCCCGACGCTGGTCGCGCCCGGCGTCAGAGTGGTCAGCCTTCGCGCTTCGGGCGCGAACGTGACGGGGACGAGCGGCCTCGCCGCCGGCAACGACACGAGCGAGCTTTTGCCAAACGAGTTGCCGTACTACACGACCGCTTCGGGGACGAGTTTCAGCGCGCCGCAGGTGGCCGGCACCATCGCGCTCATGCTTCAGGCGAACCCGCGGCTCACGCCGGCTGAGGTGCGCGACATCCTTCAGCGCACGGCCACGCCGCTTCCGCCCTACTTCGCGCATGAGGTGGGGGCCGGGATGCTCAACACCCACGCGGCGGTGCGCGAGGCTGCGTTCCCGGAGCGGCGCGGCGGACTCTTCCGCTCGGTGCTCGACCGCGATCAAGTTGAGTTCGTCCGGGAACCGGCGCAGGTCATCAACGGCACGCTCATGCCCGGCGGCATCTACGAGGCCACGTTGCGCGTTCCTGAAGACGCGGTGCTCGCCTCGGCGGAGATTGCATGGGGGCCGCTCCAAACGACGAACGATCTGGGTCTACAGGTCTTCGACCAGTGGGGCCGCAAGCGCGCCGAGTCGAACACGCTGAACCTGCCCGGTCTGACCGGCAGGCGCGAGAGCACGAGCGTGCGGATGCCAGAGGCTGGCAACTGGAAAATTCGTGTCCACTACACGGCGGGTCTCGGCGCGACGGCGCAGGAATTCGCGGGCGTCTTCCAGATCGTCCGCGTGCGCTATGCTTCGTTCGGCGACCTCGCGGGTATGGACGCCTACACCGTGAACTGCCTGCGTGAGGCTGTCCGCTCGTTCTCGATGTGGCCGGACGCGGGCGGCAACTTCCACCCGTCGCGGACGCTGACGCGGGCCGAACTGGCGGCGGCCATGATCGCCGGCGCCCGCATCCCGCAGTACATGGCCTCAAGCCCCAGCTACACGGACGTAGGCGACGCGACGACGATGAGCTATGTCGAGAGCGCACAGGCGCGGCCCGGCGGGGCGCTTTTCCCGGACGCGCCGCGCGGCGCCGCGTTCCGTCCCGAAGAGGGCGTGACGCGCCTC
>JBGTBQ010000212.1:0-12434 GCA_041749275.1 Pyrinomonadaceae bacterium | reverse complement strand
CGTGTCGCATGGCGGCGCGGCGGGGCCGGCGGAGGTGCCGGCGACGGACGGCGCGACCCTCGCCGGTACGTCGTCCGAGACGGAATGTTCGTTCTCGGCGTGCGCGCTCTCCGAGGCTCCCACCGTCGCGGTGGAAGAAGTGGCTGGCGCGAGCGCCGACGGCAACGAGGCTTTCGCACCCGGCGGCAAGGAAACCATCACGCTCGCGGAGTTGCGGAAACTGCGCGAGACGGGTCAGTCGTTCGTCATCCTCGACGCCAGAACCGAGCGCACCTACGACCTCGACGACGTGACGGCGAACGGGGCGCTTCGTCTCCAGCCGGACAGCGCCGCCGCGCACGCGCGCGCGTTAAATCTTCCGCGCAATGCGTGGCTCATCATCTACTGCGCTTGACCGAACGAAGCGACGAGCGCCCGTGTGGCGCGGGAACTTCAACAGGCGGGATGGTCGGGTGCGCGGGCGCTCATCGGCGGCTGGAAGGCTTGGCAGGAGACGGGCCTGCCGGTCGAGCCGAAGGCGGTTTGAAATCCACTCGTTCAGGAGCGCGCCGCCTCATTACTGGTAGCTGTCCCACGCTGTTTCCGGCGACGATACAGGTCGAGCGCGAGCGCGAGCCACAACCCGCCCATCAGGTATGCGCCCAGCGTATCGCTCGGCCAGTGGCGGCCCAAGTAGACGCGCGAGAAGCCGATGAGCAGGACGGGCAAGGCCGTCACGATCAATGCGAGCCGGCGCGCGAACGAGCCGCGCGGCAGCAGCGCGTAAGCCGCGAAGAAGAGGAAGCCGAAGTAGGTGACGTAGAACGTGACGTGTCCGGAAGGGAAGCTCAAAAGATCGCCCTCCGTGAAGATCGTGACGAGGTCGGCGGCGGGGCGCGGGCGCGCGACCGACACCTTGATGAGCCGTGCGACGATGGCGCTGCCGCCCGCGCTGAAGATGATTCCGAGTGCTTCGCTCTTACGGCGAAAGAGGAGAAAGACGAGCGCCGTCGCGCCGGTCAGAGCGAAGGGCGCCCATTTGTCACCGGCGAGCGAGACGAAACTCATGAAGCCGAACAAGCCCGGCACGCCTTGCAGGGCGCGCGTCACGCGCAGGTCCCAACCGAAGTAGGTGTTGAAGTAGACGAAGGCCGATAGCACGGCGAACGCCACGAGCGCCGCGCCGTAATAGAGTTCGGCGCGCAGCAGTCGCCGCGCCGCGCGGAACCGTTGCGGCCTCCCTTCGACGGCGGCCTCCTCGGTCGCGCCGCCTTCCATGAAAGAAACTTTACCGTCGTCGTCCATGCAGTGTGGCTTTAAGAAATGCGTCTCGCCGCGCGGCTTTCACTCGTCGCCCGCATGATATAATTCACACGCAACTTCTCCCGAAACATACAGAAGCCGTGGCCCGACGGCAAGCGCGACGCCATTCGGTCGCGCCGGAATTTGGCGCGGCTCACGTCTTCGGACGAGGGAGGAATATCTTGCTCAGAGTCGAATATCGCGACGGGCTGTACCTGCCAGACCTCGACCTCTGGCTCGACGCAGAGGGCGAGCGCCGGCACTGCGTCATCTCGCACGCGCATTCCGACCACATCGCCGGTCACGCCTCAATCGTCGCCACGCCGGAGACGGCGCGCATCTTTCGCCATCGCATCGGCGAGACGGAAGTCGAGACGCTTCGCTACGGCGAGCGGCGCGACTATGGGCGCTACGCGCTGACGTTCTACCCGGCGGGCCACTGTCTCGGCTCCGCGCAAGCGCTGGTCGAAGCCGACGGCGAGCGGCTCGTCTATACCGGCGACATCAAGCTTCGTCCGAACGTCGCCGCCGAACAGGCGGTCATCGTCCCCTGCGACACGCTCGTCATGGAGTCAACCTTCGGCGACCCGCAATACCGCTTCCCGCCCGACGTGGCAACTTTTGACAGACTCTACGCGGCGGTTGACCGCGCGTTCTCCGACCACCGCGTGCCGGTCGTTCTCGCCTACGCGCTCGGCAAAAGTCAGGAGGCGCTTGAGCTACTGCTGCGGCGCGGTTATCGCGTCAGCCTGCATGGCTCGAACTGGAACGTCTCGGAGATTTACCGCGAGTTGGGCGTGAAGTTTTCCGGCGAGTACGAACGCTACGACCGCGAGCACTTGAAAGGTCGTGTGCTGATCGCGCCGCCGGGCTGTCGCCGGCAGCCGATGATTCTCAACATCGAGCGCCGCTTTCTCATCATGCTCACGGGCTGGGCGATGAGCAAAAGCGCGCCCTACATGT
Organism: Pyrinomonadaceae bacterium; assembly: GCA_041749275.1. Lineage (GTDB taxonomy): Bacteria > Acidobacteriota > Blastocatellia > Pyrinomonadales > Pyrinomonadaceae > JBGTBQ01. Next base: position 10,190 of record JBGTBQ010000212.1, on the reverse strand, counting down.
ACAAGGGCGTGGACTTGGCGCTGCCGCTCTCCGACCACGCGGACTTCGACGAACTCGTCCGATTGGCCCGCGAGTCCGGCGCCACGCGCATCATCACCATGCACGGCGCGAAGAAGTTCGCCGCCGCTTTGCGCGAGATGGGCCTCAACGCCGAACACCTCGCCGAGCACCCCGGCGCGGGCAGCGCGAAGGGAAAAGTGAAGAAGGCGGCGACGGCGGTCGAGCAGCGTTTGTTCGAGTAGAGTGCGGTCGGCTCCAACCTATTCAGTTTCCAGCCTTGAACTTTTCCTCGCACAGCCGCGTCACGGCGCGTTCGAGGCTCTCGTCCCGCGAGGTCAGAGCTTTGACGACGCGGGTGGGGAGACGAAGCGTGACGACTTCGTACTCCTCGGTCGTGGTCTTTGGGTCGGCGAGGGCGCGGCGGAGGGCGCCCGTGAGGTCTGCGTGGTCAACCGGCTTCGTAAGATATTCCTGAACGCCGAGGCGTTCGCACTGCTGGCGCGTCTCGTCGCTGGTCTCGCCGGTGGCGACGACGACGGGGACGTTGGTGTCGAGGGCGCGGATTTTTTGCAGTGTTTGAATGCCGTTCATTTCCGGTAGCGTCATGTCGAGCAGGACGGCCTCGGCGCCGTCGTCCTGAAAGATGGCGATGCCCTCCTCACCCGTGTACGCCTTCGTCACGCGGTAGCCTTCTTTCGTGAGCGTGCTCTCGTAAAGCGCGGCGAGGTCTTCCTGATCTTCGATGATAAGTAGGCGCTGCGTGCTCATCCTTTAAATTCCCCCTTGCAAAGTTGGCCGTTTAGTTCTTTAATTCGCGGAAACATAAAACGCGAAGCGCGAAACGGCTTTAGAAATCGTGTTTACTTTGAAGGGAATTATAACAGAAGCCTCCCATGCTGACGCTCGAGATCGCCATTGTCTTAACGTTGCTTCTTATCGCGCTCGTCCTCTTTGCGACCGAGAAGATACCGATTGACATCGTGACGATCATGCTCGTCGTCGGGCTGGTGCTGACCAGAGCGCTCACGCCCGCCGAGGCATTCGCGGGCTTCGGCAACGACATCGTTATCACCATTGCCGGGCTGTTCGTCCTGACGGGGGGCCTTGTGAAGACGGGCGTGGTGGACGTGATCGGGCGCAGACTTCATCGCATCTCCGGCGGGAACGAGTTCCGCCTCACCACACTCATCATGTTCACCGCCGCCGCCTGCGCCTCGGTGATGAAGAACACGACGACGACGGCGATGTTCGTGCCCGTCGTCCTCGGCATCGCCGAGCGCGCGCGCGTCCGACCCTCGAAACTCCTGATGCCGCTCGCCTTCGGTGCGATCCTCGGCGGCACCTGCACGCTCATCGGCACCTCGACGAACCTCGCTGTCAGCGGCGCGCTCACGCGTCTCGGCGACAGCCCGGAATTCGTCGCGCGGCTCAAGGAGTCGCCGCAATTCCTCGCCCGCTTCGGCTCCGCGCCGGATGCGCCCTTCGAGCCGTTCTCGATGTTCGAGTTGACGACCGTCGGGATCGCCATCGTCGGCGTCGGCATGATCTACATGCTGCTCTTGGGTCTCCGCCTGTTGCCCGCGCGCGGCGGCGAGGAATCGCTCGTGGATCAATACCAGATACGCGAGTACGTCTCCGAAGTGATCGTGCTCCCGAACTCGCCGCTCGTCGGCAGGACGCTCGCCGAGGCGAACCTCTCGGACATGCTCGACCTGACGGTGATCGGCATCATCCGCGGCGTGCAGGGGCGCATCGCGCCGCGCGCGGAGGAGAGAATACAGCCGGATGACCTGCTGCTCGTGCAGGGCCGCGCCGAGGACATCCTCCGCGTCAAGCAGGAGGCCGGCATCGAGATCAGACCCGACTTTGAACTCAGCCCGCGCGATCTGGAAGCGGGCGATGTCGAACTGTTTGAGGTGATGGTCTTGCGCGGGTCGGACTTGAACGGACGGACGCTGCGGGGGCTGAACTTCCGCGACCGCTACGACCTGACGGTCTTAGCCATCAACCGCCACGGCGTCGCGCTGCTCTCGAAGCTGAGTTCGGTCACGCTCCGCTTTGGCGACGTGCTTCTCGTGCAGGGGCGTAAGGAGAGGGTCGAGCGGCTGGCGACGGAAGGCAACCTACTGCTGCTCGAAGAGGCTTCGGAAAGACGCGGGCGCGCGGGCAAACGCATCTGGGCCGTCGCCGCCTTTCTGCTCTTTATCCTCCTCTCAATTACAAAGCTCGCGCCGCTCTCGGTCGCCATCCTTCTCGGCGTGCTGCTCCTGTTGGCGACCAAGTCCTTACGGACACAGGAACTCTACGGCCTCATTGACTGGCGCCTCATCGTGCTCATCGCCGGGATGATCTCCTTCGGCACGGCGATGGAGAAATCACACGCCGACCAGTACCTCGCCGACATCATCGTCCTCTACTTTCAAGCCTACGGCCCGACCGCCGTGCTCGCCGGCTTTTTCGCGCTGACGGTCGCGCTCACGCAGCCGATGTCGAATCAGGCGGCGGCGCTGGTCGTGCTGCCCATCGCGGTCAAGACCGCGCTGCTGCTCGGATTGAACCCACGCACCTTCGCTATCACCGTCACCTACGCCGCTTCGTGTTCGTTCCTGACGCCGCTCGAACCCGCCTGCGTGCTCATCTACACGCCGGGCCGCTATCGCTTCTTCGACTTCGTGCGCGTCGGCTCGATCCTGACCCTCGCCGTCTTCGCCGTCGTCATGCTGCTCGTCCCCGTTTTCTGGCCCCTTTGAGAGAAGGAGGGACGAGCGCCGGCGGGGAATATATCAATGCTTGATGCGGCCCTGAACATGAGGGGAAGCGACCTTGAGCGGAATGTTTTTGAGGATGCAACTCAAACGTAATCAATGTGATACGCGGAACGGGCGATTTGCGCCTTGCGCCCGCCGCCCAAGCTCACTATAATTCGCGGGCTTTGAAACGCGGGCCAGGGATTGAAGGGTTTGGCCTCGCAAGCGTTTAAAGACCTTCCTCAGATATTAAAGAGATAAAGATGGCGAAGCTCAACAGTTGGACGGAACGGCGACGTGTCGCCTCGTCACGTCGCGCGACTCCCCTACGCACGATAGCCGCCGGACTGGTGCAACTCGCCCGCGCGGCCTTTGCCGAGCCTTATCAACTCGCCGTCGAGCAGCACGCCGTCGGTCTGCGTCGGCTCCCGCGCGAGCTGGACGGTTTTCGCATCGTCCACCTCTCCGACATCCACCACAGCCCGTTTACGGGCCGCAAGCAGGTCGAGCGCGCCGTCGAGGTGGCGAACAGCCTTGAGCCGGACATCATCGCGCTGACGGGCGACTACATCTCGCACGAGCGCGAATACGTCCAGCCCTGCGCCGAGATGCTCGGTAAATTGCGGGCGCGGCGCGGCGTCTACGCCGTGCTCGGCAACCATGACAACTGGGTGGACGCCGCTCTCATCACCGACCTCTTCACGCTCGCCGGCATCAAAGTCCTGAACAACGAGGGCATGCGTTTCGAGGACAAGGGCGCCTCCTTCTGGCTCGCGGGCGTCAACGATACGATGGTCGGCCTCGAAGACCTCCCGCTCGCGCTCGCCGGTTCCGCCGACGACGAGATGAAGCTTCTCCTCGCGCACAACCCGGTCATCCTGCGCCGCGCCGCACGCGCCGGAGTTGACCTCGTACTCTCCGGCCACACACACGGCGGACAGGTGGCTTTGCGCTCGGAGCGCTCCGCCTCGGGCCGCGTCCGCCGCCGCATCCTGCGCGGTCTCGGTCGCCGCGGCGAAACCCAAATCTACGTTACGCGGGGTCTCGGCACGGTCGTCCTCCCCGTCCGCTACGGCTGCCTGCCGGAAGTCTCGGTGCTCCAACTCCGCTGTGTCGAATAGTCCGGAGTCTGGAGTCTGAAGTCTGAAGTCAGAGCCAGATGCTCTTTGTACTGACCTCAGACTTCAGACTCCAGACTCCAGACTATTATGGCTTCCCGCATCGTCACCATCCCCAACATCCTGACCATGGTTCGCATGGTGCTGATCCCGGTTTTCGTGTCGGCGATGTACTACCAGCGTTTCGGATGGGCGCTCTTCATCTTCGTGTCGGCGGGCGTGACGGACGGGCTGGACGGGCTGCTCGCGCGCCGCTTCAATCAGGGGTCGCAACTCGGACAGATTCTCGACCCCATCGCGGATAAGCTCCTCCTCGTCACCTCTTTTATCGTCCTCTCGATGCCCTCCGTGATGGAGCCTTCGGCGCTCGTCCAGCCGCACCCGCGCCATCTGCCCGTCCCCTTTTGGGTGACGGCGGCGGTCATCAGCCGCGACGTGTTCATCATCGTCGGCGCGGCGGCCATCAACGTCGTGACGGGCTTCCGCGGCTTCCGCCCCTCTTGGCTCGGCAAGGCCAATACCGTCGTGCAGATCGGGGGCGTCGTCCTCATCCTTGCCGCCGCCAGTTACCCGCCGCTCCGCGGATATCTCCCGACGGTCTACACCATCGTCTTCACCTTCGCCCTCATCTCCGGCGTCCACTATGTTTTCTGGGTCTCAAAACTCATCAATGAAGACCGTTCATCGCGCGAGGCGACGCATTGATTCCACGCAACTTGTTGCTGAACAAGAGCTTGACGGGCAACTTGAAAGGCGCGTTTGGCTACTAAATAAGTTGACAGTAACGGACTCAGGTATTATATTGAGGACGCATTCAAGTCGTCGCCGTCTTTATCCCGCTCTAAAAGAGAGGGATAAACTCGCGGTGATGGAAGGCAACGAGTTCGGTCGCCGCCGGATTCCCGCACACGAAGGCGGGGCGACGCGCGTGGGGCCAGATAAATCTGGGAGAGCAGAAAAGCAATGAGTAAGATTATCGGTATTGACTTGGGAACAACTAACTCCGTCGTGGCGGTCATGGAAGGCGGCGAGCCGACGGTCATCACGAACTCCGAGGGCGGTCGCACGACCCCTTCGGTCGTTGCCTTCGCCAAGGACGGGAACCGTCTGGTCGGGCAGGTCGCCAAGCGACAGGCCGTGACCAACCCGGAAAACACGGTCTACTCCATCAAGCGCTTCATGGGGCGCCGCTTCAACGAGGTCTCGGAAGAGATGAAGCAGGTGCCGTACAAGGTCAAGTCCACCGGCAACGACGTGCGCGTCGAAGCGGGCGGCAAGGAGTGGTCGCCGCCGGAGATTTCGGCGATGATTCTTCAGAAGCTGAAGCAGGCGGCGGAAGACTACCTCGGCCAGAAGGTTGATAAGGCGGTCATCACCGTGCCGGCCTACTTCAACGACTCGCAGCGGCAAGCGACGAAGGACGCGGGTAAGGTCGCGGGTCTCGAAGTGATGCGTATCGTCAACGAGCCGACCGCCGCGGCGCTCGCCTACGGACTCGACAAGAAGAAGGAAGAGACCATCGCCGTCTTCGACTTTGGCGGCGGCACGTTCGACATCTCGATTCTCGAAGTCGGCGAGGGCGTCGTCGAAGTCAAATCCACGAACGGCGACACACACCTCGGCGGCGACGACATTGACGAGCGGCTCATCGAGTGGATCATCGAAGAGTTCAAGAAGGATCAGGGCATTGACCTCTCGAACGACAAGATGGCCTTGCAGCGTCTGAAGGAAGCGGCGGAGAAGGCGAAGATCGAACTGTCCTCGACGATGGAGACGGAGATCAACCTGCCCTTTATCACCGCCGACCAATCGGGGCCGAAGCATCTCGTGATGAAACTGACGCGGGCGCGCTTCGAGCAGTTGATTGATCCGATTTTACAGCGCCTCAAGCATCCCGTGGAGCAGGCGATCAAGGACGCCGGCCTCGACGCCAACAAGATTGACGAGGTCGTCCTTGTCGGCGGCTCGACCCGTATCCCGAAGGTGCAGGAGCTGGTCAAGGGCATCTTCGGCAAGGAGCCGAACAAGTCCGTCAACCCGGATGAAGTTGTCGCCGTCGGCGCGGCGGTTCAGGCGGGCGTGCTGTCGGGCGAGAAGACCGACATCCTGCTGCTCGACGTGACGCCCCTCAGCTTGGGCATCGAGACTTTGGGCGGCGTCTTCACCAAGCTCATCGAGCGCAACACGACGATCCCGACGCGCAAGTCGGAAATCTTCTCGACCGCCTCGGACAATCAGACCTCGGTGGAGGTGCATGTCCTACAGGGCGAGCGACCGATGGCGTCGGACAACCGGACGCTCGGCAAGTTCCATCTTGTCGGTATCCCGCCCGCGCCGCGTGGCCTGCCGCAGGTCGAGGTGACGTTCGACATTGACGCCAACGGCATCGTCAACGTCTCCGCCAAGGATATGGGCACGGGGACCGAACAGAAGATTACGATCACCTCTTCGTCGGGTCTCTCGAAGGACGACATTGACCGCATGATGCGCGAGGCCGAGTCGCACTCCGCCGAGGACGTGAAGAAGAAAGAGGAGATCGAGGCGCGCAACCGGCTCGACGGCGCGGTCTATCAGTGGGACAAGCTCTACAGCGAGAACAAAGAGAAGCTCGACGGCGCGACCTCCTCGCAGATCGAGGCGGCGATTGCCGACGCCAAGAAGGCTCTCGAAGAGGGCGGTTCCACCCGCATGAACGACGCCTTCAACAACCTCCAGACCGCCATGAACAAAATGTCCGAGGCGCTCTATAGCAGCGCCGCTTCGGGCGGTGAGACAGGCGGCGGCGGCGATCAGGCCAACGCCGCGGGCGCATCCTCCGGCGCGACCGGCGGCGCCTCTGGCGGCGGCGACGACAACGTCATTGACGCCGAGTACGTGGACGTGGACGAAAACAAGTGACGGGGTGACAAAGCGACGGGGAGACGGGGGGAGCTTTAAGTCATCTCCCCGTCGCCCCGTCTCCGTGTCTCCCCGTCTCAGTAAAAATGGCAAAAGAAGAATACTATCAGGTGCTCGGCATCAAGCGGGACGCGAAGCCGGAAGAGATCAAGAAGGCTTATCGGAGGCTGGCGCGCAAATTTCACCCGGACGTAAATCCGGGCGACAAGTCCGCCGAGGAGCGCTTCAAGAAGATCACGGAAGCGCACGACGTGCTCTCCGACCCGAAGAAGCGTTCCGTCTATGATCGCTTCGGCCAGTACTCTGACAACCTCGCGGACATGGCGGCGCGCGGCGCGACGCCCGGCGGCGGCGGCGGCGGCGGTGGACGAAGCGCGCCCTTCGACTTCACGGGTTTCGATTGGGGCAGTACGACGACTTCAAGCACCTCGGGCGGCGGCGGCGGTTCGAGCTTCCGCGACATCTTCGCCGATCTGTTCGGCGGCGGGGGCAAACAGGAGAAAGAGCCTCCGCGACCGATGCCGAAACGCGGCGACGACATCGAGATGCCGCTCGCGCTCTCGTTCGAGGAGTCGGTCAAAGGTCTCACCACCAACATTACGGTCAACCGCTCGGAGCAGTGCTCGCGCTGCAACGGCGCGGGCGACGCGGGCGGGCCGCTGCTGGTCTGTCCGACCTGTAGCGGCACGGGGCAAGTGCAGCGGGCGGGCGGTCGCCTACGTTTCGCGCAGGAGTGCCCGGACTGCGGCGGCGCGGGCAAGCGCCGTTCGCCTTGCGCGGTCTGTCACGGCAAAGGCACGGTGCCGAAGTCCGAGCAGGTCAAGGTGCGAATTCCGGCGGGCGTGGATACCGGCTCGCGCGTCCGCATCCTCGGCAAGGGCGAGGGCGGACGCCTCGGCGCTCCGGCGGGCGACCTCTTCATCATCACGAACGTCGGCAAGCACCAGCATTTCACGCGCAAGGGCGATAACATCTACGTCACTGTTCCGGTCACCGTCGCGGAGGCGGCGCTGGGCGCGAAGATCGAAGTGCCGACCGTCGAAGGCAAGGCGCAACTCCGCATCCCGCCCGGCACGCAGTCGGGCCAGAAGTTTCGCCTGCGCGAACGCGGCGTCCCCTCTTTGCGAAACCCGCAGGCGCGCGGCGACCAGTTCATCGAAGTTCATGTCACGCTCCCGAAAGTCATCTCGGAGGAGACGAAGGAACTTCTGAAACGCTACGCGCAATTGAATCCTGAAAACCCGCGCGTGGCGATGGGGTTGGAGTAGATGTCGAATGTCAGATGTGAGATGTTGGCAGAAGCTGATGTCTCTAAGCCAACATCCGACATCTCACATCTGACAACTTTTATGAAGCGTAAGAAGAGCGGCACGTACACGATCAGCGCGGTGGCGACGCAGTACGAGATACATCCACAGACGCTCCGCCTTTATGAGCGCGAGGGGCTGCTCAAACCGTCGCGCTCGGAGGGGAACACGCGCCTCTACACGGACACCGACCTTGAGCGGTTGGAAATCATTCTCAGCTTGACGCGCGACCTCGGCGTGAATCTGGCGGGCGTCGAGATCATCCTCAACATGCGCGAAAAGATGGACGCCATGCAGCGCGAGTTCGAGCGCTTCTTCTCCTTCCTCCAGTCGCACGCCGAAGAGTTCTCAAGCTTCACCGAAGCGCCGCCGCCGCCCGAAGCGGGCGCGCTCGTCCCCGTCAAACGTGTCTCCGTCCTTCAACGCCGCCGTTCGACTAACAAGTTGCACTGAACGCTTTAGCGCGCATAGTGGGGGCCACGCACGGGCGATAGAGAATTTTGCGCGTTCAAATATTCAACGATTGAATATCGGTTTTACTTCTTGCCCGCCACGCTGCCCATGCTTCGCCAGTCGCCCGACTGGATGAAGGCGGCCCAGAAGTAAGGATGGCTGCGGGCGGTGGTGGCTCCGGCGCCCTCGACGCCCAGACCGCGTTGCGACCCGCTCGCGCGGTGTCCCTGACCGCGCAGCATCTCTAGTTGCACTTGCCGGAGCGCCTCCGTCCGTCCTTCGCCGGCTTGCAAGCGTTTGTAATACGCGACCATCAAATCGCGCGTCGCTTCGTCCGAGACCTGCCACAGGCTCATCACCTGACTCTCGCTTCCGGCGAGCACCAGTGCGCGGCGCAGACCGTAGACGCCGTCGCCGTTGCTGACCTTGCCGAGACCGGTTTCGCACGCCGAGAGCACGACCAGCTTTGTGCCCCACAAGTTCAATCCGGCGGCTTCGAGCGCGGTGAGGATGCCGTCTTCGCCGCCCGTGCCGCCCGCGTTCGCGCCCGCGAGCGCGAGGCCCGAACGCAGCAGCGGGTTTTCGACGAAGGGCGCGCTCGTCCGCGCGCCGGAGAGAACCAGACCGCGCGCGCCCTTCGCCGACTCCTGTTGCTGGTCGGGCAGGAAGAAGCCGTGCGTGGCGATGTGGAGGACGCGCGGAGAGGCGACCTTTTTCAGTTCCGTTTCGGTCGCCTGCGCTTGCGTGAGCGGCGTGACGTTCAGAATCGAGCCGAGCGTTTTGGCCTCGCCCGCCGTGCCGGGCAGCGGAGTGAAACGCATCCCCGTCATGTCGGCGGAACGGCGCGCGTCGTCCGCGCCGCGCGAAGATGAACCGGCGGGCGGCTGTCGCGTGTCGAAGAGCGGGTCGGCGAAGACGAGGGGCGGCTGCCGGCTCTCGCCCGCGAGTTGCAGACGCAGCAGATCGCGCCCGCTCGTCAGGTAAGTGATCGTGTAGTCCTCGACGAGATAACGCCCGCGCTCGTCCACCAGCGCGGCGAAGGGAATCAGGTTGAGCGCCCCGTCGGGCGCGAGGAAGATGCGCCGCGTCGCGCCGAGCAGCCCGCGCACGGGCCGCATCAACTGTTCGTCCAACACGCGCGCCGTCTGTTTGACGCGGGCGATCTCGTCCGCCCCGCCGCCGCCCGCGCTCCGCAAAGCCGCGCGCAGCTTTTCGACGTTGGCATCAATCGGCCCGGCCTCGCCCAGTTCGACGAAACGCGGGTCGCCGCGCGGCCCCAGCACGTAAGCCACGTAGCGCGCCGCGCCGAACCTTTCCACCTCGCTCCGCGCCTTCGCGTCGAAGGGCTTGTACGAGACGATGTCAACCAGCGCGGCGTCCGTGGGCAGCGCCGCCTGCACGCGCTCCAGCGTCACGGGCCGCGACTGCGCGTTAAACTCCGCGCTGCGGCTGCTGACCGACGCTTCGAGCCGCTCGACTTCCGCTTCGAGCCGCGCCGTCTCCGACTCGAACCGCGTCCGCGGAGTCTGGCCCGGCCCTTTGAGCTTCAGGTTGGCGAGTTCCGAGCGCGCGGCGGCCAGTTGTCCGAGCAACGCGCCGTCTTCCGGGTTGGCGCGGCGGCGCAGCGCCTCGATCTGGTCGCTCATGGCGTCGAGCGCGCGTCCTTT
>JBGTBQ010000211.1:0-6951 GCA_041749275.1 Pyrinomonadaceae bacterium | reverse complement strand
CCGACGTTCTTGGAGTTGGTGGGGCGGGCGAAGGGGGTCACGTTGGAGGGGTACGCGCACGGCGAGGTGCCGTTCGAGCGCCTAGTCGAGGAGTTGGCGCCCGAGCGGAGCCTGAGCCTCTCCCCCCTCTTCCAAGTGATGCTGGCTTTTCAGAACACTCCGGCCGAGCCGTTGCGCCTCAAGGGGCTGACGCTTACCGCCCTGCCGACGGATCATTTCGCGGCGCGCTTCGACCTGCTCTTGTCCTTGACCGAAGCCGATAGAGGCATAACAGGTTCACTCCAATACAAACAGGACTTGTTCGACGCGACGACCGCCGAGCGGATGGTCGAACATTACCAGACTCTCTTAGCGGGCGCGGCCACCGACCCGCACCTACCGATTTCGCGCCTGCCGCTGTTGAGCGAAAGAGAGCAACAGCAACAGCTGGAGGAATGGAACGCGACGGCGGCGGAGTATCCGCGCCACAGGTGCGTCCACGAGTTGTTCGAAGAGCAGGTGGAGCGGACGCCCGACGCCGTGGCCGTCGTCGATGGGCACAACGAAGTGACCTACCGGGAATTGAACCGGCGCGCCAATCAACTGGCGAACCATCTACGGGGAATGGGGGTGCGTGCGGAACAGTTAGTCGGGGTGTGCGTTGAGCGCTCGGTCGAGACGGCGGTGGCGGCGTTGGCGGTGCTCAAGGCGGGCGGGGCATACGTGCCGCTGAAGGTTGAAAGCGGGCCGGAGCGTCTGCGGTGGGTGGTCGAAGACGCGGGCCTCGGCGTGCTTGTCACACAGCAACGGATCGTTGCCTCGTGGCCTAGTCACATTGCAAAAACAGTCCATCTCGACACGGATTGGGAGCAGGTGGCGCAAGCACCGACTTATAACCCGGCGGCTGAGACGGTCGAAGAAAAAGCGGCGTGTGTGGTCTACAAATCAACCGCTGCGGGTAAACCTCTGGGCGTCGTGATTTCTCATCAGGACCTGCTCGACCGGCTGTTCCGGACGCAGGACACTTACCGACTCGGGGCGAGCGACCGCGTCCTCCAAAAAGCCCCCTTCGGTTCTGACTTGGCGACGGGGGAAATCTTCCGGCCGCTGTTGTCCGGTGCCCGCCTCGTCATGGCGCGAAGTGGAAGCGGAGCGTCGCAGGATGAAGAGAGCGCCGAAGGAACAGAGACGTTGGTGGAGGAGTTGGTGGCGGTGATCTGGGGAGAGGTACTCGGGCGCGAGGTGGGACGAGGGGGCGCAAACTTTTTCGAGATGGGTGGCGACTCGCTGTCGGGGGCGCGGATGATGAGCCGTGTGCACGAAGTGTTCGGAGTGGATTTAGAGCCGCGCTGGTTGTTTGAACGTCCGACGTTGGGCGGGCTGTCCGCCGTCATCGAAGAACGAATGCTCAAAGAGGTGGAGAAGATGAACGGGAGCGTGCTGACCTGATGTGAAGTGCGACCGCATTGACGTGCGGCGACACATGGTCCGCGAGGCATATGACTATTCATTACGAATCTTCCACGGCCACCGTTAACGCTTCGACGTTGGTGGAACTTCTGCGCTGGCGAGGGTTGGATCAGCCGGGCCGTCGCGCCTGCCGATTCCTGCACGACGCGGAAACGGGCGAACAGGAGAGCGTCGAATACGGCGAACTGGACAGGCGCGCGCGCGCCGTCGGCGCGTGGCTGCAATCCGTCGGCGCGACTTCGGAGCGCGCCCTGTTACTCTACCCGTCGGGACTGGATTGTGTCGCCGCATTCTTCGGATGCCTGTACGCGGGAACGGTCGCCGTCCCGACCTACCCGCCCCGTCTGAATCGCTCTTTACAAACGCTCCGATCCATCGCCGCCGACGCACAGCCGAAAGTCGTGCTCACGACAAGCTCGCTGCTGTCGAAGAAGGAGAAAATTTTCGAGCAAGCGCCCGAGCTAAAAAATCTGCTCTGGCTGGCCACCGACGACTGCCCGCGCGGCGTCGAGGATGAGTGGCGTGAACCACTCGTGAACAGCGATTCCCTCGCCTTCCTGCAATACAGCTCCGGCTCGACGGGCACGCCGAAGGGCGTGATGATCAGTCACGGCAACCTGACGCATAACTCGTCGTTGATTGCCGAGGGGTTCGGGTATACGCCTCAGACGGAGTGCCTGACGTGGCTGCCGCTCTATCACGATATGGGGTTGATCGGCGGAGTGCTGCAACCTTTGTTCGGCGGCTTCTCAAGCACCCTCATGTCTCCGCTCGCCTTCGCGCGCAGCCCATATGGGTGGCTGAAGGCCGTTACCGACTATCAGGTGACTCTCAGCGGCGCGCCCAACTTCGCCTACGAACTCTGCGTGCGCAGGGTCACGGCTGAACAACGCGCGACTCTCGACCTGCGTAGTTGGGCGGTCGCTTTCACGGGCGCCGAACCGATTCGCCCCGCCACGCTTGAGCGTTTCGCCGAGACGTTCGCCGGATGTGGTTTTCGGCGTGAAGCGTTCATGCCCTGTTACGGTCTGGCCGAGGCGACCTTGATGGTCGCTTGCGGTTCGCAGACCGCGCCGCCCATCGTCCAGAGAGTTCAGCGCCGCGCGCTCGAAGAGAATCGCGCGCTGCCCGCTCCTCCGACGGTGGAGGACGAAGACGCTACGCTGTTGGTCGGTTGCGGCGAGCCTCTGAAGGGACAACTGGTGTGCATCGTCAACCCGGAGACCCGCGAGAGTTGCGGGCCGGAGGAGGTGGGCGAAATCTGGGTGTCGAGCCCGAGCGTGGCGCGCGGCTACTGGGGCAGGCCCGAAGAGACCGAAATGGTTTTCCGCGCCCGCGTCGCGGACACCGGCGAGGGGCCGTTCCTGCGCACGCGCGACTTGGGGTATCTCTCGGACGGAGAGCTTTTCGTCACGGGTCGCATCGACGATCTGATCATCATCCGCGGGCGCAACTATTACCCGCAGGACATCGAGGCCGCTGTCGAGCAGACGCACGAGGCGCTGCGGCCCGGCGGCGGTGCGGTGTTCGCTTGCGAAGTTGACGGCGAGAATCAACTGGTCGTCGTCCACGAGGTAGACCAACGCCGCCGGACGATTGCGGAATCGTTGATCGAGCGCGTCCGGCGCGCAATAACCGAAGAGTTCGAGCTGCCGCTTCAAGCCGTGGTTCTGGTTCCCGCCGGAGGCGTGCCGAAGACTTCGAGCGGCAAGGTTCGTCGGAGAGCATGTCACGCCATGTTCCTTGAAGGCGGCCTCGAAGCCGTCGGCGAATGGCGCGCGGGGTCAGGCCCGCGGCCTCTCACGCCTGCGGTTGAAGCGCCTCCACTGACGCAGGACGTGCAGACGGTCGAGGCTTGGCTTGTGTCCAGAGTCTCGGCACGGCTCGGCATCGACCCCGCCGCCGTCAATGTCAACCAGCCTCTCACCCACTACGGGCTGGACTCGCTCTCCGCCGTCGAAGTGGCGCACTACATCGAAACGACCTTCGGCGTCAGCCTTTCGATGGTGAGCTTGCTCGAAGGCGCGAGCATCTCTCAACTCGCCGCCGAGGTTCAGTCTCAGACTACTTCACACGGCACGCCGGGCGGACTGCCGGCGCCGCGGTCCCTCGCGGCGGATGACGCGTACCCGCTCTCGCACGGTCAGCGGTCTCTCTGGTTCCTGCATCGGCTGGAGCCGGAGGGCGCGGCGTACAACATCGCCGTCGCCGCGCGCGTCGGGACGAGCCTGAACACGCGCGCCTTGCACAGCGCTTTTCAGGCACTGACTGACCGCCACGCCGCGCTGTGTACGACCTTCCATAACGTTCGAGGTGAGACCGTCCAACGAGTGCCCGCGCACGCGGAGGTCTGCTTCGAGGAGGTTGATGCGTCGCTCTGGACGGAAGCGTCGGTCGATGAACGACTCGTGGCGGAGGCTTATGCGCCGTTTGATCTGGAACACGGCCCACTGTTGCGCGTGAGTATGTTCAAGCGCGCGGCCAATGAACACATCCTGCTTCTGGCCGTGCATCACCTCGTCGCCGATTTCTGGTCGCTCGGCATCATGCTGCACGAGCTGGGCAGGTTCTACGAGGCGGAGACACTAGGGACGCATGCGCTCCTCGCATCGCTCGCGGCGCAGTACACGGACTACCCTCTCGTGCAGGATGAAATGTTGCGCGGGCCGGAGGGCGAGCGACACTGGGCCTACTGGCGCGAACAACTGTCGGGAGAGTTGCCGGTACTGAATCTACCGACCGACCGACCGCGCCCGCCGCGGCGCGCCTATCACGGCGGTACACACTGTCTAAGGCTCGAAGCCGAACTCGTAGACCAACTCAAAGACCTGAGTCGGCGGCATGAGATGACTCTGTACATGACGCTGCTCGCGGCCTTCCAGTTGTTGCTCCAACGCTACACGGGGCAGGACGACTTCGTCGTCGGGACGCCGACCGGCGGGCGCCGCCACGCCCGTTTCGCAGGGGTCGTCGGCTATTTCGTCAACACCCTGCCGATACGCGCCGACCTGTCGGACGATCCGACGGCGGAAGAGTTTCTGCTGCGCGTGCGCGAGCGCGTACTCGGGGCTTTCGCGCATCAGGACTTCCCCTTCTCTCTTCTCGTCGAAAGGCTACAACCGCGGCGCGAGCCGGGACGCTCGCCGATCTTCGATGTCGCGTTCGTACTACAAAAGTTTCATCTCCCGAGTGGAGAAGACATCTCTTCGTTCGCACTGGGCGAGGCCGGGACGTGCGTCGATATCGGCGGTCTGGAGTTGGAGTCCATCGCCCTCAGCCGGCGCATCGTGCAGTTTGATCTCACGCTGGCGGTGGCCGAAACACAGCGCGAGACGGCGCTCTCATTCCAATACGACACAGACCTTTTCGACGCCGCCACCGTAGCGCGCATGGCCGGAAATTATGAAACCCTGCTCCGAGCTTTAGCCTTTGAACCGTCGCAGTCTATCTCAAGATTGCCGCTGCTGACGGTCGCCGAGCGGCGACAGTTGGAGGAGTGGAACGCGACGGCGGCGGAGTATCCGCGGCACCGTTGCCTGCACGAGTTGTTCGCGGAGCAAGCGGGGCGGACGCCGGGCGTCGTCGCCGCGGTCAGTGGGCACGACGCATTGACCTATCGTGAGTTGGACAGGCGCTCCAACCAGCTGGCTCATCACCTGCGGGGATTGGGCGTCGGAGTTGAGACGCTCGTGGGCGTCTGCGTCGAACGCTCGCTCGACATGCTGGTCGGAGTGCTGGGCATCCTCAAAGCGGGCGCCGCATACGTCCCGCTCGACCCGGCTTATCCCGATCAACGGCTGCGCGACATGCTCGACGACGCGCGCATCCACACGCTGCTCACGCACCGCGGACTCGGGCAGCGATTGCCGGACTATGCCGGGCGGCTCGTCTCACTCGACGCCGACTGGTCTGACATTGCAGCAGACAACGCTGACGCCCTAGCGGTAGATGTGCTGGCCGAGAACCTCGCCTACGTCATGTTTACCTCCGGCTCGACCGGCGGCCCGAAAGCCGTCGCCTGCCAACACGGGGGCGTCGTCAACCTGCTAACGGATTTCGCGCGACGCCAGCCGGTCGCGGAGGCGTCGCCCGCCGGCTTCTGGACAAGCCTGAGCTTCGACGTGTCGGTTTACGAAATCTTCTCCGCCCTACTCGCGGGGGGCACTCTCCACATCACGCCGGAGGAAGTTCGCGCCGACAGTTCGCTGTTCCTCGATTGGCTGCACACACATCGGATCAGCAGCGCTTACATCCCCGCGTTCATGCTGCGCGAGGTGGCCGACGATTTGGCGCGGGACGGGAAGCGTCTCGTTCCGCGGCGACTGCTCGTCGGCGTCGAGCCGATTCCGGAAGGCTTGCTGCGCACGATTGCGGGGCGGGCACCGGGGCTGTGTTTGATTAACGGCTACGGGCCGACGGAAGCCAGCATCTGCGCCACGTTATACGACGTGCCAGCCGACGGGGCGGAGCCCGCGAGGAACACGCCGATAGGCAAGCCGGTACAGAACGTCGAGGTCTTCCTGTTCGACGACGAGCAATGGCCGGTGCCGGTCGGCGTCAGAGGTGAACTCTACGTCGGCGGGGTCGGCCTAGCTCGCGGCTATCACAACCGTCCGGCGGCGACGGCCGCGCGATTCGTCCCGCATCCGTCGTCTCAAAAGCCCGGCGCGCGGCTCTACCGGACGGGAGACATGGCGCGTTACCTGCCCGACGGAGACATCGAGTTCCTCGGGCGGCGCGATCATCAAGTAAAGCTGCGCGGCCACCGCGTCGAGCCGGGAGAGATCAAGTACGTGCTGGAACAGCACGAGGGTGTGCGCGCGGCGGAAGTGTTGATGCGGGAGACGGGCCGCGGGGAGCACGGACTCGTGGCTTATGTGGTCTCGCAGGGCGGCGGGGATGGTGCGGAGGCGGGAGAGCTGCGTCAGTACCTCGCCGAGAGGCTGCCGCGTTACATGGTGCCTGCGGCCTTCGTGATGCTAGATGAAATGCCGCTGACGGCGAACGGGAAGATCGACCGGCGAGCGTTGCCTGCTCCGGACAGTTCGCACGTGTCCCGACAGTCTCAGTACGCGCCGCCGCGCACCGCGGTGGAAGCGGAGTTGGAGCGCATCTGGGCGGAGGCGCTGGGACTGGAGCGGGCAGGCGTTCACGACAACTTCTTCGACCTAGGCGGACATTCGTTACTGGCCGCGCGGCTCGTTTCGCGAATCAGGGAAGTCTTCAACGTCGATTTACCGTTGCGCGCTATGTTCGAGAGCCCGACCGTCACGCTGCTGGCCGGCTGCGTCGAAGAAGAGTTGCGCGCGGGCGCCGAAGCGCAAGCGCCTCCGATCCGGCTGGTGGAGAGAGGCGCGGAGGCGCCGCTGTCGTATGGGCAGCAGCGGCTGTGGTTCCTCGACCAACTCGAAGGCCGAAGCGCCTTCTACAACATGCCCGCCGCCGTCCGCCTCGACGGCTCACTCGACCCGCGGGCACTCGCCCGCGCGTTCGCCGAAATCC
>JBGTBQ010000210.1:0-17122 GCA_041749275.1 Pyrinomonadaceae bacterium | reverse complement strand
AAGGCTGATAAGGCAGAAAAGACCGCGAAGGTCTCGCCGGCTGGCGGTAGCGCTCCGGCGGCGCCGGCAGCATAGAAAGCAGATTTATTCATTGACTCATTTATCTATTGGCCGATTGAAACCAATGAATCAATGACCCGATGAAACACTGATTCAATAGTCATCATGGAAGCAAGAGCAAGCGCAAAGTTTCTACGTGGGTCGCCGCAGAAGGCGCGGCTGGTCCTCGATATGATCCGCGGCAAGAACGTCAATCAGGCATTGGCGATCCTGCGTTACTCGAACAAGCGGGCCGCGCTGGGCATTGAGAAGTGCGTGAAGTCGGCGATCGCAAATGCGAACGAAGCGGCTGAGAAAGCGAACGTCTCGGTCGACCCGGACGAGCTTTGGCTGAAGGCGGCTTATGTCGATGATGGCCCCACTAAGGGTCGTCGCCGTCTGCGCCCGGCGCCGCAGGGTCGAGCGTTTCGCCAGCAGCGTCACTTTTGTCATGTGACGATTCTGCTGTCGAGCGATCAGCCCGGCGAGAACGGGAAGAAAGAATCGGCAATGACACCGGCCGTGAGCAAGAAAGCCAAACGCGGCGGCGCGGCTGCCGCGCCAAGAGCGAAACACGGGACGTCGAAAGCGGAAACGGCTGAAGCCGCGCCTGAGGTGAGTGAAGCGCCCGAGAAGAAAGCGGCGCCGAAGAAGACAGGCGCTAAGAAGGCTGCGTCAAAGTTGGGCAGTGCGCTGAAAAGAAAGAAGAAGACGGACGAAGAGTAGGGAATGCTGAATCTCAGGCTTGAGATTCAGCATTCAGATTCGAACGGAGTAACTGAGTGGGCCAAAAAGTTCATCCATACGGTTTTCGCCTTGGCTATAACAAGGACTGGCATTCGCACTGGTTTGCGAAGAAACAGTACGGCGACTTCCTTCAGGAAGACCTTAAGCTGAAGCGGGTGCTGAAGAGCCGCTTCGCGGGCGCGGGCGTCTCGCACATAGACATCGAGCGCGCGGCCAACCGCCTAAAGATCATCATCTACACCTCGCGCCCCGGCATCATCATCGGGCGCAAAGGGGCGGAGATTGACAAGCTCAAGGGCGACATCGCTTCGCGGACGGGGAAGGAAGTGCTGGTCTCCATTCAGGAGATTCACAAGCCGGAACTGAACGCGCAGTTGCAGGCCGAGAAGATCGCGGCGCAGTTGGAAAAGCGCATCGCTTTTCGTCGCGCCATGCGGAAGGCGGTCGAAGAGACGCTCCGGTTTGGCGGGCAGGGCATCAAGGTCAAGGTTTCGGGTCGCCTCAACGGCGCTGAGATCGCGCGCAGTGAGTGGCACCTGCAAGGCCGCCTGCCGCTGCACACCTTGCGCTCCGATATTGACTACGGACTGGCCGAGGCGCGGACGACGTTCGGCGCCATCGGCGTCAAGGTCTGGATTTACCGTGGCGAGATTCTCGACGCGAAAGCGGCGATGGCGCGCGGCACGCAGACCGACCCGATCAACGAGCCGCGCGGAGAGCGCGGCGACGGTCGCCGCCCACGCCGTGACCGTGACGGCGACGACCGCCCACGCGGGCGCGGCGATGGTCGTGGACGTGGCGGCGAAGGACGCGGGCGTGGCGACAGAGGATAAAGAGCGTTCAGCTATCAGCTTTCATCAGTCGGCTTTATTGTCTGGTAGCTAACGGTCAGTTTTTGATAAACGGTCGGCCCGTCCGAAGTTTTTGGCTGAAAGCTGACCACTGATTGCTCAAAGTTATTTCTGGGGTGCATTCATCATGTTGATGCCGAAGAAGGTCAAGCACCGAAAGCAGATGAAGGGGCGGATGACGGGCAAGGCCATTCGTGGCAGTTCCATCAGCTTCGGTGAGTATGGGCTGAAGACGCTGGAGCCGGGCTGGATCACCGACCGCCAGATCGAGGCCGCGCGTATCGCCATGACGCGACACGTCAAACGCGGCGGCAAAATCTGGATTCGGATGTTCCCGGACAAGCCCATCACGAAGAAGCCCGCCGAGACGCGCATGGGCAAAGGCAAGGGCGCGCCCGACCATTGGGTCGCCGTCGTCAAGCCGGGCCGCATCCTCTACGAAATCGAGGGCGTCGCCGAGGATGTAGCGCGCGAGGCGATGCGGCTGGCGGCGCAGAAGCTGCCGCTCAAGACCAAATTCGTGACCCGCGCCGATCAAGAGGGAGGCGCCATCTAATCATGGAAAAGAAACGTGCAGAACTGGATCGCCTGCGCGATCTGTCGAATGAAGAGTTGAAGGACGAGGCGTCGCGTCTGAAAGAGTCGTTGTTCCGCCTCAACTTCAAGCTGGCGCTCGGCGAGGTGGACGCGGTCAAGACCGTGAGGCGCGAGAAGAAGACGCTCGCCCGAGTCCGGACGCTCATGCGCCAGCGCGAGCAGGAAACGGCGAATTAAATGATGAAGTATGAACGCGGAACGCTGAACTAAAAGCATTTGTCTTCAGTTCATCGTTCATGGTTCCGCGTTAATCGTTTGGAGTTGATATGGCAGAGAATCAGGAAAACGGGCAGGCGGCGGAAGAGCAGTCGGCTGTCGAAGAAATGAAGTCGGGCGAGGCGGGGGCAGCGGCGGCGGGCGTTGACGCGCAAGAGAGCGCCGCGACGGGAGCCGAGACGGGCCACCGTACCAGTCGCCGCGCCGAGAAGGTGGGCATCGTCGCTTCCGACAAGATGGAGAAAACGGTCGTCGTGCGCGTTGACCGTCTCATCCGCCACCCGAAGTATCGTCGCTATGTCCGCCGCACGTCGAAGTTCATGGCCCACGACGAGAAGGGCGCGACCATCGGCGACAAAGTGCGAATCGTCGAGACGCGGCCCCTGTCGGCGCGTAAGCGTTGGCGCGTCGTTGAGATCATCCAGAAGGCGGAGAAGTAAAGAAGCTGATAGCGATTAGCCATTAGCAAAAACAGACAGCTAACAGCTAATAAGCGCGAACGGAGTGAGTCATGGCTATTCAGATGCAAACGTCGCTGGACGTGGCGGACAATTCGGGGGCGCGGCGCGTCGAAATGATTCAGACCATCGGCGGCTCGACGACGAGGACGCGGGCGAGCCTCGGCGACAAGATTAAGGTGACGGTGAAAGAGGCCAGCCCGGATGGGGCGGTGAAGAAAGGCACGGTGCATAACGCCGTCATCGTCCGCACGCGCAAAGAGGTGCGCCGCAAGGACGGCACCTACATCCGCTTCGACCAGAACGCGTGCGTGCTCATCAAGCCGGACGACACGCCCATCGGGACGCGCGTCTTCGGCCCCGTCGCCAGAGAATTGCGCGACCGCAACTTTATGAAGATTGTTTCGCTCGCGCCGGAGGTGATTTAAAAGTGACACGCAAGGGAA
Source organism: Pyrinomonadaceae bacterium (assembly GCA_041749275.1). Classification (GTDB taxonomy): domain Bacteria; phylum Acidobacteriota; class Blastocatellia; order Pyrinomonadales; family Pyrinomonadaceae; genus JBGTBQ01. The sequence continues at coordinate 13,768 of JBGTBQ010000210.1, read as the reverse complement.
CCAAACGCGCGAAGATTAAGAAGGGCGATCAGGTCATCGTCATTGCGGGCCGCGACAACGGCAAGCGCGGGCGCGTGCTCGAAGTCCTCCCCGTCGAGGGCAAAGTCAAGGTCGAGGGCGCGGCTATCGTCAAACGCCACCAGCGCCCCAACCCGCAGGCCGGACGCGGCGGCGGCATCATTGACAAGGAAGCCTATATCAGCATCTCGAACGTGCAGTTGATTGACCCGCAGTCGGGCAAGCCCACGCGCACGCGTTACGAGGTCGCCGAAGACGGCAAGAAGACGCGCGTCGCCGCACGCAGCGGACACACGCTCGACTAAGGATTAGGCGAACAGAAATTACCGCATCCCTGGCAACGCCCGCGCCGCTCAAGGCGCGGCGGCGAGAACCCAGGCGCGAAGATGAGGTAGAGGGACATCATGGCCGCATCAAGACTGAAAGAACGCTATCAAGGGGAGATTGCCCCGGCGCTCGCCAAGGATTTCGACATCAAGAATCCGATGGCGGTGCCGCGGCTCGAAAAGATCGTCATCAACATGGGCCTCGGCGAAGCCATCGCTAATGCCAAGATCGTGGACACGGCGGCGGACGAACTGCGGGTCGTGACCGGCCAGAAGCCCGTCACGACCCGCGCCAAAAAATCAATCGCCGCCTTCAAGCTCCGGCAGGGGATGCCCATCGGCTCGATGGTCACGCTGCGCGGCGAGCGGATGTATGAATTCCTCGACCGGCTGATCTCCATCGCGCTGCCGCGCGTGCGCGACTTCCGCGGCGTCTCGCCGAAGGCGTTCGACGGGCGCGGCAACTACACGCTCGGCATCCGCGACCAGTTGATCTTCCCCGAAATTGACTTTAACAAAGTTGACAAGACGCGCGGGATGAATATCTCCATCGTCACTACCGCGCGCAACGACGAACACGCCCGCGCCCTGTTGAAGGCGCTGGGGATGCCGTTCAGGCAACAATAAAGCAGCGGTCAGATGTCGGATGTAAGAGGTCAGTAGAACATGCTGATACCAACATCAGACATCTAACATCCGACATCTGAGGTTCTATGGCTAAGAAATCACTCATCGCAAAGGCGAACCGGAAGCCGAAATTCTCGGTGCGCGCCTACACGCGCTGCAATCGTTGCGGGCGCCCGCGCGGCTATCTGCGTAAGTTCAAGCTGTGCCGCATCTGTTTCCGCGAGTTGGCGCTTCAGGGGCAGATTCCGGGCGTCATAAAGTCGAGTTGGTAAAAAGGCGGATGTCAGATGCTGGATGTTAGATGTCAGTCAAACTGTCTTCTAACTAACCTCTGACATCTAACATCTAGCATCTGTTTTGGAGTTGAAGTAATGACTGATCCTATTGCCGACATGCTGACGCGGATGCGGAACGCCATCGCGGCGAAGCACTCGCGGGTGGACATCCCGGCGTCGAAGCTGAAACTGGAGATCGCGCGTATCCTCAAGGAGGAGGGCTACGTCAACAACTTCGTCGTCAAGGGCGAAGGCCCGCGCCGCTTGATCCGCATTTTCCTGCGCTACGACGCGCGCGGCACCTCCTCGATCTCGTACCTCCAGCGCGTCTCGCGGCCCGGTCGCCGGGTCTATCTCGGCGCGACCGACATCCCGAAGGTGCTCGGCGGCTACGGCATCAACATCGTCTCGACCTCGCGCGGCCTGATGAGCGGCAAGCGCGCCCGCCGCGAGAACGTCGGCGGCGAGGTGCTGGCGGAAATATATTAAAGGATGAAGGATGAAGGATGAGGGATGAAGCGACCACTTCTCTCTATTCATCCTTCATCCTTCATCCTTCATCCTTGAGGTTGTTATGTCACGTATCGGTAAAAAAGTTATCGCGGTGCCGAAGGGCGTAACGGTCACAATCCACGAGCAGGAGCTTGAGGTGAAGGGGCCGAAGGGGATGCTGCGGACGCCGATCCCCGAAGGGATCACGTTCAAGCAGGAGGACGGACAGTTGCAGGCCGAGCGCGCCTCGGACCAACTGGCGGCCAGCCACGGCCTCGCTCGCGCTCTCGCCAACAACGCCATCCTCGGTGTGACCGAGGGCTTCGAGAAGAAGATGGATGTGGTCGGCGTCGGTTACAAGGCCGATGTGCAGGGCCGCAGGGTCGTTTTCAGTCTGGGCTACTCGCATCCCATAGAATTCTCGTTGCCCGAAGGCATTGACGTGAAGTCGGAGCGCGTTCCGCAGAAGAGTTCGATCCAGCAATATCAGGTAACGCTCACGCTCACCGGCATAGACAAACAGAAGCTCGGACAAGTGGCCGCCAACATGCATAGCTTACGCAAGCCTGACCCCTACAAGGGCAAGGGCGTGCGCTACGCCGACGTGCAGTTGAAGCTGAGACCGGGCAAGACCGGGAAGTAAACGATGAAGTATGAACGCGGAACGCTGAACTAAAAGCATTTGTCTTCCAGTTCATCGTTCATAGTTCCGCGTTCATCGTTTGAGGTTGATATGGCACAGAAGGATAGAGCGACGGTTCGCAGAGCGGTGCACGCACGCATCCGCCGGAAGGTGCGCGGCTCGTCGGGGCGCCCGCGCCTTGCGATTTACCGCAGCCTGAACCACATTTACGCGCAGGTGATTGACGACGATCAGGGCGTAACCATCGTCTCGGCTTCGACGACCGAGAAGGATTTACACGGCGCGACGGGCGGCAACATCGAGGCTGCTGAACGGGTCGGGCGGGCGATTGCCGAGCGCACCCTGTCGAAGGGCATCGAGTCGGTCGTCTTCGACCGCGGCGGCTATCGCTACCACGGGCGCGTCAAGGCGCTGACGGATGCGGCGCGCGAGGCGGGCCTGAACAAGCAAGAGGCGCCGGCTGCCGAGGCGGTTGCTGAAACGGCGGAAGGGTAAGAGATGCGACAACCGAAACAGAGAATTACGACGCAGGGGCTTGACCTCACGGATCAGGTCATCTCCATCAACCGCGTGACGAAGGTCGTCAAAGGCGGCAAAAACCTTTCGTTCGCGGCGCTGGTCGTCGTCGGCGACGGCGCGGGCCATGTCGGCTTCGGCACGGGCAAGGCGCGCGAGGTGCCGCTCGCTATCAAGAAAGCCATCGAGGCGGCGAAGAAGAATATGATCCGCGTCCCGCTCATCGGCAACACCCTGCCGCACCCCATCGTCGGGACTCACGGCGCGGGGCGCGTCTTGATGAAACCGGCCAGCGAGGGCACGGGCGTTATCGCGGGAGGCGCTGTCCGCGCCGTCATGCAGGCGGCGGGCGTCCACGACGTTCGCACCAAATCGCTCGGCTCCGCCAACCCGCACAATGTCGTCCGCGCGACTTTCGACGGGCTTTTGAACATGAAAGACCCGATGGAGTTGGCGCGGCTTCGCGGCAAGCAGGTGGAAGAGTTATAAAAGCCGTGAACGGTGACGGATGATGGATGACAAGAGTAAGGCTTGTGTTCCGTCATTCGACGCCCATCACCTGTGACGAGGTATTCGAGATGGCTGAAGAGAATAAACAGAACAGCGGGAAGATTCGTATCCAGTATTACCGCAGCGCTATCGGTTTCCCGAAGACGCAGAAAGCAATCGTGCGGAGCGTCGGGTTTACGAAGCTCAACCAGACGATTGAGCGCCCCGACGACGCCTCCATGCGCGGCGTCGTCGCCAAAGTCCCGCACCTTCTGCGGATCGTTGAATAAAAGCTGTTAGCGGTTAGCAAAGACAAGAGCTAACCGCTAACCGCTGCGAACGGAGTGAGCAATGGCTATCGGTTTGAATAATCTGCACCCGGCGAAGGGTTCGACGCACAAGAAGAAGCGTTTGGGGCGCGGCCCCGGCTCCGGCCTCGGCAAGACCGCCGGGCGCGGCAACAAGGGGCAGAAGTCCCGTTCCGGCTACAGCGCAAAGATCGGCTTTGAAGGCGGGCAGATGCCCTTGCAGCGGCGCTTGCCGAAACGCGGCTTCACCAATATCTTCAAGAAGCAGTGGATCGAGGTCAGTCTCTCTACGCTCGACCGGAGCTTTGAAGCGGGCGACTCAGTCACGCCGGAACTGATGCACGAGCGCGGCGTGATCGCCAAGGGCCACCGCGATATCGTGGTGCTCGGCACGGGCGAAATGACGAAGGCGCTTACCATCTCGGCGCACCGTTTCACGAAAGGTGCGCGCGAGAAGATCGAGGCGGCGGGCGGTACCGCGAACGTCATCACCTCGTTCCATAAGGCCGATGCACTCGTTCCCGTCGAGCCGCGGTAAGGTCTCGGCGCGTTTGAAAATCGAGCCGGAAGAACACGCGCTGAGGACGCCGTGAGGAGAGCCGAAAGGCTCCTTCAGCGTTTTCAGCGTTCTTTGCTAAGGAGCGGTCAGCGATCAGCCTTCAGCTAAAACCCGTGTCTGTCGTGCGCTGAAATCTGAAAGTTGCCATTGACCATCGAGGAAAGTTTAAAGCCGACCGCTGAAAGCTAATCATCATGGATAAGTTATTCGCCGCCATCAGCAACATGTTTCGCGTCCCGGACCTGCGCAAGCGCGTCCTGTTCACGCTGGGATTGCTGGCTGTCTACCGCTTCGGCGCGCACGTCACCGCGCCCGGCATTGATCAGGATCAGTTGAAGCGGGTCTGGAGCGAAGTCGGGAGCACTCTGCTCGGCGTGCTCGACCTCTTTTCTGGCGGGAACTTCAAGACGATCTCGGTCTTCGCCCTCGGCGTCACGCCCTACATCACGGCCTCGATCATCCTCCAGTTGATGACGACCGTCTTCCCCCAACTCAAAAAGTTGCAGGAGGAGGGCGATGCGGGTCGCCAGAAGATCAACCAGTACACGCGTTATCTCACGGTCGTGCTGGCGCTCTTCCAGACCTTCATCGTCGCGCGCTGGCTTCAGGCAAATGCCGTCGGCGCGGACTCGTGGGGCTTCATCCTGACGACGATGATTACGCTCACCACGGGCACCGTCTTCGTCATGTGGCTCGGCGAACAGATCACGGAGCGCGGCATCGGTAATGGCATCTCGCTCCTCATCTTCGCCGGCATCATCATCGGGTTGCCGAGCGGCGCCCAGCAGGTCTTCGGCAAACTCCGGAGCGGCGACGCCTTCGAGGCCATCGGCGTCATTGCGCTCGTCGCCGTGCTGCTGCTGCTCATCGCCTTCGTCGTCTTCGTCGAGACGGCGCGTCGCAAGGTGCCAATCAGCTATGCCAAGCGCCATGTCGGACGCCAACTCGTCGGCGGACAGCAGACGCACATGCCCATCAAGCTCAACATGGGCGGCGTCATTCCTGTCATCTTCGCCTCGTCCGTGCTGACGATTCCGCAGACGATCATGCAGTTCGTCCAGCCCGACATGAACAATCCGCAGGCGCTTTCATCGCGTATCTTCACCTTTTTCCAGAGCTTCCACGGCGGCGATCCGTACTACGAACTGCTCTTCGCATTCCTGATCGTGGTGTTTACCTTCTTCTACATTACGATCATTTTCAACGTCGAAGAGGTGGCGGACAATCTGCGTAAGCACGGCGGCTTCATCCCGGGCATCCGGCCCGGCAGGAACACGGCGGAGTTCCTGAACGCGATCCTGACGCGGCTGACGACGGTCGGCGCGCTCTACCTTGTGTTCGTCGCGCTTATCCCGCAGATCATGTTGAGCGGCTTCAACGTCGGGCGGTTGCCTTTCGTCGGCGTCGGCCTCGAAGACTTCGTCAGCCGCACACCCGGATTAGGATGGATTCCGAAGGGCATGGGCTATCAGTTTTACTTCGGCGGCACCTCGCTCCTGATTCTCGTCGGTGTGGCGATGGACACCGTCGCGCAGATCGAGGCGCAACTTGTCATGCGCAACTACGAAGGCTTTTTTGGGCCGGGCAGCCGGCTGCGCGGACGGAGAACGTAAAAAGCAGATGTCGGATGTTGGTCAATACCCGCATCTGACATCTCACATCCGACATCTTCCTTTATGTCGAAAATCATCGTCCCGATTGGCGCGCCGGGCGCGGGGAAGGGGACGCAGGCGCGTCTCGTTCAGGAGCGCCTTGGCCTGCCTCAGATTTCGACGGGCGACATGTTCCGCGCGATGAAGGATACGCGGACGCCGCTTGCCGAAGAGGTGCGAGCGATTCTGGCGTCGGGCAAACTCGTCCCGGACGAGATCACGGCGCGCGTGGTCGAGGAGCGCACGAGCCGTGACGACTGTCGCAACGGCTATGTGTTGGATGGCTACCCGCGGACGGCGGCGCAGGCCGAGATGCTTGAAGATTTAGCGCGCGCGCAGGGACATGAAATCGTCCCCATCCTCGTGGATGTGCCGTTTGACATCCTTGAGAAGCGAATGACGGGCCGTCGTAGCTGTCCCGTCTGCGGAGAAATTTATAACGTTTACTACAAGCCGCCGCGGGTCGAAGGCGTCTGTGATTTACACCCGGATGTAAAACTCAAGCGCCGCGCGGACGACAACATGGAGACGGCTCAGACGCGCCTTGAAACTTACGAACGGAAAACGCAGCCGCTGATAGATTTTTACGAGAAGTCCGGGCGTTTGCGCCGCGTTGACGGCAAGCGTGATTCCGAGGCGATTTACGCGGATATGGAAAAGATAGTCGCCGGTAATGAGTGATAAGACGCGCCGTCGGCCTTCTCTTTTTACTTAGTCACGCAGTACCAGTCACCTCTTCGAAATGATTATCGGGAAGTCAAAAAAAGAACTGGAGAAGATGCGCGCCGCGGGGCGGCTGATCGCGGAAGTGCGCGAGGAGGTGCGCCGGATGGTGGCGCCCGGCGTGACCACGCTCGAACTCGACCGCGCGGCGGAAAAGATGATCCGCGACGCCGGGGCGCTGCCGACCTTCAAGGGCTACCACGGCTTCCCCTTTTCAATCTGTGCGTCGGTCAACGAGCAGGTCGTGCACGGCTTTCCGTCGGAGTATGCGCTGAAGGAAGGCGACATCTTCTCCGTTGACTGCGGCGCGACGCTCAACGGCTACGTCGGCGACACGGCAACGACCGTGCCCGTCGGTCAAGTCAGTGAGGATCGGTTGAAGCTCATCCGTGTGGCCGAGGAATGTCTCGAGCGTGCGATTCAGCAGTGCTGGCCCGGAAAACACCTCGGCGACATCGGATGGGCCGTGCAATCGCACGCCGAGGCGCACGGTTACTCCATCGTGCGCGACTACGTCGGCCACGGCATCGGGCGCAAGATGCACGAAGACCCGCAGATTCCGAATTACGGCAAGCCCGGCACAAAGGACAAAATCCGGGCCGGCTACGTCTTCGCCATCGAGCCGATGATTAACATGGGGACGCACCAAACCAAGACGCTCAAGGACGGCTGGACGGTCGTCACGCTCGACGGCAGGCCAAGCGCTCACGTCGAGCACACCATCGCAATCACGGAGGAGGGGCCGGAAGTGCTGACGCAGGTTGCCGCGCGCGCCCCGGAAACCGAAGCGGCGAGCGCCCCTTGAAGATGTCGCCGCGCGGTTTGGAGCGCGGCGGTAAGTATGTTATTATTCGCAATTTGCCAGCCACGCCGGGTTTTGCCTGAGTTGTCTGGTGCAGTCGGGCGAGAGCAGCACCGAGAGAGGTCATGCGGTTTCGCCGAGAGGTGTGTGAACGATGAAGGTACGGGCTTCAGTCAAGAAGATGTGCGACAACTGTAAGGTCATCCACCGCAAGGGAGTGGTGCGCGTGATCTGCACGAACCCCAAGCATAAGCAACGGCAGGGGTAGGTCACGGTTTTCAGACTTCAGTTTTAAGTGTTCAGTCAACCTGAAGACTAAACTGAAAACTGTTTTTAAGATTCGGAGACTTAAGATAATGGCTCGTGTAGTTGGCGTTGACCTCCCGGTCAACAAGCGGATTGAAATCGGCCTGACGTACATCTACGGCATCGGTCGTTCGCGCTCGAACACGATCTTGCAGGAAGCGCAGGTCAGTCCTGAACTTCGCGTCCGCGACCTCGACGAAGCGCAGTTGAACCGTATCCGTCAGATCATCGAAGGGCAGGGTGAGGTTGAGGGCGACCTCCGCAAGCGCGTGCAGATGGACATCAAGCGCTTGATGGACATCGGCTGTTACCGGGGTCTGCGTCACCGGCGGGGACTCCCCGTCCGTGGACAGCGCACGCATACCAACGCGCGCACCCGCAAGGGGCCGCGCCGCGCCACCATCGCCAAGAAGAAGGCGCCGGGCAAGAAGTAAACACAGCAGGTGTCAGATGTTGGACCTCAGTGAGAACTGGCCTCTAACAAATAACTGACATCTGACACCTGACATCCGACATCTGGATTTTTATGGCAAAAGCAACAACGGGCGGGAAGAAAAAAGTCTTCCGTAAGAAAGAGAAGAAGAACATCCCCGTCGGGATCGTGCATATCGCGGCATCGTTCAACAACACGATGATCTCGATCACGGACACCGAAGGGAATTTGATCGCGCAGTCCTCGGCGGGCGCTCGTGGGTTCCGCGGCTCGCGTAAAGGGACGCCGTTCGCCGCACAGCAGGCTGCTTACGAGGCCGCGAACAAGGCGAAGGACGCCGGGATGACGCAGTGTGAAGTGCGCGTCAAAGGGCCGGGCGGCGGGCGCGAGTCCGCAATCCGCGCTATCAACAGCGCCGGCATCCGCGTCATGCTCATCCGTGACACGACGCCCATCCCGCACAACGGCTGCCGCCCGCCGAAGCGGCGTAGAGTTTAAGAGCAACGATGAAGTATGAACGCGGAACGCTGAACTAAAATCATTTTATTTTCAGTTCATCGTTCATCGTTTTACCTAAAGGATGAAGGGCCACGTGCCGGGTCGCGTGGTCTGTAAACTTTTCCGTCTTTCAACGTAGACTGGAGGCAAAAGAAGTGGCTAGGTATCGTGGTGCGGTGTGCCGTCTGTGCCGCCGCGAAGGTGCAAAATTATTTTTGAAGGGTGACCGCTGTTTCAAGCCGTCGTGTCCGATTGAGAAGCGCGGCACGCAGCCGCCCGGACAGCATGGCAACTCCATGCGCCGCGGCAAAGCATTGCAAGGCTACGGCCTGCAACTTCGTGAGAAGCAGAAGGTCAAGCGTATCTACTTCGTCCTCGAAGGACAGTTCCGCAACTACTTCGAGAAGGCAGCTCGCCAGAAGGGCATCACGGGCGAGAACCTGTTGGCGCTCCTCGAACGGCGGCTCGACAACGCCGTCTACCGCGCCGGCTTCGCCACGTCGCGCCGCCAAGCGCGCCAACTCGTTAACCACGGGCACATCGAGGTCAACGGGCGCAAAGTAGACATCCCCTCTTTTCAGGTTAAGCAGGGCGACATCGTCAGCGTCAAGGAGGCGAGCCGCAAGAACCCGCACGTCGAGGGCGCTTGGCAGACCGCCGGCGGGCGCGGACGTCCGTCGTGGGTTGTGCCCTCAGATGGCGCGGAGATGAGCGCGCGTGTGGCCTCGCTCCCGACACGTGACGACATTGACCGCTCGATCAACGAGCAGTTGATCGTCGAGTTGTACAGCAAGTAACCCTGACGCGGCGCCGTTGCGCCCGGTCGTTCGGATACGCCGGGCGCAGCGGCGTCGCTCGCGTTCTAGTGGCTTTTTAAGACGGGGATACCAAAAAATCATGGCAATTGATCAGCACAATCTCTGGACCGGTTTCCAAATGCCGCGCCGCCTCGCCGTCGAAGGCGAGACCTTGACCGAGCGCTACGGGCGTTTCTCTGCCCAGCCGTTCGAGCGCGGTTTCGGCACTACTATCGGTAACTCGCTCAGGCGCGCGCTCCTCTCCTCGATTGAGGGCGCGGCCATTACTGCCGTCAAGATCGAGGGCGTCGAGCATGAATTCTCCTCGATTCGCGGCGTCGTCGAGGACGCGACCGACGTGATCCTCAACCTCAAACAGATTCCATTCAAGCTCCACGGCAACGAGCCGAAGACTTTGACGATCACGAAGGACGGCGCCGGCGAAGTCACCTCCGGCGACATCGAGGCGGACGCCGATGTGGAGATACTCGACCCGAACGTCTACATCGCCACCGTCAGCGAGGGCGGCTCGCTCCGCGTCGAGATGCGTCTGAAGCGCGGGCGCGGCTACGTCCCCGCCGAGCGCAACTTCGACGAAGACCTCTCGCTCGGCTACATCCCGATTGACTCCGTCCACACGCCGGTCAAGAAGGTTAACTACGCGGTTGAGGCCGCGCGCCTCGGCCAGAACACGGAGTTCGATAAGCTGACCATCGAGGTTTGGACGGATGGCTCCGTCAAGCCGGACGATGCCATCGGCCTCGCGGCGAAGTTGATTAAGGATCACATGGCGATCTTCATCAACTTTGAAGAGGACACGGACGAGTTCTCTTACCAGAATATCGAGCGCCCGCCCTTGCCGCGCAACGACGTGCTCGACCGCTCGGTAGATGAACTGGAACTGTCCGTGCGTTCATACAATTGTCTGAAGAACGCCAATATCCGCTCCATCCGCGACCTCGTGCAGCGTTCGGAGCGCGAGATGCTGGCGACGAAGAACTTCGGCAAGAAGTCTCTGAACGAGATCAAGGACATTCTGCACGGGATGGGCCTCGACTTCGGCATGGCCTTCGACGAGCAGGGCAATCCGATCCCCGGCAGCGGCGGCAGCGACGTTGACCTGAGCGAATACGAGGACGACGAGGACGAGGAATAGAAGCAGCGACGATTGACCGGCGACGAGTTCAAAAAACTTCTTCCTGCTCGTCACTCGTCACTTGAGGGAAGTCATGCGACACTTAAAAGCACACAGGAAACTCGGTCGGACGAGCGAGCACCGCAACTCCATGCTGCGTAATCTCGCCACGTCGCTCATCAACGCGCGGGACGAGCGCATCGTCACGACGCTGCCGAAGGCGAAGGAATTGCGCTCGTATGTCGAGCGGGTGATTACGCTCTCGCGTCGAGCCGCGAATCTGGACGGCGACGACGCGCGGGAGCGTGCGCTTCACTTGCGTCGCCAAGCCGCCGGGTTTTTTCACGCCGGCAACCGGCAGCAGGCTCCTTCCACGGGCAAACGCAAACAGCCGCGGGCGCCGCGCACGGCGGGCGTCGCCGCGCTGAAGCGTCTTTTCGATGAACTCGGCGAGCGCTACAAGGATCGTCCGGGCGGCTATACGCGCATCTTCAAACTGGGCCGACGCGACGGTGACAACGCCGAGATCGCCATCATCGAACTTGTGGACAACCCGCGCGAGCGCGAGGCCGCCGAATCCGTTACCAAGCGGGCCAAGTCCGTCACTTCGGGTAAGAAGAAGACGGCGAAGGCGAGCGAGTCAAAGGCCGCCGAGGGCGGTCGGCGTGGGGGCGAGAAGGCCGACAGCACTTACGAGAAGGAAGAGACGACGCAAGAACGCGGCCAGTTGAAAGCCTCCGCCGAGGAGACGGAGGTGGCGGATAAGGCGGGCAGCGGTGGTAGTCGCTCGAAGAAAACCGAATCAACCGCTGCCGAGCAGGAGACAGAGTAACATCTGGGCGGATCGGGGCCGGGCGCTCGCTGCTCGCTGGTCGAGTTGAAGCGTCCGCGACCGCCGCGTTTCACCCCTCGAAAGAAAGCCCCACAAGAGCCGCTCGCTCGGCAAGCGGGTCTGGGGCTTTTCTCTTGCCGACATGTCGGGCAGGCGCTCGACCCGAACTTCGGACGGAGTAAACGAGCATGAACGAACACGATCAGGGCACGGCGACCGGACGCGATCCGGCGGATGATGCGGCGGCGGACACGCGCGGCGAGGGCGGCGGCGCTGGACGCCACGGTGGTCGCCGAGGCAGGCGCGGCCACACTTCTCAATCGCGACAACCGCAGGGTCAGCAGCGCCGCACCGAGTCCTCGCTCAACATGGACGAACTGCGCGAACTGACCGAATTGTTCACCACGCATAGCCTGACCGACTTCGAGTTCGAGAACGCGGAAATCCGCGTCCGTCTGAGCCGCAGCCCCGCGCCACAGCCGGTCGCCGCGCCCACCCATCCGCTCCAGACTCCCTCGCCGGCGGCGACCGGGGCCGATGCCGCCGCGCGCGCAACGCCGGAAGCGCCGCGCGAAGAGGAGAAGGCGGAAGACCTCCACCTCATCACCTCGCCCATTGTCGGAACCTTCTACCGCTCTTCCTCGCCTGATGCCGAACCCTTCGTGCGTGTGGGCAGCGCCGTCGAGTCGGACACCATCGTCTGCATCATCGAGGCGATGAAGCTGATGAACGAGATCCAATCCGAGACGACCGGCGTCGTCGAGAAAATTTTCGTCGAGAACGGCCAGCCGGTCGAGTACGGCCAGCCGCTGTTCGGAGTAAAGAAGTAGAAAGCAGATGTCAGATGCAGGGTGTCAGATGTCAATTAAAGAGAGAGACGATTCGAACCAGCGCCTAGCATCTGACATCCCGCATCTGTCTTAACCTGTGCGAAAGTTCCGCAAAATCCTGATCGCCAACCGGGGCGAGATCGCGTGCCGCGTCATGCGCACGGCCAAGCGCATGGATATCAAGACCGTCGCGGTCTATTCCGAGGCCGATGCCGACGCGCTGCATGTCCAGATGGCCGACGAGGCGGTCGCCATCGGCCCGGCGCCTTCGGCCCACTCCTATCTTTCGATCGAGAAGATCATCGCCGCCTGCAAGCAAACCGGCGCCGAGGCGGTGCACCCGGGCTACGGCTTTCTCTCCGAAAAGGAAGCTTTCGCTAAAGCGCTGGAGCAAGCGGGCATCGTCTTCATCGGTCCGCCGCCCGCAGCGGTCTTCGCCATGGGGGACAAGATCGAATCGAAGAAGCTCGCCAAGAAGGCCGGGGTGAACACCGTTCCGGGCTATCTCGGCGAGATCCCCGACGCCAAGCAGGCGGTCAAGATCGCGCGCGAGATCGGCTATCCGGTGATGATCAAGGCCTCGGCGGGAGGCGGCGGCAAAGGCATGCGCATCGCCCACGACGAGGCCGAAACCGAAGAGGGTTTCCGCTCGGCCCGGGCCGAGGCCAAGAACGCCTTCGCCGACGACCGCGTCTTCATCGAGAAATTCGTGGCGGAGCCGCGCCACATCGAGATCCAGGTGATGGCCGACGGCCACGGCACCTGCCTCTATCTCGGCGAGCGCGAATGCTCGATCCAACGCCGCCACCAGAAAGTGGTGGAGGAGGCGCCGAGCCCGTTCCTCGATGCCAGGACGCGGCAGGCCATGGGCGAGCAGGCGGTGGCCCTGGCCAAGGCGGTGGGCTACCGCTCGGCCGGCACGGTCGAGTTCATCGTCGACGGCCAGCGCAATTTTTACTTCCTCGAGATGAACACGCGGCTGCAGGTCGAGCATCCGGTCACCGAGATGATCACCGGCCTCGATCTGGTCGAGCTCATGATCCGGGTGGCGGCGGGCCAGAAGCTGCCTTTGACTCAAGCCCAGGTGAAGCTGAACGGCTGGGCGATCGAGACCCGGGTTTACGCCGAAGACCCCGTGCGCAATTTCCTGCCGTCCATCGGCCGCCTCGTGGGCTATCGCCCGCCGGAGCAAAACGAACACGTGCGCGTCGATACCGGCGTCTACGAGGGTGCCGAGATCAGCATGTATTACGACCCCATGATCGCCAAGCTGGCGACGCATGGGGCGACGCGCGGCGAGGCCATCGCCCGGATGGAGGATGCACTCGACGCCTTCTACATCCGCGGCGTCAACCACAACGTCGCCTTCCTCTCGGCCATCGTGCGCACGCCGCGCTTCAAGAAGGGCGCGCTCACCACCGCCTTCATCGCCGAAGAATTCCCCGAAGGCTTCAAGCCCGGCACGCTCGCGCCCGATGTGGCCCTGCCGCTGGTGGCCGCAGCGACC